>CAZYQM010000044.1:0-13629 GCA_964649965.1 uncultured Gemmatimonas sp.
CCGGTTGGTCGCCGGGCGGCACGTAGGCCTGCTTCACTTTCTCCAGCGCTCCGCGCCAGTCGTCACCGAAGCCCATCTCGCGCGCCGCCTTCCGCTGCTCGGCTTCGATCCACGCGAACTCCTTCTCGGCCAGCGCCAGCAGTTCCTGCGGCGTGTAGGCGATCATCTCGAAGCCAAGGTCGGCAATCACGCCACGCTCGCCGATCGGGTCGCCGATGATCGGCTCCTCCTCACCCTGCTTCTGCCCGATCACCACCTCGCGGATGGCCCGCTGGTAGGCGACGAGGTTCTCGTTCACGCGCCGGAACGGATCCGCCGTCCACCACGAGAACTCGGGATCGTAGCCGGCCGAGAAGCGATGCCAGTTGCGCAGCTGCGACTGCAGGTCGCCGAGGTACTCGACGGTACGCAGGCCGACGATGCGCTCGGCCCGCGGGATCTGCGCGCTCTGCGGCGCGCGGGCGCGCACGGCCTTGGTGAGCGAGTCGATTTGCTTCGCCATATCGGCCAGCGCGCGGCCGGTCAGCTGACCGTCGGGGGTCTCGAAGCGACGGCGTGCCTCCTCGAAGCCGGCGACCGTCGCGCCGAACGGCACGTAGGGCCGCATCTCCGCCGCGAGCCGCTCGTCGCGCTGCAGTTGGTCCAGCTCCTGCCGCAGCCGGTTGTCGAGCAGCAGGTAGTCAATCTTGCCTTCCTGCGAGAGACGGTTGAAGTCGATGCGCTGCAGGCGCGCGCGCCAGTCGGTGTAGAACGTGCGCATCCGCGCCGCGCGGTCCGGCGAATACGGCACGGTCCAGCGGCGCAGCAACGCACCGCGGTCCTGGCCGAACACCAGCACCGTGTCGCGCAGTTCGCTGACCGCGTTCGGCGACGGCGGCGCCATCCGCGCATTGCGCGCCTGGGCCGCGAGCGGCGAGGCGGCAGACAGCATCGCGGCGAGCAACGCCGCGGAGCCGAGCAGCCGCGTCGCGATTCGTGAGAGCTTCGACATCACACCATCCCGTGAGGAGTCAGCGCGCCGTCTTGGCGCGCGAAATGGCGACCACATACGCGGCGAGGTCCTGCGCCTGTGCGTCCGTGAGGTTCATCGGGCCGCCGCGCGCGCGCATCGGGAAGCGCCGCGTCGAGTCGGTGATCGCCTCGCGCGGCACGCCGTTGATGATCAGCGCCGCGATCTGCGACGGCGAGCCGTCCACGTGCAGCCAGGGGCCGTTCACGAGGCTTGGGCCGTTCTGCGCACCGACGCCCTTCTGGCCGTGACAGCGCTGGCAGGCACCCGTGTTGAAGAGCGAGTCCCCGCGCGCGATGGCGGCGAGTTCCTCGGCGCTTGGGCCACGCACCGCAGCCGGAGCCGCGCCCGCACTCGAGGCCCCCGACGTACCGGCCGCGCCACCGCACGCCGCGAGGAGAAGGACCACCGGAACCAATCGCAGCAAGGCAACACGCATACACAGACCTCGGGGTGAGCGTTGAGGGGACCCGCCGTTGCGCCCTCTACGCTGCACCCAAGCCGAGCGTTTGGCGAGGGGCGTCAGCGCGGGCGCATCCACCAGTAGCCGGTGCTCGCCTCCTCGTCCCCGCTGCGCGCGACCAGCACACGGCCGCTATGCACGCCGACGGGACGGTCGTCCACGCCCATCCGCACGCGTGCCTGCGGCTCCAGCTCGGCGGAGTACACGAGCCAGGCCACCGAATCGGTGTCGGCGTCCGGCGCCTCGCGCGCCCACACGCCGCCGTCGGCCATCACGACCAGCTGGGTCACGCCAGGATGCCGTGGGGCCGACTGGCGCATCCGCTCCACGATTTGATCGCGCATCTGGCCCGGCGGGAGGGCGCGCATTTGGCGGGCGACTGCGGCCTCCACATCGGCCTCGGTCACGGGCCGGCCCTCGCGACGGAAGCCTCCCCGCGCGGCAAGACGCCCGGTGGCAGCATACACGGCGAGCTCAGCCGTCGCCGCGGCGGTATACACCAAGCGGCCATCGCGCCCGAACGCGAGCTGTGGCGTCGCCCCGAAGGTGACCCCCATCGGGCGAAACTCCGCGAGCCCATACGACTCGAGCCGTAGATCCACCGCGTGCCGTTGGGCGGCCGCGGCGTCCGTCAGCGCGTACACGAAGGTCGGGAGGGTGTCTCCCTTCGCACCGGGGTTCTCGGCCGAGAGCATCCACATCTCGCCGCCGACGAATCGCATCACCGGATGCGGCGCCGGCGGCAGCTGGGCCACGCCCGTCGCCGCGGGCGTTCCATCGGGCGCGAAGCGCAGCAGGCGACGCGTGAAGAGATCGAACACGTGCACGTTCCCCGCGCTGTCGAGGTCAATCTCGACCGGCGCGCGATACTCGCCCGGCCCCGCGCCTTCACGCCCGAACGCCACGGCACTGTCGCTCCCCGCACGCACGAGTACGACTTGGCCTGCGCGTCCACCCACCACGCGCACCAACGCATCGCCCTCGGGCGTCACGACACCGCCGGCCGACGGCGGCACCTCGCAGGCCTGTGCACCGCGCACGCAGAGCGGACCCTCGGGCTGCAGGGTCTGCGTCGCCAGTGCCGCGTAATCGTCCGCATCACCGACGTGGTCCATGACGCCGTCAGCCGCCGCATCGCCCGCTCCGCTGCAGGCCGACTGCGCCACCAGCACCACCAGCACGCCCACTCGCCACACGCGCATCGCATCCTCCGCAGCGGTTCGCGCCTAGCATCCGGCAAACGCGAAGGGCGCGCAAGATTCCTTGCGCGCCCTTCACCAACTCTTAATCCGAGAGCCCAGCCGTGCTTGCGCGCAATCCGCGCTACTCGCGCAACGCCTGCGCCGGATCCACGCGCGCCGCGCGGATCGATGGAATCAGGCAGGCCGCTCCGGACACGCTCGCGAGCACCGCGACCGCGACGACATACGACCAGACATCCGTCGCCGAGATCCCATAGAGCAGACCCTGCATCAACCGCGTGAGCGCGAGTGCACCGGTGACGCCGACCGCGATGCCAAGCAACGCCACGCCGAACGACTGCCGGAACACCAGCCGCACGACGCTCGCGGGCTGTCCGCCGAGCGCCATCCGCACGCCCACCTCCTGCGTGCGCTGCGCCACCGTGAACGCCATCACGCCGTAAGTGCCCACCGCCGCGAGCCCCAACGCGATGGCCGCGAAGCACCCCAGCAGGATCGTCAGGAACCGCGGCCGCGCCAGCGATTGTCCCACCACGGCATCCATCGTGCGCGGCATCCCGATCGGCAGCGTCGGATCCACGCCGCGGACCGCCGCCGTCACGGCCGGCAGGAGCGCCGTCGGATCGCCCGACCCGCGCAACACGAAGTTGAGCGTGCGCGCGGGGAACTGCGGCAAGTGGACGTACAGTTCCGTGCCCGTCGCCGCCTCGATGCCGCCTTGCTTCACGTCCTTCACCACGCCGACGATCGTGAACCACGGGGCATCGGGCGGGCCGGGCGGCCGCAGCCGGCGGCCGATGGGATCCTGCCCAGGATAGAACACCTCGGCGAGACGCTCGTTGATGAGCACCACCCCCGCTGCGCCAGCACGGTCAATGGACTCGAAGCCGCGGCCAGCAGCGAGACCGATCCCCATCGTCCGGAAGTAGTCGGTCGAGACGAACTGGTAGAAGTCCACGTTCTGCGGCGGGCCGTCTGGCGGCGGCAACAATCCCTCGAATTCGGTGTCGTTCGCATTGACGTTGCGCAGCGGCGGCAAGCCGGTCATCGCCGCGGCTGCAGTCACGCCCGGCACCTCGCGCATCGCCGCGAGCAGCCGCTCCGTCACCGACGTGAGCTCCGGACCGCCGGCATACTGCGCCGCCGGCAGGAACACCTGCAGCGTGAGGCGGTTGCTCGTGTCGAACCCGGGATCCGTGCGCCGCAACGCGTCGAAGCTGCGCAGCATCAGCCCGGCGCCCACGACCAGCGTCACCGCCAACGCCAGCTCCGAGACGACGAGGGCCCGCTGCACGCGGCGCTGCGCCGCACTGGCCGTCGTGCGCTGCCCGCCTTCGCGGAGCGCCAGCCCAAGCCGGCGCATCCCGGTGTGCAGCAGCGGCGCGAATCCGAACACGACGCCCGTCAGCACCGACACGCCGAGCGAGAACAGCAACACGCGGCCGTCGAGCCGCACGTCGGCCAGCCGCGGAATGCCCTCCGGCGCCACCAGCAGCAAGCCCTTCAGGCCGACGACGCCGATCACCACGCCGAGTGCGCCGCCCACGAACGACAGCACGAGGCCCTCGGTCAGGAACTGCCGCAGCAGCCGACTGCGCGCCGCGCCCATCGCCGTGCGCACCGCGATCTCCTTCTCCCGCGCCTGTGCCCGCACGAGCAGCAGGTTCGCGACGTTGGCGCAGGAGATCAGCAGGACGAAGCCCACCAGGCCGAGCAGCAACAGCAGCGCGGGCCGGATCGGCCCGACGATCGTGTCCTGCAGCGCGGTGAGGAACAGCGGGTGGCCATCGGGCGAGGGCACGTGCGTGTCCGGGTTCACCTGCGCCCAGCCCGCCACCAGATCACGCAACTCCGCCTCGGCACCGGCCTGCGACACGCCTGGCGCCAATCGCCCGACGACGTGCAGGAAGTGCGAGCCGCGATTCTGCCGGTTCGCCGGATCCAGCGGCAGCGGGTTCCACACGTCGATGACGGCGTCGTTGAGCCGCACGCCGGGCGGCATCACGCCGACCACGCGCGCGGACACGCCGTTCACCATCACCTGCCGCCCGATGGCGTCGGGGCTCCCGCCGAACAGCTGCTGCCACAGTTCGTGCGAGAGGATCGTGACCGGCTCGGCGCCCGGCAGGCCGTCTGCGGAGTCGAAGGCCGATCCGAGTGCCGGTAGCACGCCGAGCGTCGCGAACAGGTTGGGCGTGACGCCGCGCGACTGCACGCGCAGCGCGGCGTCGCCGTAGAGGATGCTCGTCGTGCCCGGATTCCCGTTGAACGCCGCGAGGCGCTCGTAGGAGCGGCTCCGCTCGGCCAGCTCGAAGTACTCCGGCGGCGAAATCCAGAACTTGTCGAAGCCGAGTCCCGGGAACTTGCTGGCGAGGAACATCAGGCGGTCCGGCTCGCGGTACTCCAACGGCCGCAGCAGCACGCCGTTCACCACGCTGAACATCGCGGTGTTGGCGCCGATGCCCAGCGCCACCGTCAGGATGGCGACGAGCGTGAACCCACGTGTACGCGCCAGCGACCGCAGTGCGTAGCGGATGTCGAAGAAAAGCGATTCCACGATGACCTCGAGGGAAAAAGAAGGGGCGCGCAAGCCAGCTCGCGCGCCCCTCTCAGGTTCTCAGCGACGCGCGCTCAGGCCGCGCCCATCATCGCCGGCTCCACCACCTTGCCGTCGAACAGGTGCACCTCGCGCGACGCGTGCTGTGCGTAGCGGTGGTCGTGCGTGACCATACAGATCGTGCTGCCCTGGCCGTGCAGCTCCTGCAGCAACGCCATCACGGCCTCGCCGTTCTTGGAGTCGAGGTTACCCGTCGGCTCGTCGGCGAGCAGGATGGCCGGGTCGCCGGCCACCGCGCGGGCCACGGCCACGCGCTGCTGCTGGCCGCCGGAGAGCTGCGCCGGGAAGTGCTTGGCGCGGTGGCTCATCCCCACGCGCTCGAGCGCCTTGGCGACGCGGTCCTTGCGCTCGCTGGCGCTCATATCCTCGCGGTACGTCAGCGGCAGCTCGACGTTCTCCGCGACGGTGAGGTCGCCGATCAGGTTGAAGGCCTGGAAGATGAAGCCGATCTGCCGGTTGCGGACGCGGGCGCGGTCGGCCGGCGACAGCGTCTCCACGCGATGGCCCGCCAGTTCGTACACGCCGCCCGAGGGGGCGTCGAGCAGGCCGAGAATCGAGAGCAGCGTCGTCTTGCCGCAACCCGACGGACCCGAGATCGCCACGTACTCGCCCTTGGTGATCGAGAAGTGGATGTCGGAGAGCGCGTGCGTCTCGACCTCATCCGTGGTGAAGACCTTCTTGATGCCTTCCATCCGGATCAACGTCGTCATCTCCAGCCTCACTTGATGCGTACGCGATCCACGTTCGCGTACTGGGTCATATCCGACAGGACCACGCGGTCGCCGGGTTCGAGACCGCGCAGGATCTCGATGGTGTTCACCGAACTGCGGCCCAACTCGACCTGCACCCGTACGGCGTAGTCGCCGCCCGGTTCCAGCTTGAACATCGTCACCATCCCGCTGGCGGCCCCGACCGCGGGGCGCCCCGTGTAGAGGACGCCGTTCATCTGCGCCACCTGGATCGTGCCGTCCACGCTGAGGTCGGGTACGGCACCAGCCGGCAGCGGCCCTTCGAGCGCGATGTCCACGAGCACCGAGCCGCCGACCGCCGACGGATCCTTGCGGGCCACGCGGCCCCGCACGATGCCGTTGCGCGTGTCCACGCTGGCCGGCTGGCCGATCGCCACGTCCTTGGCCTGCGACTCTGGGATCCGCAGCTCGGCCTTCAACCGGCCCGGCTGCACGACCTTGGCCAGCGCCGTGCCTTCCGGGACCCACTGGCCGAGCTCGAGGTCCAGCTCCTGCAGCACGCCGGCGTCCGGCGCGCGCACGGTCAGCGAACGCAACCGCGCCTGCTGGTTGGCGGCGATGGCCCGCAGCTGCTCCACCTGCCCCGCCTGCACGGCGATCTGGCTATCAATGGCCGCGTTCATCAGCTGCAGCCGTTCCTGCTCGATGCGCAGGCGCGTTGTCATCTCCTCGGCCTGCGCGCGACGGTTCCGCAGGTCGAACTCGCTGACGAGGTTGCGCTTCACCAGTGAATCGGCGGCCTGCGCCTCCTGGATGGCGCTCACGTACTGCGTGCGCGTCGAGGCCACCACGCCTTCCTGCGTGAGCAGCGCACTGCGCAGGTTCGTGCGCAGGTTGAGCAGGTCGATCTCCGCCTGCCGCACCTGCTGCTCGGCCTGCATCGTCTGGATCTGCAGGTCCGGGTTCGACAGCTCGAGGATCAGCTGCCCCGAACCCATCGACGCGCCGGACTGCACGTACAGGCGCTCGACGCGGGCCGAGGCCTGTGCCGTAATCCAGCGGATCTGCTCTGGCACCAGCGAACCCGGCCCGCGCACCTCGCGGGTGATGTCGCCGCGGCGGACGGAATCGATGATGACGCCGGCACGGGCCACGGTGGGCACCGCCGGGTCGAGCTGGGCGACGGCGATCGTCAGGATGGCGACGGCCGCGATGCCGCCGCCGATGGCGACCTTACGGCCCGTGCGCTTGGGGGGAGTGCGAACGATGTCCATTGAACTCGGTCAGTCGTAACGAAGGGCCTGCATCGGATCCACGCGCGAGGCGCGGCGGGCCGGGAGATACCCGGCTCCCAACGCCACTACGGACAACAGCAGCACGGAGATTCCGAGCGCGAGCGGATCGTACGGCTCAATCTCCCATAGAAGTGACTGCGCCGCCCGGCCGAGCGCAAATGCCGCCGCCAGGCCCACCGCCCCGCCGATGGCCAGCATCCACGCCACCTGCCGCAGCACGAGCCCACGCACCTGCCCCGCATCGGCGCCCAGCGCCATCCGCACGCCGATCTCCCGCGTGCGCTGCGTGACCGAATAGGCCATCACGCCGTAGAGTCCCACCGCGGCCAGCAACGTCGCCAGCACCGCGAAGGCGCTCGCCAGGATGCTGATCATCCGGTCGAGGAACACGTTCTCGCGGATCTGCTGCGGCATCGTCTTCAGGTCTTCCATCGGCAGCGCCGGATCGATGCGCTTGAGCAGCGCCGGCAGCTGGCCGAGCAACTGCTCCGGCGGCAGCGAGGTCCGCACGTACCAGTTCATATAGGACGTGCGCGTATCCTGGCGCCACGGCGTGTAGAACACCGGCTGCGGACGCTCGGACTTCACGTCGGAGTAGCCGATGTTCGGCACGAGCCCGATGATGAGGACGTCGAGCGTATCACTGCCGCTCTCCGACATAAACTTGCCGACCGCGTCGCGCCCGAGGTTGAACTTCTCGGCGAAGGCCTCGTTCACCACCGCCACCTGCGTGGCGCCGGCGATGTCCGACGCCGAGATGTCGCGCCCGGCGATCATCCGCACGTCCATCGTCGAGAAGAAGTCCGGCCCCACTTCGCTGTAGCGCGAATTGCAGTCGGTGTCCGGCCCGCACTCGAAGCCCTGCACGTGCACGTCCGTACCCCAGTTGCTCCCGGCCAGCAGCGGCACCATCGAGGACGTCACGCCCGTCACGCCGGGGAGCGTCTTCAGCTCCTCCTCGAGGCGCCGGTTGAACACCCCGGCCCGCAGCGTGTCGTAGCCGATGCGGCCAGGCGACGTGCTGAAGGTCACGACATCATCCACGGTGAGCCCGATGTCCACCTTGGACACCGCGGCGAGCGACTTCACGAACAGCCCCGCCGACGCGAGCAGCGCCATCGAGAGCGCGATCTGCACGGTGACCAGCGCCCCGCGCAGGCGCGAGGAGCTGTGCCCGCCGGCAATCTGCCCCGCACCCGCCCGGATCGTGGCGATGAGGTCGGACCTCGTGCTCTGCAGCGCCGGATACAGGCCGAACAGGAAGCCGGTCACGATCGCCAAGCCCGCCGCGAACGCCATCACGCGGCCGTCCACCGTGAAGTTCATCGCCGCCACGGCCTCCGGCGGCAGGAAGCTGGCGATGCCGGCCAAGGTCCACTTGGCGACGATGAGGCTCACGAACCCGCCGAACACGGCCAGGACCAGCGACTCCGTCATCAGCTGCGTGAGCAGCTGCTTGCGCGAGGCCCCGAGCGCGAGACGCACGCCCATTTCCGTCGAGCGGCTCGCGCCGCGCGCCAGCAGCAGGTTCGCGACGTTCGCGCAGGCGATGAGCAGCACCGTGCCGGTGATGGCGAAGAGCAGCATCAGCGGCGTGCGTGCCTCGCCCTGGATGTCGCTCTGGCCGCGCCCGCCCGGCTCCAGCAGGATCTTCTTGGCCTTGAAGCGCTCCATCGTCGTCTCGCTCATCCCCGTCTGCAACGGGGCCTCGACCTCGGCGAGGATCGGCTGGTAGAGCGCGTTCAGCCCGGCCGCCGCGGACTCCAGCGTCGTGCCCGGCTTGAGCCGGCCGAACAGGTAGAGCGAGTAGTCGCGCCGGTTCTCATAGCCGCGATAGCCGCTGGTCGAGAACGCCCAGCGCATCGCCATCGGCACGTACACCAGCGGTCGCGACCCCTTCGTCGCGCCCTCGAACCACGCGGGCAGCACGCCGAGGATCTCCATCGTCCGCCCGTTCACGACCATCGTCGAGCCGACGACGTCGGGCCGCGCGCCGAAGCGATCGCGCCAGATCGTGTGGCTGAGCACGACCACATCGTGGCCGTCGGGAATGCGATCGTCGTCGGGCCCGATCGTCCGACCGAGCGCCGCCGACACGCCGAGCGTCTGGAAGAACGTCCCGGAGACCCAGGCGCCTTCGCCCACGCTCGGCTCGTTGTCAATCGAGAGGCTTGCGCCGAACAGCCGGCTCGCGGCGATGCCGGCGAGCACCGTCTGCGACTTCTCGAGATCCCGATACATCGGATACGAGAAGATCTCCTCGCAGTCGCCCTGTTGGTTGCAGCTCGTGCTGCCGGGCATCGGGCCCGGGGCCGCGAGGTTCACCAGCTCGTGCGCGTTCGGCACCGGCAGCGCCCGCAGCAGCAGTTGATCGAACAGCGAATAGATGGCCGCGTTCGCGCCGATGCCGAGAGCCAGGGAGAGCACCGCCACCGCCGTGACGAACGGCGTCTTGCGGAGCATCCGGAACGCGAGGGTGAGCTGTCGCATAGCGAGACCGAAGGGGAAAAAAACGATCTGGGGACCGCAGGGTGTCAGGATTCTGACAGCCCGGGTCCCCAGAGGGTTTGTTCAGAGGACAACTCGGCCTACGCCCCCGCGGCCGCGGGGGTTTCGCTATGCGGCGACGATCACTCGACGCCGAGCGCCGTGTACACCGGGTCGAGCAGCGCGCTGTACCAGGTCATCGACGACTCGAACCAGCGGAAGATGAGCTCCAGCGTCGCCTCTTCTTCGGGCGTGAGCGGCTCGCCATCCGGATTGGTGATCGTCACGCCGGACTCAGTGTCGAGCGTGATGCGCGCGAAGGTCTTGTTGCCCACCTTGACCGTAAGCTGACCGCCCAGGAAGGCATCGAACGTGCCGCCGATCTCCACCTTGCGCAGGCCGCGCTGCATCACGCCGGTCAGCGAGATGACGTCCGTGTTCGGGTTGATGCCGAGCGTCGTGCGCGTCGTCAGCGAGCGCGCCGGCACTTCCGTGCGCCACACCGCGGTGACGTTCTGGTTGATCAGGTTGATGCCGACCGTGAGCGAGAAGGTCGCGGCATTGGGGCCGAGACCCGCCGAGCCGGAGATGCTGAACGACGGCACCGACGCCGTGCCGCCGCGCGTCGCCGTGTACGTGAACACCGTCTGGCCGCCGAGGTTGCGCACCGTCAGCGTGGCCGTGGGGCTCGCCTGCGTGCCGCCCTGCGTGATCGTCACGACGCCGACCTCGACCAGCGGGTCCGCCGGCTCGAACGTGTTCTCGTCGATCGTGTACAGGATGAAGGCCACGCCGTTCTCCGGCGCGCCCGCGCGCTCCGTGATCTCATAACCGCCGGAGACGAGATTCCACTCGAAGGTCTTGCCGAGCACGGACGCCGGCAGCGACGCGTCCGCGTCCGTCGTCGCCTGCTCCACGCGCTCGATGATGTTGCGCGAGGGCGCCGGCGCCATCGGGCCCGCCGCGACGACCGAGGACAGCGTCGGGGCGCCGCCCGCAGCGATCAGCGCGTCGTCAATCGAGACGCCGAGATCCACCAGCGACGTCGTCGCCGGCGTCTCGAACGCCGCCGTCGTGATCTCGATGTCCTCCGTCGTTTCGGCCGTCGAAAGGTCCGTGGGGAGTGCCGTCTCGTCGCCGCAGGCGGCGAGCGCGAAGACCGTGAGCGCCAGGATCGCGCGGGAACGCAAGGATGCAATCATTGGGATTCCGTGGAATGCAGGGTGAGTCCGGTCGCGCAGGCGACCGATGCAATGGGATGATAAATGATGTACACCGCGCGCGTGTGCGCGGTGTGACCGCCATCACGGTCCGGAGACTGTCAAGGATTCGTCGAACTACCGTCGCGCTCGACGAGGATCGTGTAATCCGTCGCGAGTACGGCGACGCTCGCGATCGCCGCCCAGAGCGGCAACAGCGCCGTCGCGGCGATCCCCGCGTTCAGCGGCACGTCCATCAGCACGCGCCCTTGCGGATTGCGCAGGACGATGCGACGCACGTTGCCCTCCTTGATGAGGGACTTCACCTTCTCGAGAAGCTTCGCGCCGCTGACCTTGAACTCTTCCATCGCCGTCTCCGGTGGGGGTCGCGCATCCTACGGCGCGGATCGCCGCGCGGTGTCAGCTCAGCGCGGCCGCTCCGGCCAGTGCTCGTCGGGACGCGCGGGCGCCGGTTGGTCCACGTCGAGCCGATCGGCGCGCACGTCCGCGAAGATGAAGTCCTCCGGGGCCACCGGCGCGCCCGCGAGACGGCGCAGCATCGCCAACTGGCCGACGTGCGTCATCACGTCCGCCAGCGGACCCTGGAGCAGCTGCTGCGGCGTCAGCGAACCCAGCGCGCCGTCGGCATCGAGGCTGTCGCGGACGGACGCGAGCATCTCGTGGAAGCGCCGTTGCTCGCTCGCGAAATCCGGCAGCGGATCCGGCTTCATCGGATAGCTGCCGCCGACCTTGAACGTGCGCGCATAGCCGAGTACGCTGGTCATATGCCTGAGGATCTCGACCGGCGCCCGCGCCTCGGCGCCGGCCCGGAACCCCGGATACTCCGCCGGCGCATCACGCAGCGCCTTCTGCGTGCGATACGCGATCGCCGCCAGGAAGTGTTCCACCAGCGCTTTCGACATCAGGCGTCTCCTCGGCCGCGACGACTCAGCGGCGCTCCACCACCGCGATCTGGTACACGGACGTCCGTTCCCGATGCGCGAGACGTCCAGCGGGCCTGAGGAAACTACGGAACTGCCGCGGACTCCAGAAGTTCACGTGCCCCGGATCCCGCCCGGCGCCCGCCACCGATGGAACCCACGGAACACCCGCCCCGTGACGGGTATCACCCAGCGACCGCACCACCAGGAGACCATATGCGGCGCACCACCATTGGTTGGCAACTCGTCTCGGCCCTCGCCCTCGCGACGCCCGTCGCCGACGTCGAGGCCCAGGACCCGCAGGTCGCCACCGTCGCGTCCGAACGCTGGGCCAACGACGAACTCGACAACCTGCTGGCGCCCATCGCGCTGTACCCGGACCCGATCCTCGCGCAGGTGCTCGTCGCCGCGACGTATCCGGACCAGGTGCTCGCCGCCCAGGCGCACGTGAAGGCCTTCGGCACCGACAACATCGACCAGATGCCCTGGGAGATCAGCGTGAAGGCCGTCGCGCGCTATGAACCCGTGCTCAACCTCCTCGCCGAGGGTGAGGACTGGATGACGGCGCTCGGCCAGGCCTACGCCACGCAGCCGAACGACGTGATGGACGCCGTGCAGCGCCTGCGGCAGATGGCCAACGCGCAAGGCAACCTGCAGTCCACGGCGCAGCAGCAGGTGGTTGTGGAGCGCGAGGTCATCCGCATCGTGCCCGCCGAACCGCGGGTGATCTACGTGCCGACCTACGACCCGGCGGTGATCTATCACCGGCCCATCTACGTCACGCACGCGCATCCGGCGTACTGGAGCTGGGGCGTGGCGTATCCGATCGGCGTCTGGCTCACCTACGACGTCGACTGGTGGGGCCATCGCGTGTACTACCACGGCTGGCACGTCCACGGCCCGCGTTGGGTCGTCGTGTCGCGGCCGTGGATCGTCATCAACCCGATCTACATCGCACCCCGCCACACGGTGATCGTGGTCAATCGCGGCGTGGTGTATCGTCGCTGGGACACGCGCGTGGTGCGGCGCTACAGCGTCGTGCACCGCAACACGACCTTCGACCGCCACGACCGCGGCTTCCGCCGCGATGACCGTGGCGGCCCCGGCCGCGGTGTGGCCGATCGTGGCCCGCGCGCCGGCGGCAACGAACCGCGCGGCAACAACGGCCGCCGCGTCGGTCCGCCCGACACCGACCAGCGTGGCACCGGTGGACGCCGCGTGGGCCCCCGCGAGGATGCGAACGGCAATCGCGTGGTGCCGCTGCCGGGCGCCGGCAGCAGCCGCGTCGCCCGCGGCGCGTCGGAGACGTCCGCTCCGCGCGGCACCACGCCACGGGCCTCCACGCCGCGGCGCGACGTGACGCCGACCGCGACCAGCCCCCGCGCGCGCTCGACGACGCCGAACCCCGCGAGCACGCCACGCGGCAGCGCCCGCGAGACCACGCGCAGCAGCAATGGCACGTGGAACCCGCGTCCGACGCGTGAGCGCGCGGTCCCGGCGACGACGCCGAGCGCGCCGCGGAGTCCGACCACGGCGGCGCCGCGCAGCAGCTGGCCGAGCAGCCCGGCGCCGCGGGCATCGGCGCCACGCTCGAGCGGCAGCTCCACGCCGCGGGCGTCAGCACCGCGCGCGAGTGGCAGCTCCACGCCCCGCGCGTCGGCCCCGCGCTCGAGCGGTAGCTCTGCACCGCGCGCCTCCTCACCCCGCTCCGGCGGCGGCGGATCGGC
>CAZYQM010000045.1:0-4057 GCA_964649965.1 uncultured Gemmatimonas sp.
GAGCTCCAGCGGCGTATCCCGTTCGTGGCGATGGACTTGGGGCGCTTCGGACGCGTCCCGGGCACGCTGGTCCTCGCGCCGTATGCGCACTCGGTGTGGGTCGACGCCGGGGCGGACGGCGCGCAGGGCTGGTACCCGGCCGTCGGGCTCGGCGGCATCGGTTTCTTCGACCTGCTGCGCGTGGATGTCGCGCGCGGGCTGCGTGGCGGCGGCTGGACCTTTTCCGTGGACGTCAGCCGATCGCTGTGGCCCGTGCTGTGACCGTGCTGTCATCTGCGGCGTCGGGGTGGTAGCCGCATCGTGCCCTATAGGTATCTTTGTGACAGTGTCGCGGGACCTGTCACCTTGAGGAGCGTGGATGGGGAGTAGCGCCAAGTCGGTGCGTGACGAGTGGATGTGGGCCACCCTTGAGGGGCTGCTCGAGCCTGACCAGGTCGAGGCCCTGCGCGCCGCGCCGCCCGAAAGCCTCTGGGAGGACGTCGTCCGTCGCGGTTGGTTGACGGACGAGGCTGTCGTGAAGGCCGTCGCCGCCCGCTTCCGGATGCGCATCGCCGACCTCGGCAGCGTCTCGCAGCAGGCGCGCGAGCTCGTGCCAGAAGCGCTGGCCCGCAAGTTCAAGGTGCTGCCGCTGGCGATTTCCGATTCCATCCTCGACATCGCCACGTCGGACCCGCTCGACCTCGACTGCGAGCGCACGTTGGCCTTCGCGCTCGGGCGCACGGTGCGGATGAGCATCGCGACGCCGCGGAAGATCATCGACCGCATCGAAGAGGTGTATCGTCCCGAGAACGTCATCGAGAAGATCCTCGAGAAGGTCGAGGGCACCTATGACGTGGAGACGGTGGACGAGTCGGTGGACGACTCCGAGCTCGACATCTCGGCGGCCCGCGCCGGCGAGCGGCCGGTCATCCAGCTCGTGGACCGCATCATCGCCGAAGGCATCCAGAGCCGCGCGTCGGACATCCACCTGGAGCCCGAGGAAGCCGGCGTCGCGGTGCGCTATCGCATTGACGGCGTGCTGCGGCAGGCGATGGTGCTGCCCAAGGCGGCGGGCATCCCGCTCGTGAGCCGCGTCAAGATTATGGCGCAGCTCGACATCGCCGACCGCCTGCGTCCGCAGGACGGGCGCGCCCGCGTCGCCATCTCCGGCAGCCGCGTGGACCTCCGCGTCTCGACGCTGCCCGCCTCGCAGGGCGAGAAGGTCGTCATCCGCGTGCTCGACCAGCGCAGCACGATCCTCTCGCTCGACTCGCTGGGCCTGCTGCCCGACGAGCTGACGCGCATCCACGAGCTGCTGCAGGCCCGCGAAGGCGTCGTGCTCGTCACCGGCCCGACGGGCTCCGGCAAGACGACCACGCTCTACTCGATGCTGCGCAGCGTGCAGGCCCGCGGCGTCAACATCGTCACGGTCGAGGACCCGGTCGAGTACCGCCTGCAGGGCATCGTGCAGGTGCAGATCAACGAGAAGGCCGGGCTGACGTTCCCCGCGGCGCTGCGCTCGATCCTCCGTCAGGACCCCGACGTCATCCTCGTCGGTGAGATCCGCGACAAGGAGACGGCGAACATCGCCGTGCAGGCCTCGCTCACCGGTCACCTCGTGCTCTCGACGCTGCACACCAACGACGCCGCGAGTGCCGTGACGCGCCTCGTGGACATCGGCATCGAGAGCTACAAGATCGCCGCGGCGCTCAAGGGCGTCGTCGCCCAGCGCCTGATGCGCCGGCTGTGCAACTCCTGCCGCGAACTCGCGGTGGGCCAGGTGCCGGACCGGATGCAGAAGTACTTCCCCGTGCAGGGCACGCTGTACCGCGCCGTCGGCTGCCCCGAGTGCTCGATGACCGGCTACCGCGGCCGCCTCGCCATCGAGGAAGTGCTGCAGGTGACCGAAGAGGTCGAGCGCCGCATCGCCGGCAACGAGAGCGTGGACCGCATCAACGACGCCGCCCGCGAGGGCGGGATGCGCTCGCTCTGGGAATCCGCCGTCGCCCACGTGCGCAACGGCGAGACGACCATCGAGGAACTGCTGCGCGTGCTCGAGGCGCCGCAGGAGGGCAGCAGCAAGAGCGGGGCCTCGGCGCGCGTCACCACCGAGGAAGTCACGCCGGTCAAGCCGCCGCTCGGCAATCCGATCCGGATGTCGTCGGCCTCGCCCTCCGCGGTGGACGAAGACGAGGGGCCGTCCGCGCCCAGCGCGAAGGCCCGTCGCAGCGGCACGCGGCACGCCGCGCCCAGCTCGTTCAGCGCCGATGCCTTCGAGCTTGTCGGCGACGAGGCCGTCAAGAAGCCCGCCGCCAAGCGCGTGCTGCTCGTCGAGGACGAGGAGGCCCTGCGCCGCGTGATGAAGGACCTGCTCGAGCGCGAGGGCTTCGTCGTCTACGAGGCCAACGACGGCGTCATCGCGCTCGACGAGATCGACCGCCTCGCGCCGGACCTCGTCGTGCTCGACCTCAACCTGCCGCGCCTCGACGGCTACGGCGTGCTGAGCCACCTGCGCGCGCGGCCGGCGACGGCCAAGCTGCCCGTCATCGTGCTCACCGCCAAGGGCGACGAGGACAGCGAGGTGCGCGTCTTCGAGTACGGTGCCAGCGACTACCTCACCAAGCCCTTCCGCGCCCGCGCGCTCTCGGCGCGCATCCATTCGCTGATCGACCGCAAGAACAAGACGTCGTGACCGCGTTGCGCGCCGCCAGTCCCCGCATCGTCCGATGACGGCGATCCCGATCGAGATCCGCATCGTGGACGTCCTCGCCTTCCGCCCCGTCGAGCGCGGCTGGCAGGCGCTCGCGCTGCGCCGCCGCGACGGCACGCGCTGCGCCGGCTCCTGGGAGATGGTCCACGGCAAGGTGATGGACGGCGAGTCACTGCCAGACGCCGCCGTGCGCGAACTCTTCGAGGAGACGGGTCTCAAGCCCGCGCGCCTGCTCAGCGTGACGATGCACCCGTTCTACCTCGTGCCGAAGGGCAGCGTGCAGCTCGCCGCCGTCTTCGCCGCCGTCGTCGCGCCGGATGGCGCCGTCGTCCTCGGCGACGAGCACGACAAGCACGCCTGGCTCACCTTCTCGCAGGCGCGGCGGCGCTACAGCTGGCCGCACGAACGCCGGCACCTCGATGATGCGTATGCGCTACTGCGCACGCCCGAGGTCCACGACGTGCTCACCGTGCCTTCGTGGTGAAAGCAGTTGTGGTTCCCGCGGTGCAGCCCCTCAGTCGCTAGTCCGCTCCGTCGCCAGCGACGTTCGCTCGGAGGGCGCATTCGGCTTCACGCGCACCGACTTGGCCGGGATGCCCACGTTCACGTGGTACGGCCGCACGTCCTTGGTCGCCACCGCCACCGCGCCGACCATCCCGTTCTCGCGCACGTGCACGCCCGCCAGCACCGTCGCGTGGTAGGTCACGCGCACGTCGTCATCGAGGATCGTCAGCACGTTCGTGACGTCCACCTGGTCCACGATGCTGTGCGTGTGCGAATAGATGTTCGCGTAGTCGGAGATGGACACGCGGTTGCCCAGGCGGATCCCGCCGCGGTCGTCCAGCAGCACGTGGCGGTGCACCACCACGTCGTCGCCGACTTCCATATTGTAGCCGAACGAGAACTCCACGTGCTGGAAGCACTTGAAGTTCTTGCCCACGCGCTTGAAGATGTGCGGCGCCAGCGCGCGCCGGAGCTTCACGCCCAGCTGCACCGCCTGTCCGCCGATCGGCAGCCGGTCGAAGGAGTACCACAGCCACAGCAGCGGCTTCACCCGTTGGAAGCGCTCCTGGTCGCAGTCACCATAGTACTCCGGCTCCAACGTCACGTTGCGCGGATCCAGCGCGGCCAGCGCCAGTTGCGTGCCCAGCGGCGTCTTGAGATCCGCCATCGTCGCCTCGTAGCGCCCCAGGTACTGCGGATACGCCAGCTCCAGCAGGGTGTCGCGGCAAAGCAGGGCCCGGTCCGTCTTCGGGTCGGCGAGCTTCTCGCTCAGGTGCGCGATCCAGGCGTCCTCGACCTTCTCCGTCGCACGCGGCGGCAGCTTCTGCAGGGGGATTCTTGGCATCTCGCGATCACCTCAGGTTG
>CAZYQM010000045.1:4067-4330 GCA_964649965.1 uncultured Gemmatimonas sp.
CGGCCTTCACCACGGAGACACGGAGGCACGGAGACTTCAGGAGGAGATGCGCCGGGGTTCGCGCTCACTTGTCGCTGCACGCCCACCAATAGGCGCCGTCTCGTCGTCGCAGTCTCCGTGCCTCCGTGTCTCCGTGGTGAAAGTAGTTACTCCTCGACCGCCGCGGACGGCTCCGCGCTCACCAGCGACATCACCGCCTCGGCCAACTCGTCCCGCCCCGCGCCGGTCACGCGCGAGATCATGGTACGTCGGGCGCCCCAGTG
>CAZYQM010000045.1:4340-13581 GCA_964649965.1 uncultured Gemmatimonas sp.
GAAAACGCGATCATCTGCGCCGGATCCAGCCCCAACCGCAGCGCCAGCGACTCGACCGCCTTCGCCGCCGCGCCCTTCGAGAGCTTGTCCACCTTCGTCACGCAGACCAGCGTCGGCAAGCCGATGTCCGCCAGCAGGTCGAACATCTGCAGGTCGTCGTCCGTCGGGTCCCGCCGCACGTCCAGCAGTTGCACCACCCCGCGCAGCGCCGGCGCGCCGCGCAGGTAGCCCTCGATCAGCGGCCGCCACTCGGCCTGCCGCTCCTTCGAGATCTTCGCGTAGCCGTAGCCCGGCAGGTCCACCAGCGTGAACGCGTCGTTGATGCCGAAGAAGTGGATCTCGCGGGTGCGGCCCGGCGTCTTGGACACGCGGGCGAGCGCCTTTCTCCGTACCAATGCGTTGATCAGGGAGCTCTTCCCGACATTCGAGCGTCCGGCGAAGGCCACTTCCGGCAACGCCGTATCCGGCCGCCAGCCACCGGCGGCAGCCATTGGTCCCAGGTAATCGATCTTACGGATCGGCAGCGGGTCGCGCGCCTTGGCGGCTACTGCTGGGTTGTCAGCTACCGGCGCGCCGGGCGCGTCGGCGCCCGGCTTCCCCTCGTCAGCCGGCGTCACGCCTCTTTCTTCTTCGGCTGCGCGCTGATCTCCAGCAACGGCCGCTGCTTCTGCGTCACCGTCGCTTCCGTCACACGCACCTCGAGCACGTCGTCGCGGCCCGGGAGGTCGAACATCGTCTCGAGCAGCAGCTCCTCGAGGATCGCGCGCAGACCGCGCGCGCCCGTGCCGCGCTGGATCGCCTTGCGCGCAATCGCCTTGAGCGCCGAGTCGTCGAAGGTCAGTTCCACGCCCTCGAGCTCGAAGAGCTTCCGGTACTGCTTCGTGAGCGCGTTCTTGGGCTCCTTGAGGATCTGCACCAGCGCGTCCTCATCCAGGCCCTCGAGCGGCACGGCCACCGGCAGGCGGCCCACCAGCTCGGGAATCAGGCCGAAGCGCAGCAGATCCTCGGGCTCGATGGCGCCGAAGATGTTCGTCTTGCTCTGCTCGTCCTTGGCGGCTGCGTCGTTGTTGAAGCCGATTGCCCGCTTGCCGAGCCGCGCCTCGATGATCTTCTCGAGGCCGTCGAAGGCGCCACCGCAGATGAAGAGGATGTCCTTCGTGTTGATCTGGATGTATTCCTGCTGCGGATGCTTGCGGCCGCCCTGCGGCGGCACGCTGGCCACCGTGCCCTCGAGGATCTTGAGCAGGGCCTGCTGCACGCCTTCGCCGCTGACGTCGCGCGTGATGGACGGGTTCTCGCTCTTGCGGGCGATCTTGTCGATCTCGTCGATGTACACGATGCCGCGCTCGCACTCGGCCACGTTGAAGTCGCCGGCCTGCAGCAGGCGCACGAGGATGTTCTCCACGTCCTCGCCCACGTAGCCCGCTTCGGTCAGCGTCGTCGCATCGGCGATCGTGAACGGCACGTCGAGGATGCGGGCCAGCGTCTGCGCGAGCAGCGTCTTGCCGACGCCGGTGGGGCCGAGGAGCAGGATGTTCGACTTGTCGAGCTCGACGTCGCCTTCGCGCTTGGCGCCGGAGTTGATGCGCTTGTAGTGATTGTAGACCGCGACGGCCAACGCCTTCTTGGCCGCTTCCTGCCCGATCACGTACTGGTCGAGCGTCGCCTTGATCTCCTGCGGCAGCGGGACGCTGGTGTGCGTCTCCGCGACCTCGCGCTCCTCGTCCTCCGCCAGAATTTCGTTGCAGAGGGCGATGCACTCATTGCAGATGTACACGGACGGCCCGGAGATGAACTTCCGGACGGCGTCCTTGGACTTTCCACAGAAGGAGCAGCGCAGGTGACGGTCTTGGGACATTGACGGATGACGGAAGACAGATGACGGAAGGACCGCGGAATCGAGTCCCCGGTGTCCTTCGACGGTCCCGCAGGGCCTAGAGTAACGCTAGGGCAGGGACCGCTTCAAGAAAACTGCCGGGGCGCTCGTGAAAGAATTCACAAGCGCCCCGGCCTGTGGAATAACGCTTACTTCGTCGAGGCCAGCGCCGTCGCCGCCTCGGCCTCCGCGCGGCTCGCCACCACCTGGTCGATCAAGCCGTACTGCACCGCCTCGGCCGCGCTCATAAACCGGTCGCGGTCCACGTCGCGCTCGATCTGCTCCAGCGGACGGCCCGTGTGCTTGGCCATCAGCTCGTTCATCCGGCTGCGGAGGTAGATGATTTCCTTCGCCTGGATCTCGATGTCGGCCGCCGTACCCTGCGCACCGCCAGAGGGCTGGTGGATCATAATGCGCGAGTTCGGGAGCGCCGAACGCTTGCCCTTGGCGCCGGCCGTGAGCAGGAAGGCGCCCATTGACGCCGCCAGGCCCATACAGATCGTGTTCACCGGCGACTTCAGGAACTGCATCGTGTCGTAGATCGCGAGACCCGCGCTCACGCTGCCGCCCGGCGAGTTGATGTACAGGTGGATGTCGCGCCCCGGGTTGTCTGCCTCGAGGAACAGCAGCTGCGCGATGATCATATTCGCCACGTCGTCGTTCACCGGCGTGCCGAGGAAGATGATGCGGTCCATCAGCAGGCGGCTGTACACGTCATAGCTGCGCTCGCCGCGGCTGCTGCGTTCGATCACGTACGGATTCGGAATGATCGCCATCTGCGTCGTCCTCGTGGTCTGCTCGGGTCGCGCGCCGCAGGCCGGTGCCGGCGGCGCTTGCTGAATTACGCCTGTTCGATCGTGTTGCGCTCGAGGAGCCACGCGAACACGCGGTCCTCGGTGATGCCACGCTCAAGCTCGCGGAGGCGTCCCGCCTTCTGCAAGGAGGCGTACATGTTGCCGGCGTCCTCGCCGCGCTTCTGCGCCAGCTCGGCCACCTTCGCGTCCACGTCCGCTTCCGTCGCCGCCAGCGATTCCTTCTCCGCCAGCGTGTCGATGATCAGGTCGCGGCGCACCTGGCGCTCCGCCATCCCCTTGATCTCGTCGCCGAACTTGAGGATCTCCTCCTGCGGGATCCGGTACGCTTCCGCATACGCCTGGATCATCTGCTTCACCCAGCTCGGCGGCAGGTCGAAGGGATTCGCCGTCACGATCTCGTCGAGCAGCTGCGTGCGCGCCGCGGCATCCGCCTCGCGCACGAGGTTCTCGCCGACGTCCGTGCGGATGGTCTCCTTCAGCGCGTCCAGCGACGCGAAGTCGCCCATCTCGGCGGCGAAGGCGTCGTCGAGCGGCGGCACCGACTTCTTCTTGATCTCGCTCAGCGTCGCGCGCACCGGCTTGGTCTTGCCGCGCTGCGCCTCGTCCGGGAAGTCCTCCGGCCACTTCACCGGCTGCTCCTTCGTCTCGCCGATGCTCATCCCGAGCACCAGCTCCTCGATCCCGGCGATCGCCTGGCCGGCGCCGAGCACGAGACGGTACTCACGCCCCTCGGGGATCGTGCCGTCGTCCTCGGCCGTCGCCAGCATCACCGTCACGAGGTCGCCCTCGCTGGGCTTGCCCTCGACCGGCGTCCACGTCGCGCGCTGCTCGAGCAGGCGGTCCAGCTGCTCCTGCACCATCTCGTCCGTCACGTCCGACTTCGGACGCATCACGCGGAAGCCCTCGAGCTTCGAGAGCTCGATCGTCGGGCGCACTTCGCAGTGCAGTTCGAAGCTCAGCGACTCGTCCTCGGCGAACTTCACGTCGTGGGCGTGCGGCTGCGTGGCGAGGTCGAGCTTCTCCTGGGCGAGCACGGCCTCGAAGGCCTCGCGCAGGAGCTGGTCCACGGCTTCCTGGTCGATGGCCTGGGCGTAGGCCTTCTTGACCATCGCGGCCGGCGCCTTGCCGGGGCGGAAGCCGGGGATGCGGACCTGCTTGGAGACGCGCGCGGCGGCCTTGTTGCGGGCCTCGGCGACGCGGGCCGCCGGGACGGCCACCTGGAGGCGGCGCTCGGCGCCCTCGGCCTTGGTGGCAGTGATCTGGATTTCCATACGGGATGTCGGCTGCGGGAAGGGACGTGTCAGAGCAATCCGCCCCGCCCGGGCGAGGTTCGCCGAGGCGGGGCGGGGAGCTGCCTGAGCCCTGAAAACTAAGCGGTGACGGGGTCCGCTCCAAGGGCGGTGGCGGTCCGCGTGCGGGCCCGCAGCACCAGCCACAGGGGGGCGCCCATCGCCAGGACTCCGAAGACCACCGCCCACCAGTAGCCGTGCCGCGCCACGGTCGCGATCGGCATAATGCCGTTCGTGGCGTAGAGGATCAGCGGGAAGGTCACCATCGCCGTCGTCGCCTTCCACTTGGTGGGCGGCACCACGGCCAGCATCAGGCGGCTCACGATCACGCCCGTGAGGTACCAGCCGACCCAATTGGAGAGCGGCATCCCGTAGAAGATCGGCGCCTTCAGGAAGGTCGGCACCCAGGGCGCGAAGTTCTCGAGCTCCCAGACCCAGTGCGCGGGCTGCACGTTGGTCATCTGCACTTCCATCGGCACGTCCCAGGCCGTGAGGAACGCCCCCGCCACCAGCGCCCAGCGCCACTTCGTCGCCGACGAGTCGTCGGTGACCATCAGCCGCCCGCAGAAGACCAGGCAGCAGTACAGCATATAGTACCAGGAGATCGGGATCGGATACGGCACGTCGTTGAGGATCCGGTACCCAAGCATCTCGGTGTAGTGGTACGGCCCGAAGGGGAAGCCGATGTTCGTGCCGCCGAGCTCGCTGAGCAGCGCGACGCCGCTGGCGAGCACGAACAACGTCAACGCCTTGCCCCAGCCGAAGCGCGGCGCCGAGTGCAGCAGCACGGCGGCGGTGCCGAGCAGGATGTACACTTGGCCGGAGTACTTCCAGCCGAGTTCATAGACCTTGGCGGTGTATGGCCCCTGCATCCAGATGGGGAACTCGCCGGCGAGGATGGTCACCATCGCCGCGGTGGCGAAGGCGATCAGCGCCAGGTGCCCCCAGAGGAAGCCCTGCGCCACGCGGTCGAGCGGATAGTCGTTGCTTCGGTTCTGCGCCATCAGCTGAGCACCATTTCCTCAGGACGCGAGAGCTGGCGCGTCCCCCATTCGATGATCGGTCCCTTGATGTCGGTGGGCGGCGCCTCCGCGCCCGACCGCCAGATGGTCCAAAGCAGTCCGGCGCGCGCCCAGTTCCCGACGCGCGCGCGCGTGCTGATCGAGTCGTAGCCGTTGGCCTCGATGGCGCCGAGGATGGCCTCGTAGCCGTCGGCGCAGGCGCGGGCGCAGCGTTGCGCGTCGGGCTCGAGCAGCGCGATGCCCGGCGACGCCGCGCGGTAGAGCGCGCGGGCGCGGGCCACCTCGTGCCGCATCATCGCGATCCATCGCGGATCGTCCTTCACCGTCGGGTCGTGCAGCACACGCTCGGCGCTGAGGCCGAAGGCCGAGAGCACGTCGTCCGGCAGGTAACAGCGGCCGATGCTCGCGTCCTCGCCGACGTCGCGCAGGATGTTCGTCACCTGCATCGCGACGCCCAGGGTGCGCGCGTAGCGCAGCGCGCGCTCGCGCACGGCCTCGTCGCCGACCACGCCGAATATGTACGTGCACATCGCCCCCACCGACGCCGCGACGCCCTCGCAGTACAGCGAGAGCTCGGCCCAGGTGGCGTAGCGCTGCGGCTGCACGTCGCGGGCGACGCCGTTGAGCAGTTCCTCGAGCACGTCGGCCGGCACGCCGTATTCCTTGACGCAGCGCCACAGCTCGCGGAACACCGGCCCCTCCGGACGTCCCGCGATCGCCTCGGCCACGCCGGCGCGATAGGCGTCGAGCTCGGCCTGCAGCAGCGCCGCGTCCTTCCCGCGGTTCCGGTCGACGATGTCGTCGGCGAGACGGCAGAACGCGTAGACGGCGAAGGCGCCGCGGCGCTTGCGCGGCGGCAGGAAGCCGCTGGCCAGCGCGAACGTGCGCGCGTGCGCCCGCGTGATCGACTCGCAGTGCTGGGCGTCGAGCCGTGCCAGCGCGCTGTCGTCTTCCTTGAGGAAACCGGGGAGCACCATCAGCGCGCCCCCTCGGCGGCGACGGCGGCGGCCCGCGCTTCGCGCTGCGGTGCCGGCGTATCGGCGACGCGCGGCCGCCGCACGCGTGAGGCATCCTGCGCCTCGCCGATCAGCTCGGCCACGATCTTGCCGCTCGAGATCACGCCCGGAAGTCCCGCGCCCGGATGCGTGCCCGCCCCCGCGAAGTACAGGTTCGGGATGTCCTCGCTCTTGTTGTGCGGCCGGAAGTACGCGCTCTGGAACAGCGTCGGCTGCACGGAGAACGCGGATCCCAAGTGGCTCGAGAGCGTGTCGCGGAAGTGGATCGGGTCGATCCGCATCTCCGTGACGATGTGCTTCGAGAGCCCCGGCATATAGCGCTCCTCGAGGTACTGGATGATTGCGTCGCGGTAGGCCTGGCCCTGCGTGGCCCAGTCGGTCGGCCCGCCGAGGTGCGGCACCGGGGAGAGCACGTACCAGGCGTCGCAGCCCTCGGGCGCCAGCGACTGGTCGGTGGCCGTCGGGCGGTGCAGGTACAGCGAGAAATCCTTGGAGAGCGTCTTCGTCTTGAAGATGTCGTCGAGGAGGCCACGATAGCGCGGCCCCATCAGGATCTCGTGGTGCGCGATGTCGTCGTACTTCTTGTCCGTGCCGAAGTAGATGACGAACAGCGACATCGAGTAGTCGAGCCCGTCCACCTTCGCGTCCGTCCACTTCTTCCGGTACTTCGGCGCGATGAGCTGCTTGTAGGTGAAGGCGACGTCGCCGTTGCTCACCACCGCGTCGGCGCTGAGCGTCTCGCCGTTCGCGAGGCGCACGCCCGAAGCCCTGCCCGTGCGGTCGTCCACCGTGATCTCGCTGACTGGCGTCGAGAGCCGGATCGTGCCGCCGATGTCCTCGAAGAGCTTCAAGAAGGCCTGCACCAGCGCGCCCGTGCCGCCCATCGCGAACCATACGCCCCACTTCTGCTCGAGGTGGTGGATCAGCGCGTAGATGCTCGTCGTCTGGAACGGATTGCCGCCGACGAGCAGCGGATGGAAGGAGAACACCTGGCGCAGGCGCTCATCCTTGAGATGCTTGTTCGCGAGGCCGGCCACCGAGCGGTCGGCGCGCAGCTTGATGAGGTCCGGCAGCACCTTGGCCATCGAGCCGATCGTGCCGAAGGGCTTGTCAATCAGCGCCATCCCCGACTCGAAGACGGCTTCGCTGGCCTTGAGGAAGTCCAGGTAACCGCGTTCGTCGCCCGCGCGGAACTCGCGGATCTGCCGGAGCAGGTTCTCGCGATCGGAGTTGTACGTGAAGACCGAGCCATCCTCGAAGCGGATCCGATAGAACGGATCGATCGGCACGATCTGGACGTAGTCCGAAGTCTTCTTGCCGGCGAGATCGAAGAGGTCATCGATCAGCCACGGCGCCGTGATGATCGTCGGCCCGCCGTCGAAGGTGAACCCGTCCTGCCGATACACGTAGGCACGGCCGCCGGCTTGGTCCCGCTGCTCGACGATGGTGACCTCGTGCCCCTGGGCCTGCAGACGGATCGCTGCAGCCAGGCCCCCGAACCCGCTTCCGATGACGACGATGCGCATACATCCCCTAACGCCAGAGAACCGCCGCTGGTTCGCGCCCGGGGGGAGTGCGAAAGGAGGGACTCGAACCCTCACGCCTTGCGGCACGGGATCCTAAGTCCCGCGCGTCTACCAATTCCGCCACTTCCGCCTATAGCCGAAAGGTAGTGTTCGGGCGAACGGTTCGCACCAGAACGGCAGATGTTAGATGTGAGATATGAGATGTAAGAGGGGGCGCACCGATGCTTCGGTCCGCCCCCCTCTTACATCTTAAACCTTACATCTCACATCTGCAGTTAGTTGACCCTCACATTCACCACCACCGTCCCGCCGCCCTGTCCTTCCACCCCGCGATACACCAGCAGCGACAGAATCTCCCCCGGCTTGACCCGGTCCAACGCGCGCTGGAGATCATCCAGGTTCTGCACCTTCTGCTTGGGCTGCGGATACAGCACCTCGACGATCACGTCGTTGGTGCCGAGGCGCTGATAGGAGGGGCTGCCGGGCTCGACGCTGGCCACGCGCAGGCCGCGATACTGCTCGGGCAGCCGCCGCGCCTGCACAAACTCCGCCGGCACCTGCTCCACGCTGATGCCGAGGCGTGAGGTCGTCGGCGGCGCGGCGGGTTCATCGGCACGGGCCATCGTCCGCGTCTCGGACGGCGCCGCAGCCAGCCGCACGCGGAACGTGTGCCGCGTGCCGTAGCGCATCGCCTCGAGTTCCACCGTATCGCCCGGCTTCTTGGCGCGCACCGCGCGCTGCAGGGCGCTCACGCGGTCCACGCTGCGGCCGTCCACCTTCGTGATGATGTCGCCCGGCTCGAGGCCGGCGCGGCGGGCCGGCGAATCCTCGCCGGAGTAGCCGCTGACCTTCACGCCGGCGATCTGCCGCAGGCCGGCGACCTGCGCGTCCTCGGGGAACACCTCGTTGATGCCGACGCCGAGCACCGCGCGGCGCACCTCGCCGTGCTCGATGAGGTCGTCCATCACGATCTTCGCCAGCGTGATCGGGATCGCGAAGCCGTAGCCGGCATAGAAGCCCGTCTGCGAGGCGATCGCCGTGTTCACCCCGACGACCTCACCCTTCGAGTTCACGAGCGGGCCGCCCGAGTTGCCGGGGTTGATGGCCGCGTCGGTCTGGATGAAGTCGGAGATCGCGTACTGGTCCTGGTTCAGCCCGTTGAGCCCGCGGCCCTTGGCGCTCACGATGCCGGCCGTCACGGTGAAGTCGAGGCCCAGCGGATTGCCGATGGCCAGCACCCACTCGCCCACGCGCAGCGACTCGTCGTCGCCGAAGGTCAGCGGCGTGAAGTTGCGGCCTTCGATCTTGAGCACCGCGACGTCCGTGGTCGGGTCGCGGCCGATGAGCTTGGCCTCATAGACGCGGCGGTCCTGCATCGCGACGCGGATGCGGTCGGCACCCTCGACGACGTGGTTGTTCGTGAGGATGTAGCCGTCGCGGCTCACGATGAACCCGGAGCCCGTGGACTCCTGCGGCCGCTGTTGCTGCTGCGGGTCTCCCCGGAAGAACTCCTCGAAGCCAGGAGGCAACTGCTGGCCACCGCGCCGTCGCGAGTTCGCCCGCGGGTCGCGCTCCGTCTGGATGCTCACCACGGCGGGCGTGATGTACTCGCTGATGCTCACGAAGGCATTCGAGGCATCGGCGATCGAGCGCACCTCGTCCGTGCGCGGCCGCGGCGCCGTGGCGCTGCCGCCCTG
>CAZYQM010000046.1:0-13395 GCA_964649965.1 uncultured Gemmatimonas sp.
TGGGTCATCGGGAGGTCCTCGGCGCCCCAGCCGTTGAACTCACCCACGAGCGAGACGGCGCTCGCGCCGGAGCGCTCGAACACGAACTGCGTCGCCACGCGGGCCTCGGCGCCTTCGGCCGCCGCCAGCGTCACCGGCACGGTGGTCTCCGTGCCCGCGGCCGGACCGGTCGCCAGTGCCGGCTCCGCAGCCGCCCGCGGCGACACCGCGCCACGCGACACGAAACCGATCACCAGCGCAGCGGCAGCCACGGCCGACGCGCCCAATCCAGTCAGGGCGAGGGAACGCCAAGCGTCCATCGTCCGCCGCCACAGCGACGGGCGCGGCGCCGACCACACGGCGTGCAGCAGACGGCCAACCGCCTGCGGATCCGTCGCCGCTCGGGCGTCGGACCGCAGCGTGCCGCGCACGCGTTCAATCACAGGGTCACGGGGCATATCAGTCATCGCGCATCATCTCCGTCAGCCGCGCTCGCAGCGTGTCGCAGGCGCGCTTCACGCGCATCCGCAGGGCACTCAGCCCCACACCCGTTATCGCGGCAATGTCCTCGTATGCCATATCCTCGACGTGCCGCAGCAAGAACGCTTCCTTCTGCTCCGCCGGCAGCGTGTCGAGCACCTTGTACACCTCTTCCGTCCAGTCCCGCTCGTCGTCCGTCGTCGCACCGATCCGGTCCGGCAACTCGCCGTACTGGATCACCGTCGAATGCCGCTTGCGCTTCGCCAACAAGGTCCGGCAACGGTTGGCCAGGATGCGGAAGAGCCAAGGCTCGAAGCGCGCATCGTCGCGGAACCGCCGCAGGTTGTGATGCACGCGAATGAAGGTGTCCTGCACCGCTTCCTCGGCGTCCTCGCGGTTCGCGACCATATGGAGCGCAAACCGCAACGCACGGGGATAGGTTGCATCCACCAACTGGGCGAACGCCTGCCGGTCTCCCGCCTTGGCCCGCAGCGGAAGAGTCGGATCGATCGAGGGCGCGCCCGTGGGTTCGGTCATAAGCGAAGTCTGGGGAGGATATCCCTGTCGCTCCCTTCCTCGCCACGGCGCGCCGCCAACCAGCGACTCGTCCATCGTGTTGTCCATCACGTCCGGTAATACCCCACACGGCCTGCCGGTGTCACATTTGGTGGCCTCGGCCGACAGCCCCCATATGCCTGAATTCATCCTCCTGCTCCACGTACTCCGCATCTGGGGCCAAATCGGCATCGGCATCGCGCTCGCGGTGGCGTTGCCGCTCGCCGCCTGGGCGTGGATGGAGCGCACGCGCCGGCTCAGCCCATTCGGGGCCGGGGCGCGCTGGGCCCGGACGCTCCTCGACCCGCCGCTTCGCCCCATCGAGCGGCTGATGGCCCGCTTCGGCCAACCGCGTAGCCGTGCCCCCTGGTGGGGCGTGCTCGCCGTGCTCCTCGCGGGCGCGCTGCTGCTCGGCGTGATGGACTTCGTGCGCAACACGCTGTCCTACGCCTACTACGCCAGCTCGCAGGGACCGACGAGCATCGTGAAGCTGCTGGTGAGCTGGGTGTTCTCCATCCTCCAGCTCGCCGTGATGGTCCGCGTCATTACGAGCTGGATCGGCGGGCACTACACCTGGGTGGGTCGCAGCGCGGTCCTGCTCACCGAGTGGTTCCTCGCGCCGCTGCGTCGGGTGCTGCCGACCTTCGGGATGGTCGATCTCTCCCCGCTCGTGGCGTGGTTCGCGCTGTCGCTGCTGCGCGGCATCGTGCTCGGCGCCCTCGGCGGCTGAGGCACAGGCGATGCTGCACGTCACGCCGACGGCTCAGGGCATCCGGCTCACGGTTCACGTGCAGCCGCGCGCGAAGGCGCCGGGCGTCGGAGGCCTGCACGGCGACGCACTCAAGGTGCGCGTGAGCGCCGCGCCGGTGGATGGCGCGGCCAACGAGGCCGTCGTGAAGGCGATCGCCGAGGCCTTCGGCTGCGCGGCGCGCGACGTGCGCGTGGTGGCCGGCGCGAGTGCGCGCCGCAAGATCGTCGAGGTGGACGGCGCGACGATCGCGGCGGCGATGGCCCTCGCGGTCTCGGGCCGGTAGCGGATGCCGGAGTTCGATCTCAGCTCGCCCGCGCTCGCGCTGTGGTCCGCCGCTGCAGCGGGCGTCGCGACTGGCATCCTGCCCATCGGCCTCGCCGAGGCGACGGCGCTGGCGATCGGTCTCGTGATGCCGCGCTGGCTCGCCTTCGCGATGGGCGCCGCATTCACGCTCGGCCACGTCGCCGCCAAGCTGCCCTGGTACGCGCTGGGCTTGCACGCGGACCGTGCGGTGGGGCGCTGGGGCGCGCGGTATGTGGCGCGGGCCCGCGCGATGCTCGCGGCGCGGCCCGGCTACGGCATCGGCGTGCTCGGACTCAGCGCCGTGCTCAGCGTGCCGCCGTTCCATCTATCGGCGATCGCCGCCGGGATGGTGCGCGTGCCATTCGCGCCCTTCGTCGCGACCTGCCTCGGCGGACGGCTGCTGCGCTTCGGCGTCCTCGTGACCGCGCCGCAGCTCCTGCGTCCACTGTTTGGATAGCCACGCCTCGCGATTGCGCGGCGGGCGTACGCTCCACAGACTCCGACTATGCCGCGTTTCCATCAGTTGACGATCGGCGCCGCCTGCGGCGCCCTGCTGCTCACCGCCTGTGGCGAGGCGACGCCGCCGGCGCCCTGCACCGAAGGCGGCACCGGCGACCTCGTGGTCACGATCAACGGCGTACCCGCCGGACTCACGGCCGCCGTGCAGGTCACCGGACCCGGAGGGACGTTCAACCTCACGGCGTCGCAGACGCTGAGCGGCATCGCGACCGGCAGCTACACCGTCAGCGGCACGATGCTCGTCGCGGCGGATTCCATCGTGAGCAGCGCCTACGCGGCGTCCGCGCAGCCGACCACGGTCTGCGTGCGCGATGCCGTCAGCCGCTCGGCCGGCGTGCGCTACGACAAGGTCCCGTCGAGCGGTGCGCTCTGGTACGGCGCCGGCTTCTACTCGCTGGGCTTCACCTCCGCGCAGCTCGTGACCACGGCCACGCTGGCGCCGACCGTCACGGCGGGTACGCGCGGCGGCGCGGGCATCACCTTCGACAAGTCGGGCAACCTCTGGGTGCGCGGGCAGTCGTCGAGCGATCCCGTGCTGATGCGCTACGCCGCGAGCGCGTTGGCCGCGACGGGCAATCCGGTTGCGGAGCGCGCGATCGGCATCGCCGGGCTGAATTGCCTCGGCCCCGGTGCGCTGGCCTTCGACCCCGCCGGCAATCTCTGGATGAGCCTCGCCTGCCAAGGCCGCATCGTGCGCCTGACGCCGGCGCAATACGCGCTCTCGGGCACGGTGACGCCGAGCGTGCAGATCACCGGACTGACGAACCCACAGGGCATCGCCTTCGACGCGGCGGGCAACCTGTGGGTCGGCGACCAGACGCACCTGCGGCGCTACGACGCGGCGCGCTTGAGCGCGAACATCTCGAGCGCGGCGGATCTCTCGGTGTCGTTCACGACGCCCACCCCGCCGACGCCCGGCGCGACGGCGCTCAGCGCATTCCACCTGGCGTTCCGCCCCAACGGCGAACTCTGGGTGAGCAGCTACGACGAGAAGGCCCTGTATCGCGTCGAGACCGCCGTCGTCGGGGCGACCGGCACGCAGTCCACGCAGGTCACGCGCATCGTGTACCTCAACGAGTTCACGATGCCCAAGGGCTTCGCCTTCGACAACAGCGGCGGCCTGTTCATCGGCTCGGAGCAATCGCGGTTCGCGCGGCTCTCGCCCGCGCAACTGGACGTGAACAGCACGCCGGCGGCGCCGACCGTGCCGCAGCGCACGATTGCGTCAGGTTCGATCCTCGGCTTCGGCGACGACATCGCGATCTTCCCCGCCGCGCCGGGAACGCCGCTGTACCATCGGGCGCCCTGACGAGGGCGTGACGTGACGGGCCTGTCGAGCGCGGAGGCTGCCCGTCGCCTCGCCGAGCACGGCCCCAACGTCCTGCAGCAGGTCGCGCGACCGTCGCCGCTCGCGCTCCTCGGCGCGCAGTTCGCCAACGTCCTGATCCTCATCCTCCTCGCCGCCGCGGCCGTGTCGGCGGCGATGAGCCACGCGATCGAGGCCATCGCCATTGCGGCGATCGTGCTGCTGGCCGTCCTGCTCGGATTCGCGCAGGAGTACCGCGCCGAGCGCGCGCTGGATGCGCTGCGCGAGATGGCCGCACCGCACGCGACGGTGATCCGCGACGGCCGCGAACTCGTGATAGACGCGCGCGAGCTGGTGCCCGGCGACTTGCTCGTGCTGCGGGCCGGCGACCGCATCGCCGGCGACGCGCGCCTCGTCGGCGCGGCGCGGCTCGCCGTGCAGGAAGCGGCGCTCACCGGCGAGTCCGTCGCCGCGGAGAAGCGCGTCGGCGCAGCATCGGATGCCCCTACACCGATTGCCGAGCGTGCAGGGGCGGTCTTCGCCGGGACGTCGGTGGCTGCGGGCCGCGGCACGGCAGAAGTCACGGCGACCGGAATGCAGACGGAGTTCGGACGCGTCGCCGCGACGCTCGGCGCGGTCGCGCGCGGTCGCACGCCGTTGCAGCGTTCGCTCGACCGCCTCGGACGCACGCTCGCCAAGGGCGCGCTGCTCGTCGTGACGGTCATCGTCGCGCTCGGCTTGTGGCGCGGACAGCCGTTCATCGAGATGCTGGTGTTCGGCGTCGCGCTGGCGGTGGCCGTCGTGCCTGAGGCGCTGCCGGCCGTGGTGACAGTCTCGCTGGCGCTCGGCGTGCAGCGCTTGGCGCGACGGCGCGCGCTGATGCGCCAGCTGCCGGCCGTCGAGACGCTCGGCGCGACGTCCGTCATCTGCACGGACAAGACCGGCACGCTCACGCGCGACGAGATGACGCTGCGCGAGCTGTGGCTCGATGGCGCGCGCGTGAGGCTCAGCGGCGTCGGCTACGCGCCCGACGGAGCGCTGCACGTCGTGCAAGCGGAGACTGCGGACGCCGTCGCCGAGGACGACGCGCTGCGCGCCGCGCGCGAGCTGCTGACCGCCGCCGCGCTGGCCGGCGACGCGTACGTGGACTTCGAGGACGGTGCCTGGCGACTCCACGGCGACCCCACCGAAGGCGCGTTCTGCGTCGCTGCGGCCAAGGCGGGCGTGGACCTTGTTGCCGAGTCGGCGCGGGCGCCGCGCACCCACGAGTTCCCCTTCTCCTCGGAGACGCGGCGGATGACCACCGTGCACGCGGTGGACGGCCGTCAGGTCGCCTTCGCGAAGGGGGCGGTGGAGGCCATCCTCGCCGGCTGCCGCGACGAGTGGACGGCCGACGGTGCACGCGCACTGACCGAGGACCGGCGTCGCGCGATCCTCGCCGTGGCGCAGCGGATGGCCGACGATGCACTGCGGGTGCTCGGCGTCGCGCGCCGGGTCGTGGCTGCGGTGCCTGCGGGCACGGCGAACGGACCGACCGACACAGGCGGCTTCGACGGCGTGCAGTCGGGAATGACATTCCTCGGGATGGCCGGGATGATCGATCCGCCGCGCCCCGAGGCAGCCGCGGCCGTGGCCGCCTGCCGCCGCGCCGGCATCCACGTGGTGATGATCACCGGCGACCATCCGCGCACAGCGCTCGCCGTGGCGCGCGAGGTCGGCATTGCACGCGGCGATCGCGTGGTGACGGGCAAGGATCTCGCGGCGTGGGACGATGCACGGCTCGCCGAGGAGATCGAGACGATCGACGTTTTCGCGCGCGTCGCGCCGGCGGACAAGCTCCGCCTTGTGACCGCCTTGCAGGCGCGCGGGCACATCGTCGCGATGACCGGCGACGGCGTGAACGACGCGCCGGCGCTCAAGCAGGCGGACATCGGCGTCGCGATGGGCATCGGCGGCACCGACGTCGCGCGCGAGGCTGCGGCGATGACGCTGACCGACGACAACTTCGCGACGATCGTCGAGGCCGTGGAAGAAGGCCGCGGCATCTTCGCGAACATCAAGAAGTACCTGATGTTCCTGCTGAGCTCGAACATCGGCGAGATCGGCCTGATGGTCGGCGCCACGCTGCTCGCCCTGCCGCTGCCGCTCACCGCGGTGCAGGTGCTCTACGTAAACCTCGCGACGGACGGGCTGCCCGCGCTCGCGCTGGCGGTGGATCCGCCGGAGCGCGACCTGATGGCGCGGCCGCCGCGGGATCCGCGCGGCTCGATCTTCACGCGTCCGGTGCTCCTGCTGGTGATCGTCGGCGGCGTCTGGTCCGGGCTGGTGAACCTCGCCGTGTTCACCTGGGCCCGTGCCGACGGGCACGGCATCACCGCGGCGATGACGATGACCTTCGCGTCGCTGGTGCTGATCCAGTTCTTCAAGGCGTTCAGCTTCCGTTCCGATCGCAACCCCGTGTGGCAGGGCGTCTTCGCCAACCGCTGGCTGCTCGCGGCGATCGCCTGGGAGCTCGTGCTGCTGGCGGGCATCATCCACTGGCCGGCGTTGCATCGCGCGTTCGGGACGACGGGGCTCTCCGGCGCCGAGTGGGGCGTGGTGGCGTTGGCGGCGGCGACGATCCTGCCGGTGCTGGAACTGACGAAGCGCGTCATCCGGCGTCGGTATCCGCTCACGACGTGAAGCGCCCCGGCACCCGTGGCCAGCGGCGCCCGGCGAACCCGTCCAACGTGTGACCTTGCCATCCGTTCATCCGGATACTAGGATATAAGCCACATCCGATTTCCGTGGCGATTTCGAGGCAACTTGCGGCCACGCTAAACATTCCGCTAAAGCGCCAGCCCGGTGCGCCTCGTCGCCCCGGGCTTTGGTGTTTTCAGGAGTCCTGTGAGTCCCGCGACGGCAGCCCCCATCGAGGTCTCGTTCGAGTTCTTCCCGCCGAAGACGGCGGAGATGGAACAGACGCTCTGGAAGTCCATCCAGCGTCTGGCGCCGTTGGCGCCGCGCTTCGTCTCGGTCACCTACGGCGCGGGCGGCTCGACGCGCGAACGCACGCACCAAACGGTGCACCGCATCGTGTCCGAGACCGACCTGGTCCCCGCGGCGCACCTCACCTGCGTCGCCGCGACGCGGGGGGAGATCGACGCCGTCGCCGACGACTACTGGAACGCCGGTGTGCGCCACGTCGTCGCGCTGCGCGGCGACATTCCGGGCGGCGAGGCGCCGTACTTTCCGACTCCGGGCGGCTACGCGTACGCCAAGGAACTCGTCGAAGGCCTGCGCAAGCGCCACGACTTCGAGATCTCGGTCGCGGCGTATCCGGAAACGCACCCGGAAGCGCGCAGCTCCGCCGAGGACCTCGACAACCTGAAGCGCAAGCTCGACGCCGGTGCGACGCGCGCGATCACGCAGTTCTTCTTCGACAACTGGACATTCCTGCGCTTCGTGGACCGCGCCCGCAAGGCGGGCATCACGGCGCCCATCGTGCCGGGCATTATGCCAGTCACGAACTTCACGCAGACGGCGAAGTTCGCGAAGACGGCCGGCGCGTCGATTCCCGCGGAGTTTGCCAAGCACTTCGAGGGCCTCGAGGACGACGTCGAGACGCGCAAGCTCGTCGCGGCGGCCGTGGCGGCCGAACAGGTGACGCAGCTGCAGCAAGCCGGCATCCGCGAGTTCCACTTCTACACGTTGAACCGCGCGGATCTCTCGTACGCGATCTGTCATCTCCTGGGACTTCGAGGGCGAACGGTGAAGGCTGAAGGGACTTCGGAGGCGAAGGCGTGAGCGCGTTCACCCGTTCTTCCCGCATCGAAGCGCTGCACGCCGAAGCCAAGCGCCGCTTGCTCATCATCGACGGCGCGATGGGCACGATGGTGCAGACCTACGGCCTCACCGAGGCCGACTACCGCGGCGCGCGCTTCGCCGATTGGTCGCGTGACCTGAAGGGCAACAACGACCTGCTCATCCTCACGCGGCCGGACGTGGTGGGCAGCATCCACCGCGCCTACCTCGAGGCCGGCGCGGACATCATCGAGACGGCGACGTTCAACTCGACGCGCGTGTCGATGGCCGACTACGGAACGCAGGAGATCGTGCGCGAGCTGAATGTCGAGGGCGCGCGCCTCGTGCGGCGCCTCTGCGACGAGTTCGAAGCCAAGGACGGCCGGCCGCGCTGGGCCGCGGGCGTGCTCGGGCCCCTCAACCGCACCGCGTCGCTCTCGCCGGACGTCAACGATCCCGGGGCGCGCAACATCACGTTCACCGAACTGGTTGAGGCCTATGTCGAAGCCACCGAGGGCCTGCTCGACGGCGGCGCCGACATCATCCTCATCGAGACGATCTTCGACACGCTGAACGCCAAGGGCGCGATCTTCGCGGTCGAGCAGGTCTTCGAGCGGCGCGGCGAGCGCGTGCCGGTGATGATTTCCGGCACCATCACCGACGCGTCGGGCCGCACGCTCACCGGCCAGACCACCGAGGCCTTCTGGAACTCGGTGATGCACGCCAAGCCGTTCTCCGTCGGCCTCAACTGCGCGCTCGGCGCCAAGGACCTGCGCGGCTACGTGCAGGAGCTGGCGCGCATCGCCGACTGCTACGTCACGGTGCATCCGAACGCGGGCCTGCCCAACGAGATGGGCGGCTACGACGAGACGCCGGAGTACACGTCGTCCATTCTCAAGGAGTTCGCCGAGGCGGGCCTCGTGAACGTGGTCGGCGGTTGCTGCGGCACCACGCCGGCGCACATCAAGGCCATCGCCGAGGCGGTGAAGCCGCTGCCGCCACGGAAGATCCCCGAGATTCCGAAGCGCCTGCGCCTGTCCGGCCTCGAACCGCTGGTCATCGGGCCGGACTCGAACTTCGTGAACGTCGGCGAGCGCACGAATGTCACGGGGAGCAAGAAGTTCGCCGAGCTGATCATCGGCAACCGCTACGACGAGGCGCTGGAGGTGGCGCGCCAGCAAGTCGAGGCCGGCGCGGTGATCATCGACGTCAATATGGACGAGGGAATGCTCGACGCCGAGGCGGCGATGACGAGGTTCCTGAACCTCGTCGCGAGCGAGCCGGCCATCTCCAAGGTCCCGATAATGATCGACAGCTCCAAGTGGAGCGTCATCGAGGCGGGCCTGCGCTGCGTGCAGGGCAAGGGCATCGTGAACTCGATCTCGCTGAAGGAGGGCGAAGCCGAGTTCATCCGCCAAGCCACGCTCGTGCGGCGCTACGGCGCGGCCGTGATCGTGATGGCCTTCGACGAGCAGGGTCAGGCGGATACGGTCGAGCGCAAGGTCAGCATCAGCGAACGCGCCTATAAGATCCTCACCGAGCGCGTCGGCTTCCCGCCCGAAGACATCATCTTCGACCCGAACATCTTCGCGATCGCCACGGGCATCGAGGAGCACAACCGCTACGCGCTGGACTTCATCGAGGCCACGCGGCTCATCAAGGAACGCTGTCCGGCGGTGCGCATTTCCGGCGGCGTGAGCAACGTCTCGTTCTCGTTCCGCGGCAACAACCCGGTGCGCGAGGCGATCCACTCGGTGTTCCTCTACCACGCCGTGAAGGCGGGGATGGATATGGGCATCGTGAACGCCGGCGCGCTGGTGCTCTACGAGGACATCCCGGCCGACCTGCGCGAGCGCGTCGAGGACGTCGTGCTCGCGCGTCGCCCCGACGCCACCGAGCGCCTGCTCGCCGTCGCCGACCAGGCCAAGGGCCAGTCGCAGGCGAAGAAGGCCGACCTCACCTGGCGCCAGGGTCCGGTGCACGAGCGCCTGCAGCACGCGCTGGTGCACGGCATCGCTGACTTCGTGGTCGACGACACGGAAGAAGCCCGCCATCTCTTCGATCGCCCCATCGAAGTCATCGAAGGCCCGCTGATGCAGGGAATGAACGTCGTCGGCGATCTCTTCGGCGCCGGCAAGATGTTCCTGCCGCAGGTCGTGAAGAGTGCGCGCGTGATGAAGCGCGCGGTTGCGCATCTCATCCCCTACATCGAAGCCGAGAAGGCGCAGAATCCCGAGTCGCGCGCCAAGGGCAAAATCGTGATGGCCACCGTGAAGGGCGACGTGCACGACATCGGCAAGAACATCGTGGGCGTCGTGATGCAGTGCAACAACTTCGAGGTTGTGGACCTCGGCGTGATGGTGCCCTGCGCGAAGATCCTCGAGGCGGCCCGCGAACACAACGCGGATATGATCGGCCTCTCGGGCCTCATCACGCCGTCACTCGAGGAGATGGCCTTCGTCGCCAGCGAGATGCAGCGCGAGGGCTGGACGGTACCGCTGCTCATCGGCGGTGCGACCACCTCGAAGGTGCACACGGCGGTGAAGATCGCGCCGAACTACACCGGGCCGGTGGTGCACGTGCTCGACGCCTCGCGCGCGGTCGGCGTGGCGAGCTCGCTGGTCAGCGACGGGCTCAAGGACGATTTCGTGCGCGAGGTCCGCGACGAATACGAGGCGGTGCGTAAGCACCGTGCGGCGCGGCAGAAGGACCAGAAGCGGCAGACGATCGCGGACGCGCGGGCCAACAAGCCGAAGCTCACCTGGAGCGGAGACGCGCCCACGCCGACGTTCGAGGGCGTGCGTGTGTTCGACGACTTCCCGCTCGAGGAGCTGGTGCCGCGCATCGACTGGACGCCGTTCTTCCAGACCTGGGAGCTGGCGGGCTCGTACCCGGCGATCCTCGACGACGAGAAGGTCGGCGAGGCAGCTCGCAACCTGTTCAACGATGCGCGCGGGATGCTGGAAAAGATCGTGGACGAGAAGTGGCTCACCGCACGTGCAGTCGTCGGCTTCTTCCCGGCCTGGTCGGATGGCGAGGAGCAGATCCACGTCTCGCGTGAGACCGCAGACGCCGGCGACGAGGTTGTCACGATCCAGACCATCCGCCAGCAGATGGTGAAGAACGATGGGCGCCCCAACTACGCCCTCGCCGATTTCGTCGCGCCCAAGGACGCCGGCGTGCGCGATTGGCTCGGCGCCTTCGTGGTCACGACGGGCCTCGGACTCGACGCGAAAGTCGCCGAGTTCGAGGCGGCGAACGACGACTACAACTCGATTATGATGAAGGCGCTGGCGGACCGGCTCGCCGAGGCCTTCGCCGAGCGGCTGCACGAGAAGGTGCGGCGTGAGCTCTGGGGCTATGCGCCCAATGAGCATCTCGACAACCAGGCGCTGATCAAGGAGCAGTATCAGGGCATCCGGCCGGCGCCCGGGTATCCGGCATGCCCGGACCACACGGAGAAACGCACGCTGTTTGATTTGCTGGATGCTGAGCGATTGAGTGGCGTGCAGCTGACCGAGAGCTACGCGATGCAGCCGGCCTCGGCGGTGAGCGGCTGGTACTTCTGGCATCCGCAGGCGCAGTACTTCGGCGTGGGGAAGATTGAGAAGGATCAGGTCGAAGCCTATGCGGCGCGGAAAGGCGTCTCGCAGGCCGAGGCGGAGCGCTGGTTGGCGCCGATCCTCAATTACGATCGCTGACCGGCGTCAGGCGGTAGCGCTGTACCTGCGGGAAGGGGTCGTCGACGATTCGGAACATCGACGGCCCGCCGCCACTGGACAGGTTGGGCAGCGACGTGGTGCGCCCCAGCAGTCGCCCGTCGTCCGCGTGCACAAAGAAGGTCGTCACCGAGACGACGTCAGGATAGAACGCGCCATTGCGCGCGCGGCTGCCGCCTGAAGCAAGGTCGCGCCGAGATACCTGTACCACGAGCGTCTGCGCATCGAGGAACCACGCCGCGCTCGTGAAGTCGTCGCCGTAGAAGATGGTCGCCGCGCCACGACGACCGCCTGGGGCGCCCGTCATCAGGTATTGCGAGTACCGATACGATGGCAACGTGATCTCCCAGCGAAGGCGGTCATCCGGCTCGTACAGCCTGACGCGTGGACCGCTCGCTTGGGTGAACGCGATGCGTCCCTCCGGTGAACACGCCAAGATGCCCCCGCCACGATTCTCCATCTCGATCACTGCGGGGGTCGAGTCCGTGCTCCAGCCGGCACCGAATGCGCGGACTGGCTCGAGGCCAGGCCCGAGCCGTCGCAGTGCGTGCGTGCCGTCCCAGGCCGCGACCACGGCGCCGCTCGGCCCCGCACAACCGGAGGCGAAGTCCCACTCCCGCGTGGCGGCGCGCGCGAGCGAGAGCGTTCCACCATCGCGATGCAGCAACGTCGCGCCGAAGAAGGGTTGCAGCACGAGCAGACGCCGCTCGTCGAGTTTGAGCAGCGTCATCGGATTCGAGAACTCACCCGGCCCGCGCCCGCGACGACCGAAGGTCGACAGGTGGCGCCCGTCGCGGTCGAACACCCGCAGCGTGAAGTCGGAGCCCTCGGCCACCACCAGCGTGCCGTCGGCGAACTCCACGACACCCGCAACCTGCGCAAACAGTAGCGGCCCCTCGCCGCCGTCCTCTCCCAATGTGAGGTCAGGCCCACGCAGCACGAGGAACTGTTGCGGCCGTGCAGTGGGCACTCGGGCAGGCGGCGTCTCAGGCTTCGGCACGGGACGTCGCCCCTGCGCGCCGAGCGAGGCATTGGCTGGCGCTGTCAGCGGCCCGCCCGCCAGCAGCAATCCCAACGCGACGGTGTGTCGGACGTAGTTCAACGAAGGCAACCATCGCCGGGTCTGCATACCCGACATTGTGACAGTGCCCGGGACTTGTCCAGCCAAGGCACCCCTCCGACGTTACTTTTCAACCCTATGTCCGAACACCATCGCCGCGTCCTGATCGTGGACGACGACCCTGCCGTGTTGCAGGCGTCGGCGATCCTGCTCAGCCGCTCGGGCTTCGTGGTGGACCCGGCGCCGTCGGGCGAAGTCGCGCTCCGGCAGCTCACCGAGCGGAGCTACAGCGCGATCCTCTCGGACATCAATATGGAAGGGATGAGCGGCCTCGAACTGCTCCGCACCATCCGCGAGCGGGACCTCGACACGCCGGTCATCCTCATCACCGGCGGCCCGTCGCTGCAGACGGCGATCGATGCGATGGCCTGGGGCGCGCACCGCTACCTGCTCAAGCCGGTCGCGCCGAAGGAACTGATCGAAGCGGTGACGCGCGCCGTGCTGCTCTCGGACCTCGCCCGCCTCAAGCGCGAGGCCTTCGCGCTGCGCGGTGCACACGGACTCCCGGTGGACGACGAGAAGGCGCTCAACGCCTCCTTTACGCGGGCCCTCGACCGACTCGCGATCGTGTTCCACCCGATCGTCTCGCTCAAGGCGCGGCGCTCGCTCGGCTTCGAAGCCCTGGTGCGCTCGGCCGAGCCGACGCTCGAACACCCCGAGGCGCTGCTCGGCACGGCCGCGTTGCTCGGGCGCTCCGATGAACTCACGCGCGCCATCTACGCCAAGATCGCCTCGCACGCACCCTCGCTGCCCGTTGGGCGCCTGCTCTTCGTGAACGTGCATCCGCCGGACCTGCTCGATCATTCGCTGCACGGCATCGGGTCGCCGCTGGCGCCGTTCGCCGAACTCGCCGAGGCCGGCGTCCGCCTGTTCACCGATG
>CAZYQM010000047.1:0-7238 GCA_964649965.1 uncultured Gemmatimonas sp.
TGAGGACCGAGGCGCCCCACGCTCCTCGCCCTCCCCTCCCTCCCCCCCCTCCGGCCTCCCTCCTTCCCCTCGCTTCTCGCTCCTCTCATCCTCCTTCCTCACGCAATCCTGACATCATCGGACGCCCAGACGCGACAGATTACGTACGATGCCGCGCCGCTCCCCGCTTCTCATCGTCCTCACCGTCTCCCTCGGCCTCACGGGCTTCCTCGCCTACGAGGCCTGGGACGCCGCGCACCGCCGTCGCTGGGACGCCCTGCGCACCTTGCGGGAGTACGCCGCCTTCGCCGCCTGGGAGATCAACATCTCGGTGAAGGAGTCGCTGTACTCGCAACTCATCTGGATCTTCTCGCCGGTGAACCCCGCCGCCCCGCTCCAGCCGGGCGAGCGCCTGCCGGACGCCGAGGTCCTGGCGAGCACGCTCAAGCCGGCCTACCGCTGCGACCCCGACGCGCCGCCGTCCACCTTCCGCGTGGACCTGCCGTCAGGGCGCGTCAGCACCTCCGGGCCCGCCCTGCCCGCCGCGGTGACGGCGTGGATCCGCGACACCCTGCCCGCCCACGCCGCCGCCAAGCACACGCGCGACCTGACCTTCTCCGGCATCTGGGGTGATGTCGGCGGCAGCCGCCGCGGCATCGTCTACACCGTGAAGTGGGACGCCGAGGGCCGGCAGCGCGCCGCCTACGGCACGGAGTTCTGCCTCGCGCAGATCGGCCGGATGAGCATCGAGAAGATCCTCGCCACGGGCCACGTGCTGCCGCCGGCCATCACGCGCGAGCTGCCCAACGATTCGCTCTTCAGCGTCGTCGTGCGCGATGGCCTCGGCCACACCATCGCCACGTCACGGGTCCGCTACGAGAGTATGTTCGGCGGCGGCCACGTCCTCGATGCCTTCGGCGACATCGACACCGAAGTCACCTTCCGGCCGGACATCGCCGAGCTCGTCTTCCCCGAGGGCTTCCCGCGCTCGAACCTCCCGCTGGCCCTCGCCTCGCTGGCCCTCGCGCTCACGCTCGTCGTCGTGGGCACGATGCAGCTGCGCCGCGAGGACGAGCTGCAGCGCCTGCGCACCGACTTCATCGCCTCGGTCTCGCACGAACTGCGTACGCCGCTGGCCCAACTGCGGATGTTCGCCGAGACGCTGCTCCTCGGCCGCGTGCGCAGCGAGGAGGAACGCACGCGCTCGCTCGAGATCATCGACCAGGAGGCGCGCCGCCTCTCGCACCTCGTGGAGAACATCCTGCAGTTCTCGCGCGCCGAGCGACGGGCCATCGCGCTCACGCGCAGCGCGCAGCCGCTGGCGCCGTTGCTGCGCGAGACGGTCGAGATGTTCCAGCCGATGGCCCGCGCCCGCCGCGTCCAGGTCACCACGGCCTTCGCCGACGACGTCGTCGCCGACGTGGATGCCGGCGCGATGCGCCAGATCCTGCTCAACCTGCTCGACAACGCGGTGAAGTACGGCCCCGCCGGCCAAGTCGTGCACGTCGCGTTGCGTCGCGTCGGCGACAGCGCCCTGCTCTCCGTCGAGGACGAGGGCCCGGGCATCCCGGCCGCCGACCGCGTGCGGATCTGGAAAGCCTTCCAGCGCCTCCAGCGCGACGTCAACTCGGCCGTCGCCGGCAGCGGCATCGGACTCTCCGTCGTCTGCGAACTCGTGCTCGGCCACGACGGCCGCGCCTGGGTCGAGACGCCGGAATCCGGCAAGGGGGCACGCTTCGTCATCGAACTGCCGCTCGGCGGGAGCCACGCGTGAAGGGCAAGGTGTTGATCGTCGAGGACAATCCGGACCTCGCCTTCGGCTTGCGCAACAACCTCGAGATCGAGGGCTACGACGTCCGCGTCGCCGAGGACGGCCCCAGCGGCGTGCAGCGCATCCTCGAATGGAAGCCGGATCTCGTGATCCTCGACCTGATGCTGCCGGGGATGGACGGCTATCGCGTGCTGCGCACCGTGCGGGATGCGGGCTTCGCGAACCCCGTGCTGATGCTCACCGCGCGCGGCCAGGAATCCGACAAGGTGCTCGGCCTGCGCTCGGGCGCCGACGACTACGTGACGAAGCCCTTCGGCGTGCTGGAGCTGATGGCGCGCATCGAGGCCCTGCTCCGCCGCGCCCGCAGCGGCAGCAAACCCACCGTGGACAGCTTCGGCGACGTGAAGGTGGATCGCGCGGCCCGCACGGTCACGCGCGGCGGCGCGGCCGTGTCGCTGGCTCCGATGGAGTTCGAACTCCTCGTCGCCCTGCTCGACCGCGCCGGCCAGGCCGTCTCAAGGCACGACCTGATGCGCACGGTCTGGGGCTACGATGCCAGCATCGTCTCGCGCACGGTGGACACGCACGTGATGGAGCTGCGGCGCAAGCTCGAGGCCACGCCCAGCGAGCCGCGGCACATCCTCACCGTGCGGAAGGCGGGATATCGGCTGGAGACCTGAGGCGCGGGCCCTGACTCGGCGCGCGAGCCTCCTCACGACTCGCTGACATTCGCCCCACCGTTCGCTCGCAGCGCGCCCACCTTCGACGCATCGCGGTCCGGTAGCCTTGGCTCGACTTCATCATCGAGCCATTTGTGCCACGCATCGTCGTCCATCTCGCCGCGGCCGTCGTCTATCTCCACTCGCTTGCAACCGACGGCTTCGGGCAAGTCGTCGCCCGTCGGGCCGACGCGCCCATCACCATTGACGGACGCCTCGAGCCCGCCGAGTGGGCCAGCGCCAGCGTCGTCAGCGGCTTCCTGCAAGCCGCACCGGAGCCGGGACGCCCCGCGTCGCAGCGCAGCAGCGCGCAGGTGCTCTTCGACGACGAAGCCGTGTACGTGGCGCTGCGCCTCGACGACGGCGCGCCGGATTCGATCGTCGCGCCGCTGGCCCGCCGCGACTTCGCCGGCTACTCCGACTGGGCGCACGTCATCATCGACTCGTACCAGGACCGCCGCACGGCCTTCCGCTTCGCGCTGAACCCTGCCGGCGTGAAGCGCGACGGCTACATCTCCGGCGACAGCGAGACCAGCGAAGACCTCGGCTGGGACGCCGTCTGGGACGGCGCGGCGCGACGCGACAGCGTCGGCTGGTCGGCGGAGTTCCGCATCCCGCTCTCGCAACTGCGCTTCGACGCCTCGCGTGCGGAGGCCGAGTGGGGCATCCAGTTCGGCCGCGACCTCGCGCGCCGCGCGGAGCGTTCGCACTGGACGCTGATCACGCCCGCGCAGGGCGGCTACGTCTCGCGCTTCGGCACCCTGCAAGGGCTGCAATCGCCGGCCCGCACGCGCCGCCTCGAGCTGATGCCCTTCACCTTGGGCGCGGTGACGCACGCGCCGGCGCAGCCGGGCAATCCGTTCTTCCGCCAGGACGCGCTCACGCGCAGCGCCGGCCTCGACCTGCGACTCGGCGTCACCAGCGACCTCACGCTCAGCGCCACGCTGCTGCCCGACTTCGGCCAGGTCGAGGCCGATCCGGCCCTCGTCAACCTCAGCGGCGTCGAAGTCGGCTTCGCCGAGCGCCGGCCGTTCTTCATCGAGGGCGGCGACCTCTTCCAGCAGAACATCGCGGCACAGGAATGGATCGTCGGCCGCGACCAGCTCTTCTACTCGCGTCGCATCGGCCGCGCCCCACAGGGCACAGCACCGGGCCACGCCGCGTTCGCCGAACGCGTGGACGCGACGCGCCTGCTCGGCGCGCTCAAGCTCAGCGGCAAGACGCGCAGCGGCTGGTCCCTCGGCGCGCTCTCGGCGACGACCGAAGAGACGCGGGCCGACTTCGTGGACGCCGGAGGCGCCGCGGGCAGCAGCGTCATCGAACCGCTGTCGCACTACGGGGTGCTGCGTCTCGCGCGCGACGTCGCCGGCGGCGAAGGCACGGTCGGGCTCTTCGCGACCTCGACACACCGGCGGCTGGAGGGGACGCCGCTCACCTCGCTGCGGAGCGGGGCGCTCGTGGGGGGCGTCACGATCCGCCAACGCTTTGCGCGTGCCCGCTGGCAGGTCGAGGCGGCACTCGTGGGGAGCGAGGTGCGCGGCACCCCGGCGGCCATCACCGCCACGCAGCGCAGCATCACGCGGCTGTACCAGCGGCGCGATGCATCGCACCTGCGCGTGGACAGCGCCGCAACGGCGCTGCGCGGCATCGGCAGCACCTTCACGCTCAACAAGGTCGGCGGGGGGCACTGGCGCGGCGGCATCACGGCCGGCCTCAAGACGCCCGGCTTCGAGCCCAACGACCTCGGCCTGATGGCTCGCGCCGACATCGTGCACGGCGGCGTCGTAATCGGCTGGGAGAACTTCACGCTCTCGCCGCGCACGCGCGCGCGCGCCGCGTGGCTCAATACCTGGTACCAGACCACGACCGCCGGCGAGCGGACGCTGCGCGGCGCCCGCCTCTGGGGCCGCACGCAGTTCCGCAACTTCCACGCGATCGCCAGCGAGATCGGCCTGGACGGGAGCGCCCTCGGCGTGCACCTGCTGCGTGGTGGCCCCGCCCTCGAGGTCCCGACGCGCCTGTCGCACTTCGTCCGGTACACCAGCGACACCCGTCGCCGCGCGTCATTGAACGTCACGCACTTCTACCTGCGCGCGCTCGACGCCGACGGCTTCGTCCATTCGATCGCCCCCGACGTCACCCTGCGCCCCTCTGCGCGCAGCGAGCTCACGGTCGGCGGCCAGCTGCGTCGCAATCGCCTGCCCTGGCAGTTTGTCGGCAACGCGCAGGGCGCCGACGGCGTGGCGCGCTCCATCGTCGGCGACCTCACGCAGCGCGAGGCCTCGCTCACGGCACGCATCAACTTCTCCTTCACGCCGAACCTCTCGCTGCAGCTCTACGCGCAGCCCTTCGTCGCGGCCGGTCGCATCGGCGGCTTCGACGAAGTAATCGCCCCGCGCGCCGCGCGCTGGCGCGACCGCGTGCAGCGCTTCGCCGACGCCGACGTCGAGCGCCTCCCCGACGGCCGCGTACGCCTCGGCCAGGGCGACGCCGCCGTCACCGTCACCGACCCGAGCTTCGGACGCGGCCAGTTCCGCGGCAACGCCGTCCTGCGCTGGGAGTACCGCCCCAGCTCGACCGTGTTCGTGGTGTGGAGCCAGTCCCGCGACCACCTCGGCGATCCCAGCGTCCAGGCACTCGGCGACCACAGCGAAGCGCTCTGGGGCCGCGTCGGCACGAACATCCTGACCGTGAAGTGGACGCACTACATCGGAGGTTGATCGGCAGCCCAATCTGTCCGACAGCCGCTCGCGACCCGGGGGCCGACCTCACTTCTCATTCCATCCCCTCCCCTCCTCCCCCTCCCTTCTCACTCCTCACTCCTCATCCCATCCCCTCCGCCCCCCCTTCTTCTCGCTCCTCCCCAGCCTCTCTCCTCACAACAATCCCATTTCCGCGAACGACACAAACCGCCCCCTCCCGATCACCACGTGGTCGTGGATCGGGATGTCGAGCAGCCGCCCCGCCGCCACCAACTGGCTGGTGATCGCGCGGTCGTCCGCGCTCGGCGTCGGATCCCCGCTCGGATGGTTGTGCACGAGCACGAGGCTCGCCGCCCGCTCGGCGATGGCCTCACGAAAGACTTCGCGCGGATGCACGAGGCTCGAGTTGAGGATCCCGCGGCTCACCAGCACGTCGCGTTCGAGCCGATGCTGTGAATCGAGCACGGCCACGTGGAACTCCTCGACCGTGAGCGCCTCCATCCGCGGCGCGTAGAATCGCCACACGTCGCGCGGGCCGCGCAGCGGCTCGCCCTCGTCGGCGGCCTCGACGGCTAGCCGTCGCCCCAGTTCGAGCGCGGCGTGCACGGCCAGCGCCTTCGCCTCGCCGAGCCCGTGGAGGCCGGTGAGCGTGGCGACGGGCATCTGCGAGAGGCGGCGCAACGAGCCACCCGCCCGATGGAGGATCTGCTGCGCGGCGTCGGCCACCGAGTGGCCGGCGGTCCCCGTGCCGAGCAACAGGGCCAGCAGTTCGGCGGAGGTCAGCGCCTGTGCGCCGAGTGCGCGGAGGCGTTCCCGCGGGCGGTCAGCGGGCGGAAGTGAGAGGATGGAAGTCACGCGCCGACAATGCGGCCGCGCGCGCCGCGCAGTGCAACCGATTCCACGCCACCCGTGGCACGCGTGCAAAGCGAAGCGGGCGCAGCAAACTGCCGCGCCCGCCTCTTTCAGCTTAGAGCTTAAAGCTTACAGCTGCCCTCATGCGCCGTGGCACTTTTTGAACTTCTTGCCCGACCCGCAGGGGCAAGGATCGTTGCGGCCGACGTTTGCGTACTCGCCGTCACCGGCCGAGCCGTTGGTCCCACCGCCCGTCACGGCCGGCGGCGGACCCGACGTCGAGCCCGTGCTCGTGGCCGGCGGCGCGACGGGCGTGAGCCCGAACGGATCCGAGGCGCCGGGTTCTGACGGACCGCTCGTCTTGGTGATGACCGGCGGCATCGGCTGCGGCGGCGGCTCCAGCAACAGCTGCACCTTCAGGAAACGCTCGGCGAAGGTGTGCTGGATGTCGCGCATCAACTCCTCGAACATCGTGAACGCGTCCTGCTTGTACTCCACGAGCGGGTCCTTCTGGCCCCAGGAGCGATAGCCAATCGCGTTGCGCAGCTGGTCGAGGTCGTAGAGGTGGTCCTTCCACTTCTCGTCGAGCACGTTGAGCATCACGAGCGAGAGCAGGCGTCCGCCGAACTCGCCGAGCGAGAGCACCTTCTCGTCGAAGGCCTTGAGCGCCGCCTCCTCCGACTCCGCCGCGGCCTCCTTCACCGTCGCGGCGCGACGGCCGTCCGGCTCGAAGCCCGGCACACGCAGCAGGTACTGCATCAGCAGGTCCTGGCGCACGAGCTCGACGTCCCAGTCCTCGCTGGTCTCGTACTCGACGAGGGCGCCCTCGACGCGACGGCTGACGGCTGCCTGCACCATCTTCGCCGCCTCGCCGCGCAGCTCCTCGCCGCCCTCGAGCGCGAACGACCGCAGCGAGTAGATCACCTCGCGCTGCTGGTTCATCACGTCGTCGTAGTCGAGCAGCCGCTTGCGGCTCTGGAAGTTCTGCAGCTCCACGCGCTTCTGCGCCTGCTCGATGGCCCGCGTGATGAGCGAGTGCGTGAGCACCTCGCCTTCCTGCGCGCCGAGGCCGTCCATCAGGCGCGCGATGCGGTCCGACCCGAAGAGGCGCATCAGGTCGTCTTCCAGCGAGAGGAAGAACTGCGAGCTGCCCGGGTCGCCCTGACGGCCGGCGCGGCCGCGCAGCTGGCGGTCGATGCGCCGCGACTCGTGGCG
>CAZYQM010000047.1:7248-10330 GCA_964649965.1 uncultured Gemmatimonas sp.
GGTCCTTGCCCGAGACCGGATCCTTCACGACCGAGGGCTTCGCCTGGCGCACGCCCTGGCCGAGTTTGATGTCCGTACCGCGGCCGGCCATATTCGTCGCGATCGTGATCGCGCCCGGCTGGCCCGCCAGCGCCACGATCTCCGCCTCGCGCTGGTGATACTTGGCGTTGAGCACGTTGTGCGGCAGGCCGGCGCGCTGGAACATCCGCGACAGCGTCTCCGACGCTTCCACGCTCGCCGTGCCGACGAGCACCGGGAATCCCAGCCCGTGCAGGCGCCGCGTCTCCTCGACGATGCCGTTGTACTTCTCGCGGCGCGTCTTGTACACGAGGTCCTGCCGGTCGTCGCGCTGGATCGGCTTGTTGGTCGGGATCACCGCGACCTCGAGCCCGTAGATCTGGAAGAACTCCGTCTCCTCGGTCTCCGCCGTGCCGGTCATACCGGCCAGCTTCTCGTAGAGGCGGAAGTAGTTCTGGATCGTGATCGTGGCGAGCGTCTGCGTCTCGCCCTTCACCTGCACGCCTTCCTTGGCCTCGACGGCTTGGTGCAGGCCCTCGCTCCAGCGGCGGCCCGGCATCGTGCGGCCCGTGAACTCGTCCACGATCAGCACCTGCCCGTCCTGCACGACGTAGTTCACGTCCTTCTCGTACAGCGCGTGCGCCTTCAGCAGCTGGTGGATGATGTTGAGCTTCTCGCTCTTCATCGCGTAGGCCGTCTCGATGGCGCGTCGCGCCTCGAGCTTGGCCTTCGCGTCCAGCGCCTCGTCGCGCTCGATCTTGCCCATCTCCGTCGAGATGTCCGGCAGGATGAACTCCTCCGGCGACGACGGCGAGAGGAAGTCCACGCCGGACTCCGTGAGGTGCACCGAGTGCCCCTTCTCGTCCAGCACGAACAGCAGGTCGTCCTCGATGTCGCGGAACTGCTGCTTGGCCGCCGACAGCTTGCGGTCGGCCAGGTGCGCCAGCTCCTGCTGCAGGATCAGCTGCTTGACGCCCGTCTCCTGCATCACCTTCAGCAGGCGCTTGTTCTTGGGATTGCCCATCCGCGCCTGGTAGAAGCACATCGCCGCGGTGTCCTTGTCCCCGCCGGCCAGCGCCTTCTCGCCCTTCGCGACGAGGTCGTTGGCCATTTCCGTCTGCCGGCGGACCAGGCGCGTGACCGCCGCGTTGTGCTCGGCGTAGGCGCGGTCGCCCTCGTTGCCCACCGGGCCCGAGATGATCAGCGGCGTGCGGGCCTCGTCAATCAGCACGGAGTCCACTTCGTCCACGATCGCGTAGACGTGCTGGCGCTGCACGCGCTGCTCCAGCGCGACCACCATATTGTCGCGCAGGTAGTCGAAGCCGAACTCGTTGTTCGTGCCGTAGGTGATGTCGCAGGCGTACGCCGCGCGGCGCGCGGGCGAACCCGGCTCCGTGTCGTCGAGGCAGCCGACCGTGAGACCCAGGTAATTGAACAGGTGCCCCATCCACTGCGAGTCGCGGCGGGCGAGGTACGAGTTCACCGTCACCAAGTGCGCGCCGCGGCCCGGCAGCGCGTTCAGGTACAGCGGCAGCGTCGCGACCAGCGTCTTGCCTTCGCCCGTCGCCATCTCGGCGATGCGCCCCAGGTGCAGCTGGATGCCGCCGACCATCTGCACGTCGTAGTGCACCATATCCCAGGTGAGGTCGTGCCCGGTCACCGAGACCGTGGAACCCACCAGGCGCCGCGCCGCCTCGCGCACCGTCGCGAAGGCCTCCGGCAGGATCTCGTCGAGCACCTCGCCCAGCTGCTCGCGGTAGTCGCCCTCGAGGCCGCCCTGCCCGTCCGCGCCCACCAGCTCGAGGTCGATCGCCTCACGCTCGGCGGCGTCCGCCGTGTCGTGCTTGCGCTGCTTCAGCGCCGCGATCTTCTCCGTCACCTCCGCGGTCCGCTCGGCGATGATCGCGCGCAGCTTCTCCGTCTGCCGCTGCAACCCGTTCTCGCTGAGCTGCTGCAGGCGCGCGCCTTGCGCGTTGATCTCGTCCACGATGGGCTGGACCCGCTTCTGTTCCCGTTCGTGGCGGGTGCCGAAGACGGCCCCGATCAGCTTCTTGAGCATTCGGAATTCACTCGGTGGAATTGCGGTACAGCCCGTGGGCGGCGATGTAGTCCGCGACGGCGTCCGGGACGAAGCCCCGGATGCTGCGGCCGTTCTCGACCCGGGCGCGAATCTCCGTCGCGGAGATGTCCACGCGCCGCATCGGGAACGGCTGGGCGCGGAACCCCGTCGGCAACTGCACCGGCTCGGCTCCGCGCCCCGCGACTGCCACCTGTACCAGCAAACCAAGTGCCTCGGGTTCGCGCCACTGTGGCAGGGTCGCCGCCGTATCTGCTCCCATCAGCAGGATCAGCTCGGCGTCAGGATGTGCGGCCTTCAGGGCCCGCACGGTATCAACAGTGTAAGATAACCCCCCACGCGCCACCTCCGAAGCATCCACGGAGAGGCGAAAATCCGCAGTGGCGAGGGCTTCGACCATCGCCAGGCGATGTTCGGGGGGCGTCATCGCCATCCCCTGCTTGAGCGGCTGGCGCGCGGCCGGGATCAAGACGAGTCGGTCGAGGGCGAGGTGGTCGAGCGCGTCGAGGGCGAGGAGCAGGTGCCCGGTGTGCGGCGGGTCGAAAGTCCCGCCGAAGAGGCCGATCCGTTGGCCCACTGCGGGCTAGCGCCCCACCGTCGCGCTGCTGTCGGCCGGCAGGCGACAGGCCGCCAAGACCTCGGGATCCCTCGGGAATCCGCCGCGCAGCGCGTCGCAGATCTCGGCCGCGTCTTCCTGGTAGTTCATCGCCGGCAGCCGGAACACGTGCACCATCTGCAGCATCGACTGTCGCGCCACGTCCGTGTTCGGATACTCGGTGACGACCGCCCGGAAGTAGATCAGCGCCGAGTCGTAGGCCTTGCGGCGCACGTAGTGCATCGCGGTCTCGAAGTCCTTGCGGGCGAACCATTCGTCGAGCTCGGCGAGCTGGCGCTGCGCCGAGTCCGCGTACGGCGAGTCCGCATAGACGCCCTGCACCAGCCGGAACTGCGACTGCGCGAGGATGCCGTACTGCGGGTCCAGCGTCG
>CAZYQM010000047.1:10340-13045 GCA_964649965.1 uncultured Gemmatimonas sp.
ACATCTCGCGGTAGGAGAGCCCCGCCATATACATCGCGTCGTCGGCGAGCGTGTCGTTGGGGAACTGCTCCGCGATGCGGTTGAAGCTCTGCGCGGCCAGCAAGCGCTCGTCGTTCTTCCGGCGCGCCTGCCCCAGCCACCAGTGGGCGCGCGGCAGCAGGCTGTCGCGCGTCGGCAGGTCGAAGGTGAGGCGTTCGAATGCCTCGATCGCGTTGCCGTACTTGCCGCGCTCGTACTGCGCGAGGCCGGCCTGGTACAGCGCCACGGACGACGGGAAGTTCCGCACGTTGAACGAGCGGAAGCAAGCCGTCGTGAGGGTGAAAGCCGCGAGCAGGACCAGGGGGGCGCGGAAACGGTGCATTAGGTCGGCGGTTGCAGGCGCGGCGTGCCCTTCAGGCCGCGGAAGTATTCGATGGTACGTGCCAGTCCTTCACGGAGTTGGACACGCGGTTCCCAGCCAAGGATGCCCTTGGCGCGGGTGATGTCCGGCTGCCGGACCTTGGGATCGTCGGCCGGCAGCGGGTGCGACACGAGCTGACTCTTGCTACCCGTGAGCTCCAGCACGAGTTCAGCCAGCTGGCGCACGGTGAACTCGTTGGGGTTCCCGATGTTCACCGGCATCGTCTCGTTCGAGTTGAACAGCCGGTAGATGCCCTCGACCTCGTCCTCCGCGTAGCAGAACGAGCGGGTCTGCGATCCGTCGCCGTAGAGCGTGAGCGGCTCGCCCTGCAGGGCCTGCACGATGAAGTTCGAGACCACGCGGCCGTCGTGCGGACGCATCCGCGGGCCGTAGGTGTTGAAGATGCGCACGATGCGCGTGTCCACGCCCTGCGCGCGGTGGTAGGCCATCGTCATCGCCTCGGCGAAGCGCTTGGCCTCGTCGTAGCAGCCTCTTGGCCCGATCGGATTGACGTTGCCCCAATAGGTCTCGGGCTGCGGATGCACCAGCGGGTCGCCGTACACCTCGCTCGTGGACGCGAGCAGGAAGCGCGCGCCCTTCGCCAGCGCGATGCCCAGCGCGTTATGCGTGCCCAGCGAGCCGACCTTCAGCGTCTGGATCGGCATCTCGAGGTAGTCCACCGGGCTGGCCGGCGAGGCGAAGTGCAGTACGCCGTCCAGCGGCCCCGCGACGTAGGTGTACTCCGAGATGTTGTGCCGGATGAACTGGAAGCGCTCGTGCCCGAACAGGTGCGCGATGTTGTCCGGATGGCCCGTCAGGAAGTTGTCGAGCCCCACGACCTCGTGGCCCTCCGCGAGGAAGCGGTCGCAGAGGTGCGAGCCCAGGAAGCCCGCCGCGCCCGTGATGAGGACCCTCACGCGCGGCCTCGTCCGATGGACCGGTACGTGAACCCGAGTCCCGCCATCTTCGCCGGGTCATACAGGTTGCGGCCGTCCACCACGATCGGCTGCCTGAGTTCCTTCCTGAGGCGCTCGAAGTCGGGGAAGCGATACTCGTTCCAGTCCGTCACGACGACCATCGCGTCGGCACCCTGCGCCGCCTCGTAGTTGGTCTTCGCGTACTGGATCGTGTCGCCGATGCGGCGCTGCGTCTCGTGCATCGCCGCCGGGTCGTGGGCGACCACCGTCGCGCCGGCCTTCAGCAGCTCCTCGATGAGCACCAGCGCCGGCGACTCGCGCATATCGTCGGTGTTCGCCTTGAACGCCAGGCCCCAGAGCGCGATGCGCTTGCCCGCGACGCTGCCGCCGAAGGCCTCCAGCAGCTTCGCGAACAGGCGGTGCTTCTGCTTCTCGTTGGCGTCCTCGACGGCCTGCAGCACACCCATCGGCGCGCCCTGCTCCTCCGACGTGCGCATCAGCGCCTTCACGTCCTTGGGGAAGCAGCTGCCGCCGTAGCCGGGGCCCGGGAACAGGAACGCGGGGCCGATGCGCGAGTCCGACCCGATGCCCTTGCGCACCAGGTCCACGTTGGCGCCGACCTTCTCGCAGAGGTTCGCGATCTCGTTCATAAACGAGATGCGCGTCGCGAGCATCGCGTTGGCGGCGTACTTGGTCATCTCCGCCGAGGGGATGTCCATAAAGATGATCGGCTTGCCCGTGCGCACGAACGGCGCGTAGAGCTCGGCCATCCGCTCCCGCGCGAAGTCCGAGGCCACGCCGACGACGACGCGGTCCGGCTTCATAAAGTCGTCCACCGCAGCGCCTTCCTTCAGGAACTCCGGGTTGGAGCACATATGGAACGGCACCTTGGCGTTCGGACGGATCGCAGCGGCCACCTTCTCCGCGGTGCCCACCGGCACCGTGCTCTTGGTCACGACGACCACTTCCTGGGCCGCGTGCTTGCCGATGCTGTCGGCCACCGCGAGCACGTGCTTGAGGTCGGCCGAGCCGTCCTCGTCGGGCGGCGTGCCGACGGCGATGAAGATCACCTGCGCGTCGCGGATGGCGGCGGGCACGTCGGTGGTGAAGGTCAGGCGACCGGCGGCCTGATTGCGCTCGACGTACTCCTCGAGCCCGGGCTCGTAGATCGGGAGGACGTTCTGCTTGAGACCGTCAATCTTCTTCTGGTCGACGTCGGCGCAGATGACGTCATTGCCGGTTTCGGAGAGGCAGGCGCCGACCACGAGGCCGACGTAGCCGGTGCCGATGACAGTGATCTTCACGGGTGGGTCAGGAGTGGGGGATGGGGAGGCGCTGCGCCGTCAGCGGAATGGCGCGGGCCTTCGAGGCCTTCGTCTTGGCCAGGG
>CAZYQM010000048.1:0-6551 GCA_964649965.1 uncultured Gemmatimonas sp.
TGGTGACGCGCGAGACGGTGCTCTCGTGCATCCCGATGGCGTCGGCGACTTCACGCAGGGTGAGCGGCTTGAGGCCGGACTCGCCCTTCTCGAAGAAGTCGCGCTGCTTGTCGACGATGAAGTGCATCACCTTGAGCATCGTCTGGCGGCGCTGCTCGATGGCTTGGATCAGCCACTGCGCGGCGCTGAGCCGCGAGGAGATGAACTCCTTGTGCTCGGCGTCGAGGCGCTTCTTGTCGCGGGCCAGCTCCTGGTAGCTGCGCGAGAGGCGCAGCCGCGGCAGGTTGCTGTCGTTGGTGAAGACGAGATACTGCCCGTCGATCTTCTCGACGATGAGGTCGGGCACGACGTAGTTGCCGTCGCCCTCGCTGAACGCGCGCCCCGGCTTGGGGTTGAGCCTGGCGAGATCGTCGGCGGCGGCCTGCGCCTCGGCCGGCTGGCAGCCGAGCTTCTTCGCGGCCTCCGACCACTTGTGCGCGATTAGGTCGGGGAAGGTTTCGCGCACGAGGCGACCGGCCAGCGTGTCGACGAGGCCGGCCGCGGGCAGCTGCAGCGTCAGGCATTCCTGCAGGTCGCGGGCGGCGATGCCCGCCGGCTCGAGGCCCTGCACCACGGTGAGCATCCGCTCGGCGTCCGCCATCGTGAACAGCGGCACCTCGCGCTCCTCGTCCTCGGCCTCGGCGGCCCGCAGCAGCACGTCGTTGATGCCCTGCAGGATGTCCGCGAGCGAGGCGGCGAGGTAGCCGTCCTCGTTGATGTTCCCGATGAACTCCTCGGCCAGCAGGCGGTCACGCTCGCTGAGGTCGAGCAGCGAGATCTGGTCGCGCAGGTGGTCGTCGAGGCCGCGGGATTCGACGGTGACCGGTTCATAGGGCTCGCGCTCGTCGCGGGGCTCGGGCATCCCGCCGGATTCCATCCCGTCGAGCAGGATCTCTTCCCAGCGGGAATCGTCCTCGCGTTCCTCGGCGGGCAGCCCCTCCTCGGGTTCCGCGTCCACGTTCTGCGACTCGGCGAGCTCGACGCTCGGGCTCTCTGCGATCTCCTCCTCGTCCTCGTCCACCAGCTCGAGGAAGGGATTCTGCAACAGCTCCTGCTTGAGGTGCTGCTGCAGGTCGAGCAGGGGCATATACAGCATATCCATCGCCTGGTACAGGCGCGGATTGGCCCGCAGTTCCTGTCCCAGGCGCGCGGATTGCTGCATTCCGCCCTTCACGTGCCCTCCGCCATCCGCGCGCGCAGGCGCGCGGTGAGCGTCGGCCCGAAGTACACGCGCGAGACTTCGTCGTCGAAGATGAGGTCGCGCACGGGGCCGGCGACCTTGACCTGACCCTCGAACATAATGTAGGCGCGGTCCACGATATCGAGCGTCTGTTCGACGTTGTGGTCGGAGATGAGCACGCCGATGCCGCGGTCGCGCAGCGACGCGACGATGCCCTGGATGTCGTTGACGGCGATCGGATCCACGCCGGCGAAGGGCTCGTCGAGCATAATGAACTTCGGCTGCGTGACCAGCGCGCGCGTAATCTCCAGCCGTCGCCGCTCGCCGCCGGAGAGCGCGTAGGCCTTGCTGAGGCGCAGGTGCTTGATCTTCAGCTCGTCGAGCAGCGTCTCCAGCCGCGCCTCGCGCTCCTGCTTCGTGATCTCGAGCGTCTCGAGGATCGCGAGGATGTTCTCCTCGACCGAGAGCTTGCGGAAGATCGACGGCTCCTGCGAGAGGTAGCCGACGCCGCGCCGTGCGCGCTGGTACATCGGCATCCGCGTGATGTCCTCGCCGTCGAGGAGGATCTTGCCGGCGTTCGGCGGAATCAGCCCGACGACCATATAGAACGTGGTCGTCTTGCCCGCGCCGTTGGGGCCGAGCAGGCCGACGATCTCGCCTTGGCGCAGCTCGAGCGAGACGTCGTTCACGACGTTGCGCCCCTTGTACGTCTTCACCAGCCCCGCGGCGCCAAGCACGCTGCCGCCCTCGACGGGGCCGCTGCGGCGGCGCACCCGCGCGCTCGGATGCTCGCCCGTCTCCTGCAGCGCCGCGAGCCAGCCGGCGCGGTCCGCCGTGAACGCCGCCCGCGCATCGCCGAGCAGCAGCACCTGCCCCGCATCGCCGTCCTTCAGCTCCACACCGCCCGTCGCCACCAGGCGCGGCAGCACGACGGTCACGAGATGCGTGCGCACCTCATCCACACTCAGGCGGCCGGCCTCGGCGGTGACGTCGCGCCCCTCGGCTTCGAGCGCCTGCAGGTAGTCGGTGCGGTAGGTGACGACGACTGCGTGCAGCTCGGCGCGTCCAGACTCGTCGGCGCACTGCGAGACGGCGAGCAGGCAGAGCGTATCGGAACGGTCGCCCGCGGTGAGGCGCGCGATCAGGTCGACGTGGTTCACGGCCGCCTCCCGCGATTCGGGCGCGTGAGGCTGTCCGGCTGGACGCTCACGGCCGGCTCGAGATACAGGCCGTTGGCCTGGTCGGTCACGCGCACGTGGGCCATCTCTCCCTTGTCGAACTCGACGGTGATCTGCCGGCCGCGATTATAGCTGAGGCTCGGCGCGCCGCGCGCCTGGTCGGGCGGCGGCAGCTGGTAGAAGGCGCGGGCCGCTCCCGTCGCGACGACTTCACGCAGGGCGCTGCGCGTCGCGCCCGCCGAGTCGGTGATCTGCTCGAACTGCGCGACCAGCGTGTCGCCGACGATCCAGTCCCGCTCGTCGCTCACGATGCGTACCGTGTCGGGCCGCGAGAGCGCGACGGCGGCGCCCAGGGCGTGCAGCGTCCGCAGTTCCTGCCCCGGCATCTCGACGTCGAGCGAATCCGCCTCGATCAGCTGCTGGCCGGCATCGGCGTTGGCCCGCCGGCCCCAGGCGTAGAGCCGGGCGATCTCCTGCTCGACGAAGCGGATGTCGATCGTATCGCTGCGCAGCGTCAGCGAGTCGCTCGTGGCGATGGCGGAGTCGGCCGCGACGACGCGCTCGAGCTGCCGCTCGCGCGACCACGCGTCGATGATGACGCCGTCCAGCGTGAACGCGCGCTCGCCGCGTCCCACGATGCGCGGATCGCGCAGGAAGCGCGCGTGCTCCTGCCCGTTGTCCACGAAGGCCGAATCGGACGTGGCCCGCATATCCCGACGCTCGAGCACGACGCGGCCGCTGGCGCACAGCAGTGAGTCGTTGCGCGAGCGAACGACGTCGGCGGTGAGGTCGGTCGAATCGGCGTCGCTGCCCGGCGTGGCGCCGGTCTCCGTCGGGCTCATCCGCACGAAAGGCCGTCCGGTGGCGATCCAGCTGTTCTCCTCGCGCAGGCCGGGGCTGGCGCGGAAGTACTCCATCCGCGGCCCGTTGAAGCGCGTGCCCTTGGCCGTGACGCCGCGCACGTTGCCTTCCGCGACGAGGCGCTCCTCGCGCGTGTAGTAGACCATCCGGTCCGACGAGATGCTCACCCGCGGTTCGGTGTAGCGCACGTTGTGGTAGAGGATCAGCAGGCCACGGTCGGCGAAGTGCTCGGCGCTGTCGGCGAGCAGGCGGTTGCCCTGCCCTTCGCAGGTCGCGTCCACGGCGCCGCCGACGTATGTGTTGCGCGTGCCGAGGCTATCGATCACCACCGAGCGCATCCGCGTCGTGCGGGGGCCGCTCTCCACGCCCGTGATGACGATGATGCACGGCCGCTCGGCCTGCTGCGCGCCGACCTGCGGGAGGGCGGCGCAAAGCGCGAGCGCGGCGAGCGCAAACGCCGCCTTCACGGCGAGAGACGCACCGCGCCGCCCCGGCCGCGATCCACCCGCAGCACCGTGACGACGGACAGGTTGGGATCCGCGCGGAATCCGACGCCGCTCATTTCCTTGCCGTCCGGCTCGGTGAGCGTGAACGCGGAATCCGAGAGGATCTGGTTCTGCTGGTTCTCGAAACGCAGCATCGGCGACTTGAGGACGCGGCCGTCCACCGACGTCACGACCACGTTGCCGTAGGCCTCCAGCACCTGCGTCCGCGAGTTGTAGCTCGCGCGCTCCGCCGTGACCGTCGCGTCGCGCGAGCCCTGCGCGCTGAAGAACACGCCGTGCACCACGCGCATCGCGATCCGCGTGTTCTGGTCGAGGAACAGCGTGGTGTCGGCGAAGATCTCGGCGCGCAGCAGGCCCGCGTCGGTGAGCACCGTGCGCGAGCCGAAGGCCACCTGGTCGGCGCTGTCGAGCGCCGAGGCCTCGGAGACCACGTTGCGCTGGCTGTCGTCACCGCCGCAGGCAGCGCCGAGCAGGGCCGCGAGCGTCACGAGCGCGACCTGCGCGAGACCGCGGCGCATCACCGCGTGGCGCTTCACCGCACGGCGCCTCACGCCGCCCCCGCGCGCATCAGGTCGTGCAGGTGCGCGACGCCCACCACGCGTCCGTCGTCCTCGAGCGCCGGCAAGGCGATGACGCCGAAGCGTTCCATCGTGTGCACGGCCGCCGAGGCCAGCTCGTCGGCACGCACCGTCTTCGGGCTCTTCGTCATCACGTCGGCGACCTTCACCGACATCACGTCACCCTCGCGCTGCATCAGGCGCGTGAGGTCACCCGTCGTCATCACGCCGGCCAGTTGCCCCGCGTCGTCGAGCACGATGCCCAATCCGCGCTGCTTGGCGAGCACGACGATCGCCTCGCGCATCGTGGCCTCGCGGCCGAGCAGCGGCAGCGGCTCGGCGATCATCACGTCGCGCACGCGCAGCAGCAACTTGCGGCCCAGCGAGCCACCGGGGTGGAACTTGGCGAAGTCTTCGCGGCGGAAGCCCTTCTCCTCGAGCAGCGCGACGGCGAGCGCATCGCCGACCGCCAGCGCCAGCGTGGTGCTCGTCGTCGGGGCGAGGTCGTGCGGGCAGGCCTCCTCGCGCACGTAGCCGTCGAGCGCGACGCGGCTGTTGCGCGCCAGCGTGCTCTCGCGGTTGCCCGTGATGGCGATGCAGGGCACGCCGAGCCGCGTCAGCTGCTCGAGCAGCGGCAGCAGCTCCTGCGTCTCGCCGCTCTTGGAGAGCAGCACGGCGACGTCGTCGTCGGTGACGATGCCGAGGTCGCCGTGCACGCTTTCGGTCGGGTGCAGGAAGTACGCGGGCGTGCCCGTGGAGGTCATCGTCGCGGCGATCTTGCGCGCGATGAGCCCGCTCTTGCCGATGCCCGCGACGATCACGCGGCCCTTGGCCTCCTTGATCAGGCGCACGGCGGTGGCGAACGCGTCATCGAGGCGCGTTGCCGCCTCGCCGATTGCGTCGCGCTCCAGTTCCAGCACCCGCCTGCCCCGCGCGACGATCCGCGCCGTATCGCTCATCGCTCCTCCGAGCGGCTTGCCACGTAGCGTTCCACCTGCGCGTCCCAGTCCCCGCGGGCGCGCAGCAGCAGCTCCACGAACTCCCGCACCGCGCCCTGCCCGCCGGCCTTCGTCAGGCGCAGCTTGGCGGTCTGCACGGCGTTTGCCGACGCATTCGCCACGGCCACCGGCAGCGCCACGGCTCGCATCACCGCGATGTCCGGCAGGTCATCGCCGACGAACGCCACTTCGCTCCAATCCAGCCCTCGCCGCTCGAGGATGCGCCGCAGGGCCGGCAGCTTGCGCGCCTGCACGTCCTGCACCACCTCGTCCACCGCGAGTTCCTTCGCGCGCAGGGCCACGCTTTCCGATTCCCGTCCGGTGATGATGGCCGTCACGATGCCCGCCTGCTGCAACATCTTGATGCCCAGTCCGTCCTGGATGTCGTAGCGCTTGAGTTCCACGCGTCGCCCGGCCGCATCGCCGAGGATGATGCCGCCGTCGGTGAGTACCCCGTCCACGTCGAAACAGACGAGGCGGATGCGGGCCGCGAGCTGGGGATCCAGCTGCGGCCCGGTCGCGCCCGCGAGGTTGCCCCCGAGTCCGACGATCATCCGCGCGCCAGCTCCCAAAAGGCCACGGCCTTCTTGATGACTCCGTCAATCTGCGACAGCGGCAGCATATTCGGCCCGTCGCTCGGCGCGTGGTCGGGATCCGGATGCGTCTCGAGGAACAGGCCGTCCGCGCCCGCGGCGCAGGCGGCATAGGTGAGCGCCGGGATGTGCTCCCGCAGGCCGCCGCTGGCCCCGCCCTCGCCCCGCCCCGGCTGCTGCACCGAATGCGTGCCGTCGAAGATCACCGGAACGCCCGTGGCTTCGCGCATCCGCCGGAAGGCGCGCATATCCACCACCAAGTCGCCGTAGCCGAAGAAGGTACCGCGCTCGGTCACCGCGACATCGCAGTGCCCCTCGCGCTTCACGAGACCCTGCGGGTTGGCGCCGAGCACCTTCTTCACTGCGCCGGCCATCCCCTCGGGATGCAGGAACTGGCCCTTCTTGACGTTCACCGGCAGGCCTGTGGCGCCGGCGGCCTCGAGCAGATCGGTCTGGCGGCAGAGGAACGCCGGGATCTGCAACACGTCCACGGCCTGTGCCGCCGCGGCGCAGTGCTCAGGCAGGTGTACGTCGGTCAGGACCGGCAGTCCCGTGCGCTCGCGCACGCGCTGCAGCGTCCGCAGGCCCTCCTCGATGCCCGGACCACGGAACGCGCCGGCATTCGAACGATTCGCCTTG
>CAZYQM010000048.1:6561-12759 GCA_964649965.1 uncultured Gemmatimonas sp.
CCGCCCGGCACCCGCTCGGCCAGCTTGGCGAGATGGTCCGCCACGCGAAACAGGATCTCGTCGGTCTCGATGACGCAAGGACCGGCGATGAGGAACAGGCGGTCGTTCGGAAACGCGAAGCGCGGGGCCATCTCAGTTGGCCTCGACCAACGCGCTGTGCGCCGCGACCCGTGCCGGCGACACAGTGGCGTGCTTCGCCGACGCAGCCACGAAGGCCGAGAACAGCGGATGCGGACGCGTCGGCCGCGACTTGAGTTCCGGATGGAACTGGCAGGCCACGAAGTGCGGATGCTCGACGAGCTCGATCATCTCCACCAGCGATCCGTCCGGCGAGAGGCCCGAGAGCCGCATTCCCGACTGCTGGAACTGCTCGCGGTACTGGTTGCTCACCTCGTAGCGGTGGCGATGCCGCTCACTGATTTCCGGCTGGCCGTAGATCTCCGCGGCGCGCGAGCCGGGCTTGAGGCGGCAGGCGTACGAGCCCAGGCGCATCGTGCCGCCCATATCCTTCACGTTCTGCTGGCTCTCGAGCAGCGAGATCACCGGGTGCGAGCACTCCGGCGCGAACTCGCTGGAGTTCGAGTCGTCGAGGTTGCAGACATTGCGCGCGAACTCGATGATCGCCACCTGCATCCCGAGGCAGATGCCGAAGAACGGCGTGTTGCTTTCGCGCGCGGCCTTGATGGCCTCGACCATCCCTTCCACGCCGCGCACGCCGAATCCGCCGGGCACGAGCAGGCCGTCGAAGCCCTGCACGATCTCCTTGGCCCGCGCCGCGTCGGTGAACAGGTCGCTCGACGTCCACGCGATGTCCACGCCCACGTCGTTCGCGATGCCGCCGTGGATCAGCGCCTCCTGCACGCTCTTGTACGAGTCCACGTAATCGGTGTACTTGCCGACCACGCCGATGCGCACGCGGCGCGCCGGCGCGATCACGCGCTGCACCATCGCCGACCACTTGGTCATATCGGGCGTCGGCGTTTCGAGGCCCAGCTTGCGGCAGATGAGGTCGTCGAGCCCCTGCTCGCGGAAGGCCAGCGGGATCTGGTAGATCGTCTTCACGTCGCGGCTCTCGACCACGGCGCCGAACTCGACGTTGCAGAACAGCGCGATCTTGCGCTTGACGTCCTCGGCCAGCGGACGCTCCGTGCGGCAGATCAGCACGTCGGGCTGGATACCGATCTCCATCAGGTCGCGCACGCTGTGCTGCGTCGGCTTGGTCTTCACTTCGCCGGCGGCCGCGATGTAGGGCACGAGCGTGAGGTGCACGAACAGCGTGTTCTCGCGCCCCACGTCGTGGCGGAACTGGCGGATGGCCTCGAGGAACGGCAGCGACTCGATGTCGCCGACCGTGCCGCCGATCTCCACCAATACCACGTCGTTCTCCGGCGCCACGCGGCGCACGGCGCTCTTGATCTCGTCCGTGATGTGCGGGATCACCTGCACCGTCGAGCCCAGGTACTCGCCGCGGCGTTCCTTGGTGATCACGTTCGAGTAGATGCGACCCGTCGTGATGTTGTTGGCCTGCGTCAGCGAACGGTCGAGGAAGCGCTCGTAGTGTCCGAGGTCGAGGTCCGTCTCGGCGCCGTCGTCCGTGACGAAGACTTCGCCGTGCTGGAACGGCGACATCGTGCCCGGATCCACGTTCAGGTACGGGTCGAGCTTCATCATCGTCACGCGCAGGCCGCGCTCGACGAGCAGGCGGCCCAGCGAGGCGGCGGCGATGCCCTTGCCCAGCGACGATACCACGCCGCCGGTGACGAAGATGTACTTCGGGGAGGAATGGGCGGGGTTCGGGCTCATCGGGCGTTTCCTGTATGCAGAGATTCCCAATGCGCGTTGGCGCGCACGAGGTCCTCCTCGGTATTCACTTCGCCCCACGAGGGGGCGTCCACGATCGCGACGCCCATCGCCAAGCCGGCGGCGAGGGCGCGCAGCTGTTCCAACTTCTCGACCAGCTCCAACGGATGCGGCGGCAGCGACACCCACTGCATCAGGGCCTCGCGGCGCGCGGCATAGATGCCCATATGCTGGTACACCAGCGCATCGCGCGTACCCGCATCGGCGGCATCGCGCAGGAACGGGATCGGCGCGCGCGAGAAGTACATCGCGCGGCCCGTGTCATCGCGGACGACCTTCACGCAGTTCGGGTCGTCCATAATCGCTGCCGTGCGCTTGCCTGCCGCGGTGCCGAGCGCGAAGCCGTGGTCGCGGACCATCGCGATCGCGCCGGCCATCGCATCGCCGCGCATAAAGGGCTCGTCGCCCTGCACGTTGACGATGATGTCGTGCTTCGCGAAGTCCGGATGCCGCGCGACTTCCGCCACGCGGTCCGTGCCCGACGGGTGCTCGGCCGAGGTGATCAGCGCCTCGCCGCCGGCATTGGCGACGACCTCGGCGACTTCCTCGGTCTCGGTGGCGACGACGACACGGTCGGCGAGGCCGAGCGATTGGACTCGCTCCAGGACCCGGACGACCAGCGGCGCGCCGCCCAAGAGCCGCAGGGGCTTGCGGGGGAGCCGAGTGGCCCCGAGTCGAGCGGGGATGACGGCCAGGGTGCTCACTTCAGCACCGTCCGGCGGGCGGAGGCCGATGCAAAATCCACGCCAGCGAAATCTATGGGCGGGCGTTGGGGCGACAAGAGGGCGTCACAAATCGTTTGCAGGCTTGGCTTTCCACGGCCCCTTCTCGCCGGGTCTCTGTCCGGTCGCATCGCGGCGAGCCGAAGAAACCCTTGTCGCCGAAGCTGCGTCTGAAGGTCCACCACCCTTTCAGGCACTCAGATGCGAATTCTAGGCGTTCTGTCGCTCCTCCTCCCCGCCCTGGCCGCGCCGGCCATCGCCCAGTCCACGGCCTTCGCCTACGATGCCCGCACCCCGCTCGAGTGGCGCGATTCGCTGGTCGGCGTCAACGAGGGCATTGAGGAGTATCGCATCAGCTTCCGCAGCCCCAAGGGCGGCCGAGCGACGGGGCGCCTGTTCCGGCCCGCTGGCGTGGCGGCCGCGACCCGTCAGGCCGGCCTGATCCTCGGACACGGCGCCCCCGGCAATACGGACAATATGGCGCCGCGGGCGGAGTACTTCGCCGCGAAGGGCTTCGTCGTCGTCGGCATTGACGCCGCCTTTGCCCGTCGAGACCCGCGCGAGCCAATGGACTTCACCGCGCGTGATTCGGTCGAACAGGTCCAGACTATCGTGGACCTGCGACGGTTGGTGGACGCGCTCGTCGCCCGACCGGACGTCGATGCCCAGCGCATCGCTTACCTCGGCATCAGCTACGGCGGCGCGATCGGCGGGACGCTCGCTGGCGTCGAGCCCCGGCTCGCGGCCGTCATTCTCGCCGTCGGCGACCTGGGTACCGCTGCGCACTTCAAGGCCGAGGACGGCGGCTGGCTGCGCCAGTTCCTCGGTGACGAACTCTCCGACGAGCAACTCGCGCGATGGGAGCGGGCGATGCATCCCGTCTCGGGCAGCACGTGGCTGCGACACGCCGATGGCAGCAAGCTCTTCCTGCAGAACAACACGCAGGACCAGGCGGTGCTCCCGCACGTGGCCCGCGCATTTCACGCGGCAGCGCCGACGGGCACGCGCATCCGCTGGTACGAGAGCGGGCATCGCCTCACGCCGCCGCACTACGTGGACCAGCTGCAGTTCCTGCACGAGAAGCTGGGGACACCTGCCCCCACGGATGCGGATGCGGCGGGACCGAAGTTTCCGGCCCCGCCGCCTCGGCGTCCCTGAACCTTCCTGATCGGCGCGCGACCGCGCGCGGAGCTTATGGAAGCGCGGGATCCACGCGGAAGCGCACGGCGTAGTCCACGTCATCGGTGTCTCGGACGGTGCCCCAGGCCACGTTTCCGCGCGTGCGGATCACCCGCGTGCGCGGCGGCAGCTTCACGCGTCCGAGAAACCGGCCGTCCGCTTCGAAGACGTCGTAGACGGTTGGCTCGCGGGTCGAGAGCACGACCGGTGGCGGGCCGTTCGGGTTCGGCCGCGGCGTGGCCCGCTCCGCCTCGGGAATCGTCTCCCCGGCCGTAAAGACCTTCACCCAGATGCGCCCGTCTTCGCCGATGAGCAAACGCTCGTACGCGGGCTTCTGCGATGGAATCGGCGCGCCGGTCCAGTTCCAGCTCGGGTCCAGGCGTCGCATATTCTGCTCGATCTGCGCCTGTCGTTCGCTGCGTTCCGTCTCGGAGACCGGCACCGGCGTGTACTCGCGCTCGATGCGCAGCGGCTTGCCGCCCGCCATCAGGCGGTACAGCAGGTAGTCCTGCCCCGGTCCCACCACGATGCCACCGGCCGGATGCACCGCGGCGACGGAATTGGCCGACCACGGACGCGTCGTCATCGTCCGCGAGCGCCCGTTGGGGCTCGCCGCCTGCAGCGGTTCGGATTCGTCAGGCCAGACCGGAAGGAACAGCGTGTCCAACGTGCTGCCGGCCGTGTCGAGGCGGACGTAGCTCTCCTGGCGTTCCAGCGTGTTGTTGGGGTCTGGGATGATCGGTAGCCACATCAGGAGCCGGCCGGCCGCGTCCGTAAACAGCTGGTTTTGCGTGAACCAGCCCGTGAACGGGCTGCGCCAGGTCGTCACGAAGCTGCCGTCGCTCCGGTAGCGATTCACGCGACCGCCACCGGCGTCCCAGACGTAGAAGTCACCGCTCACGTGGCGCGCGATGCCGTTCACCTGCGTGTACTCGCCGGGGCCGCCTCCCTTGCCGCCCAGGTTCCGGACGAACGCGCCGGTGGAGTCGAACATCCGGATGATTTCGGCGGCCGCGTCGTGAACGAGCAACCCGCCGTCGGCGAGGCCCATCACGTCTCCGACGTAGCCGAAGGTGAGTTCCTCGGCGCCCTCGAGCGCGCCGACCTGCAGTGTCGGGACGACCGTGTGCGTGAGTTCATCCGGCGCCTCGCCGACCGTCCGCACCACGATGGTGTCGCCGGTGGAGTCGGCGACCGTGCGCCACGGCAGGCCGCTTCCGTCTCCGCCGGACTCCCCGACGCAGGCGGACATCGCCGCGAGCATTAGGCCAATGCCGCCCAACCGCTTCGTCCTGCGCATCACGTCAGCACTCCTGCGAGGGTGAGGAAGTTCCGGAGCATCTGCTTGCCCGTCTGGGTCCCGATGGACTCCGGATGGAACTGCACGCCGTACACTGGATGCGCGCGATGCCGCAGCGCGTGGATCTCCGTCGGGTCATCCATCGCCGTCGCCGTGACCTCGAGGTCAGACGGCAGCGTGCCGTGCTTCACGACCAGCGAGTGATAGCGCATCACTTCCGCCGGCGACTCGATGCCCGCGAACAGCCCGGACCCATCGTGCCGCACGCGCGAGGTCTTGCCGTGCATCACGCCGCGCGGCGCGCGGATCACGTCGCCGCCGTAGGCCTCGCCGATCGCCTGGTGGCCGAGGCAGACGCCGAGCATCGGGATGCTCGCGCCGAAGCGCTTGATCACGGGAATCGTCACGCCCGCGTCTGCCGGCGTGCCGGGGCCCGGGCCGAGGATGATCGCCTGCGGGCGCATCGCGGCGATCTCGTCGAGTGTGACTTGGTCGTTGCGGACCACGCGCAGCTCGGCGCCAAGCTCGCCCAGGTACTGGACGAGGTTGTACGTGAACGAATCGTAGTTGTCGAGGACGAGGAGCATTGTCGCTAAGACACCGTCTGCGCGAAAAGAGTTTTCAGCCGCGGGGATGAAACTGCCGGTGCACCTGCCGCAAATGCTCCCGATCCACGTGCGTGTACAGCTGAGTCGTCGAGATGTCCGCGTGCCCGAGCATCTCCTGCACCGCCCGCAGGTCCGCCCCGCCCTCGAGCAGGTGCGTGGCGAACGAATGTCGCAACGTATGCGGCGTGACGGGCTTCGTCACCCCGGAACGATCCACGATCTTCTTGAGGATCGTCCACGCCGTCATCCGCTGCAACGGCCGACCGCGGCTATTCAGGAACAAGCGCCCTTCGCCCTTTCCCCTCTCCAGGCGCGGCCGCAGCTCCCGCAGGTACATCCCCACCGCGCCCGCGGCCTTCCGCCCGATGGGCACCAGCCGCTCCTTGCCGCCCTTGCCGAACACGCGCACGACGAGCTCGTCGAGCATCACGTCCTTCACTTCGAGCGAACACCATTCGCTCACGCGCAAGCCGGCGCCATAGGCCAGCTCGAGCAGCGCTCGGTCGCGGAAGGCCATCTCGTCCTCGAG
>CAZYQM010000049.1:0-8575 GCA_964649965.1 uncultured Gemmatimonas sp.
CCTCGGGCAACGCATCCACCAGCTGCACGGTCTCCGGCTGCAGGTCGTGCAGCTGCTCGGCGATCGCATCCGGATCGGTCCGCGACGTCAGCAGGAAGCTCCGCGCGCGCCCGCGCGCCCACGCGGCGACTTCGCGGATGACGTCATCGGCGACGACGCCGGGGCCGCTGGGCATCGCTGAGACGAGGCCGAGGGCCGACGCGCCGTGCGCGACGGCCAGCTCAGCCTCCGCGACGGAGGCGATGCAGCAGACCTTCAGATGCGTCATCATCAACGCCGCTCAAGCGCGGCCGTCTGCTCGCGCAGCGCCTCACCCACGTAGCAGTGCATCCCGACACCGACGAGGCCGGCCTTCGCAAACTCGGCGAGGTACTCGGCCGCACTGCGCTCGTGCCAGCCCGCGCGGTCGCCCTCGATCGCGTCTTCCTTGGCGTAGGCCTCGAGATAGGTCACGCCGCCGAGCAAGTCGGCGATCGCCGTCAGCCCCGGCTGCAGCTCCGCGTCCGGCACGTACTGCAGCACGTCGCAGACCACGATCATATCGAAGGGCCCGTCGAGGTCGAGCGAGCCGAGCGTGCCGAACGATCCCGCGCGGATATCGCGGGTGCGGCCGAAGCGATCGAGCACGTAGGCGCTGGACTCGACACCCGTGTAGCGGAGGCTCGGCCGCTCGCGGCGCAGGTGCTCGCGCCAGGCGCCTTCGCCGCAGCCAACGTCGAGCACCGTGCGCACGGGGCGCTCAAGGAGGGCCTCCGCGATGCCCAGCACCATCCGCACCTTGCGCGCCACGGCCGCCGGCGTGATGACGCGGCGGGCCGGATCGTGGTACCACTGCTCGTAGTAGTCGCGGTCGTAGGTCTTGGCCATCGGCAGGAAACTAGCACCCTGTCCAGGGCATTGTACGGGTATGGCTCAGCACGACGTGATCATCATCGGCGGCGGTCTCGCGGGACTCGCGGCGGCACGCACCCTGGCGGCGGCGGGCGTTACCCCGCTGCTACTCGAAGCGGCCGCCGAGGTCGGCGGACGTGTCGCGACCGACGAAGTGGACGGCTTCCTGCTCGACCGCGGCTTCCAGGTGTTGCTCGACTCGTATCCCGAGGCGCGGCGTCAACTGGATCTCGACGCCTTGAACCTCGGGCATTTCCTGCCCGGTGCGCTGATCCGGCGCGGCGACGGCTTCGGGCGCGTCGCCGATCCCTGGCGCGATCCAATCGCCGGCCTGCGCTCGCTGGTGTCGGGCGCTTTCACGCCGATGGATGCCCTGCGGATGCTGAAGCTGCGCTCGGACGCGATCCTCGCGCTGGAAGGCGAACCCGAGGAACACAGCGGCGAGACGGCGGCGCGCGCCCTGCACCGCCGCGGCTTCTCGGACGGCGCCATCGAGCGCTTCTTCCGGCCGTTCTTCGGCGGCGTGTTCCTCGATGCGCAACTCGGAGCGCCGCGCCACTGGTTCGACTTCCTCTTCGGGATGTTCGCGACGGGCCGCGCCACGCTGCCGACCGGCGGAATGCGCGCGATCCCGAAGCAGCTCGCCGCCTCGTTGCCGGCGGGATCCCTGCGCACCGATGCCCGCGTGCGCAGCATCAAGGGCACGCAGGTCGAGCTGGCCTCCGGCGAGACGCTGGGCGCCGAGGCGGTAATCCTCGCCACCGACGCCCGCAACGCTCCCGTCCTCTTACCAGGTTCGCGCGCGCCGCAGTGGGCATCCTGCGTGACGCTCTATTACGCCGCGCCGACGTCGCCGATGCCTGCACCGCTGCTCGTGCTCAATGGTGAGGGACGGCGCGGACCCGTGAATCACGTCTGCGTGCCCAGCGACGTGAGCGCGAGCTACGCGCCGCCCGGGCAGGCACTGATCTCGGCGACGGTGGTCGGCAGTGGACACGACGACGACGGCGTGCTCGACCGCGATGCGCGGACGCAGCTCGCGGCGTGGTTCGGCAACGGCACGGTGAATGCCTGGCGCTTGCTGCGCGTGTCGCGCGTGCCGTACGCGTTGCCGCGCACGGTGCCGGCGCCGGACAAGGTTGCGGACGCCGTGCGGCTCGGGCCGCAGCTCTACGGCTGCGGCGACTATCTGGAGACGCCGTCCATCAACGGGGCGCTGCGCAGCGGGCGCCGCGCGGCAGAGACGCTGCTCGCCGACCTCAGACCGCGTTGAGCACGCCGCAGCCGAGCTGCTGCGCGTGGCAGGTCGCGAACACACCCGTCGGCATCTTGTAGATGCCGGGGATGAGGTTGGCATTGACCAGCGCCGTCGCATCCTGCCGCGGGATGTTGCGGTGCCGCGCGATCTGGCCCGAGAAGTTGCGCAGCGCGAGGTCGCAGGCGAGCACGATGACGCCGCGGGCGATCAGCGTGTCGAGCGCGCCGTCCGGCCACGAGAGCGCGTAGCGCGCGCCGGCCGGCACGTTCACGAACGGATTGCGCTTCGCCGGCTCGTTGGTCTCGGGATCCTTGAGCTCCGTCGCCTCCGCGAGGAAGCCGTCGGCCCAGAGCGCGTCGTTCATCACCATCGGCACGGCGGCGTGGCGAATCACGAGCACGGCGCTGACGTCCGCATCGCCGAGTCCGTACACGTCCTTGTAGCCCTGCAGGAAGGAGCGGGCCTGGTGCAGGCAGACGCCGTCCGAGATCTCGTGGGCGTCGAAGCACATCTTGTGGCGGCCCGTGACGCGCGCCGTCCACGACATATCCCAGCCGTCCTGGGCACGCGGGGTCGGCTCGTCCGCCGCGAGCGGCGCCGCAGCCAGCGTGCCGGCGGCGAGAAGCGAAGCTTGGCGGAGAAAATCGCGGCGCTGGGTCATCGGTCGGGGCTCTCGGTGGGTGTGGGCGCTGCCTGCAACTTGCTGGACTCGCGGTCCTCGCGCCATAGCAGCAACGCGAGCAGCGCCGCGCCGCAGGTGACGCCGATGTCGGCGACGTTGAAGGTCCAGAACCGCCACGACGCCGTGCCGACGTCAATGAAATCCACGACGCCGCGGTCGTGGCGCAGGCGGTCGATGAGGTTCCCGATCGCCCCGGCCGTGAGCAATCCGAGCGCCAGCGGCACACCGCGCGTCTGCGGCGCGGACTGGCGCAGCATCACCAGCAGGTACGTCACCATCCCCAGCGCGACGACGCTGAAGAACGGACGCGAGAAATCGCCCACGGACAGGCTCATCGCCGCGCCGGTGTTGTAGGTCAGCGTCCAGCGCAGCGTGCGGCCGACGACCTCGACCGGCACGTGCAGGGCGAGGGCTGCCTCGGCCCAGCGCTTGGTCACGATGTCGAGCGGCAGGATCCCGGCGACACCCACCGCGAAGGCGATGTTGCGCGGCGAGGCGACCGGTCGGCGCTCGGGTGACGGCTCAGGCATAGCGGACGCGCTGTGGTGCATAGGCTCCTAACTTACGCGGCAGCATTCCCAGTTCCTACCGCCGACGCCCCGCCCCGGTTTCCTCTCGTGTCCTTGCCGCCCCTCCCGCCGCTGCCCATCGATGCCGTGCTGCCCGCCCTGCGGGACGCGCTGGCCGATCGCGGTGTCGCGGTCGTCGTGGCCGCACCGGGCGCGGGCAAGACGACGCGCATCCCGCTCGCGCTGCTCGAGGCGCCGTGGCGCGGCGACGGGCGGATCCTCGTGCTCGAGCCGCGGCGCCTCGCCGCACGTGCGGCGGCCGAGCAGATGGCGCGGCTGCGCGGCGAAGCCTGCGGGGCCACCGTGGGCTATCGCGTGCGACTCGATGCCCGCGTCAGCGCCGCGACGCGTGTGGAAGTCATCACCGAAGGCATCTTCACGCGGATGGTGCAGGACGACCCGTCGCTCGACGGCGTCGCCGCGGTGCTCTTCGACGAGTTCCACGAGCGGCACCTCGGCAGCGACCTCGGGCTCGCGCTCGCGCTCGAAGCACGCGCCGTGCTGCGGCCGGACCTGCGCCTGCTCGTGATGTCGGCCACGCTCGAGGCGGCGCCGGTCGCCCGCTTGCTCGGCGACGGCACGCCCGCACCGACCATCATCAGCGAGGGACGCGAGTTTCCCGTCACGACGGAGTATCGCGCGCCCCGGGACGGCGTCCCGCTGGCACGCAGCGTCGCCAACGCCGTGCGCGCCGCGCGGCAGGAGCACGGCGGCGATGTGCTGGTCTTCCTGCCAGGCATCGCCGAGTTGCAGCGCGCGCGCACCGCGTTGGAAGAGACGCCGATGGACGCGCGCATCGAACTGCTGCACGGCTCGCTGGCGCTCGACGACCAGGATCGCGTGCTGCGTCCGCGCCAGCCGGGACCGCGCGTTATCCTCAGCACGGCGATCGCCGAGTCGTCGGTGACGCTCGACGGCGTGCGCGTGGTGGTGGACGCCGGCCTCGCGCGCGTGCCGCGCTTCGACGCGCGCAGCGGGATGACGCGGCTGGAGACGCTGCGCGTCTCACGCGCGGCGGCGGACCAGCGCCGTGGCCGCGCCGGACGCACCGCGCCCGGACACTGCGTACGCCTCTGGGACGAGGCGCAGCAGGCGGCGCTGCCGCAGCGTCCGACGCCGGAGATCCTCGCCGCGGACCTGTCGGCGTTGGCGCTTGAGCTCGCCTGCGCGGGGCACGCGGACGCACAGGCGCTGCGCTGGCTCGACGCACCGCCATCGGGCACGCTGACGCAGGCGCGCGCGCTGCTCCGTGACCTCGGCGCGCTCGCTGACGACGGACGCGTCACGGCGCACGGGCGTGCGATGGCGACGCTCGGCATCGCGCCGCGCCTTGCCCATCTCGTGCTGCGCGGCGGCGCGATGGGAATGGCGACGCTGGCCTGTGAGGTCGCCGCTTTGCTGGCCGAGCGCGACATCCTGCGGCGCGAGGCGGCGGAGCACGATGCGGACCTCGCGACGCGCGTGGACCTGCTGCGCCGCGGTGGGCGCGGGGAGACGGACGCCGCGCGGCTCTACCGCGTGCGTGACGAAGCGCGCGCGTTGCGCCGCTCGCTGCCGCGCGATGCCCACGACGGCGAGGAGGATCTCGCGGCGCTCGGCGCGCTGGTCGCGCTGGCGTATCCGGATCGCGTGGCGCAGCGCCGGCCGGGCGACGCGCCGCGGTACCTGCTGCGCAACGGGCGTGGCGCGCGCCTCGCGACACAGCAGCCGCTCGGCCGAGCGCAGTACCTGGCCATCGCCGATCTCGACGGCGATCCCAACGAGAGCCGCATCTGGCTGGGCGCCGCACTCGACGAAGCCCTGCTGCGACGCGCGCTCGCCGACGCGGTCGTCACGCGGCGTGAGGTGCATTGGGACGACGCCAGCGAGCGCGTGCGCGCCGTCGAGGTCGAACGCGTGGGTGCGCTGGTGCTGCGCGAGCGGCCGCTGCGCGACGTCCAGCCCGACGACTACCGCGCCGCGCTGCTCGAGGCCGTGCGCCAGCGCGGACTCGCCCGCCTGCCCTGGCGCGAGGGCGACGTCGCGCTGCGCCGGCGACTGGCCTTCGCGCACGCGCACATCGGTGCGCCGTATCCGGACGTCAGCGATACCGCGTTGCTCGCGACCCTCGACGAATGGCTCGGCCCGATGCTCGGCGACGCGCGCCGATGGGCCGACCTCGCCTCGGTCGAGTTGGGCGCCGCGTTGCTCGCCCCGCTGCCGTGGGCGGCACGTGAGCGTCTCGACCGCATCGCCCCCACGCACCTCGAGGTGCCGAGCGGATCCCGCATCCGCGTGGATTATGAGGTCCCGGGCCAACCCGTCCTCGCCGTGAAGCTGCAGGAGTGCTTCGGATTGACCGACACGCCGCGCCTCGCCGAGGGGCGCGTGCCCGTCACGATGCATCTGTTGTCGCCGGCGGGACGCCCCGTGCAGGTCACGCAGGATCTCGCGAGCTTCTGGCGGGACGGCTACTTCGAGGTGCGCAAGGATCTCAAGGGTCGCTATCCGCGGCATCCCTGGCCCGACGATCCGCTGCAGGCGCAGGCGACGCGGCGCGCCAAGCCCCGCGGGACCTGACGCGCCGTCATCCGGTGTTCACGCCGCGCGCATCGCGCGCGGCAGCATCACGCGCTCAACGCACCCACGACGGCCGTTCGATCGGCGTCCACCGCGACTCGCCGTGCGAGTACGCGAACCACGTGGTGTCGCCGGCCGTGCCGCGCGGATACGCGCGCACCAACTGGTCCGCGCCGCCGAAGCCGAAGCGATCCATCCCCGCATAGCCGTCGCGCTGCTCGGCCGCGAGCTCGGCGATCGGGAAGCGCGCGATGCCGGCCGCCGTCTCGGTGTAGCCATAGAGCGTGCCCGTACGCGTCGAGTCGTCCGTGTACGTCGCGATGATGAACTCGCCGCGCCCGTCGGCGTCCACGTCGGCGGTGCCGATGAAGCCCACGATGCCCGTGCGCGTTTCCGTCAGCGTCTCGAGCGTATCCGCGCCGCGCGTGAAGACCACCTGGAAGCTGCCCGACGCGCAGGCCTCGCCGCTGGGGATGATCACCTCGGCCACGAGGTCGCGGAACGAGAGCACGCGGGTGCCGAAGCAGGCGGCGTCCGCGGTGGCCGGCGGCGCGTCGGGTGCGCAGGCGGCGAGAATGAGGGCGGCGACGGGAATGAGGCGACGCATTTGCTGGACTCCGGTGCAGGATTGCTGGGTGCGGGTACTAGAATATAGGATCGCGCGCGCCCGCGCGTCCGGTCCCCGTGTCCCCTGCCCCGAGCTGATGCCCCGAGCCGTCCTCCGTGCACTCCTCTGCCTCGCGATCGCGGCCGTCCCGGCCGCCGCGCAGCGCGACGGATGCACGCGGTTCCGGCCCCGCGTGGAGCGGCTCGCCTTCGAGGGCAATCGCTGCATCACGAGCTTCGACCTCACGCAGATCCTCTACACGGAGCGCGCCGGTCGGCTGCGGCGCTGGTTCGGCTGGGATGTCGGTCCCACCGCCTGCCTCGACACGCTGGAGCTCGGCCGAGACGAGCGCCGCATCGCCGCGTGGTACGGGATGCGTGGCTATCCGGGCACGACGGCGACGGCCGAGGTGCGGCGCACGAGCTCGCGCACGGCGCACGTGACCTTCACGGTGCGCGAGGCGCCGCCGGTGGTGATCGACACCGTGCGCCTGACGAACGTGCCGCGCGGGTTGGTGGATCAGGGACGCTTGGTGCAGGCGTTGCGCGGCGCACCGCTCGACGACTCCGTGCTCGTCGCGACGCTGGATTCCGTGCAGCAGATCCTGCGCGCGGAGGGCTACGCGCGCGCCCGACCGCCGACGCGCACGGTGACGGTGGACAGCGCCGCGCGTCGCGCCCGCGTCACGCTGGCCTTCTCGCCGGGCAACCTCGTGCGCGTCGGCGCGATCGAGGTCGCCGTGACGCCCACAGATTCCGGCAAGCCCGCGCTGCGCGAGGACGACGTCCGGGAACTGCTGCGCTTCGAGCGCGGCGACGTGTACAGCGCCCGCGCCGTGGGCGCGAGCCAGCAACTGCTCTACTCGTACGACCTGTACCGCACGGTGGCCATCGACACGCTGCCGCTGCGCGCCAGCGGCGACACGCTGCCCGTGCGCGTGCGGCTGGTGGAAGGCCGGCACAACGCGCTGCGCGTCGGCGGCGGCTGGGGCACGATCGACTGCTTCCGCACGCAGACGCGCTTCGTCGAGCAGAACTTCCTCGGCCGCGGGCACCGCCTGCAGATGGACCTGCGGCTGTCCAAGCTCGGTGTCGGCGTGCCGTTGGACGGCGCGCCCAGCCTCTGCGCCCCCGCCGTGCGCGCCGACACGTTCAGCCTGCGGCTCAACTACTACGTCGGCGCGACGGTCAGCCTGCGCGGCGTCATCGGCGACCGCTGGCATCCGGTGGGCACGCTCTACAGCGAGCGCCGCACGGAATTCCAGAGCTACGTGCGCGAGACGAGCATCGGCGGCATCGGCAGCTTCGACCGCCCGATCGTGCCGCGCGTCAACACCACGTTCAGCTATCGCTTCGATGCCGGGCGCACGACGTCCGATGCGGCCGTCTCCTGCGCGACTTTCGGCCTCTGCCGCTTCAACGACCGCTTCCTGCTCAACAGCCCGAGCGTGATGCACGCCGCCGGCGTGACGTTCTCGCGCTCGGCACCGGCCATCACCGCCTTCGCGAGCAACGACGAGCGCTGGGCGATCGAGTCGCGCCTCGGCACGGTGAACGTCGGCAGGCCGGGGACGCGCGTGAACTTCAATCGCACGCAGCTCGAGTACGCCCTGTACCGTCCGCTCACGCGCACGCTCGTCGGCGCGGCGCGGCTCTCCGCCGGCTTCATCGCAACGCGGCGCAGCCTCGAGGCCTTCGTGCCACCGCAGGAGCGCTTCTACTCCGGCGGCCAGAACTCCGTGCGCGGCTACAACCAAGGCCAGCTCGGACCGACCGTGTACATCGTGCGCGCGCCAAGCGACACGGTGACGGTGAACGGCGAACTCGTCGGCCTCGCCGATGCGGCGGCGGGGTTCGACCGCACGGCCCCCGCCGGCGGCACGGCGATGGCGCTGCTCAACCTCGAGCTGCGCTCGCGCGTCGGCTGGCCCAGCGACCTGCTGCGCTGGGTGATCTTCCTCGACGCCGGCCGCGTCTGGAACAACTCCGGCAACTACGCCGTCACCGGAC
>CAZYQM010000049.1:8585-9106 GCA_964649965.1 uncultured Gemmatimonas sp.
GGACTGCGCGCGACGCCCGGCATCGGCGTGCGGCTCGTCACGCCGTTGGGACCGTTCCGCGTGGACGTCGGTTACAACCCGCACGTCCGCGAGGCGGGCCCGGCATTCTACCTGCAGCGCGCCGGCGCGGGGACGCTGGGGCGCGCGATCTGCGTCTCGCCCGGCTCCACGGAGCCGCTGGACGACGCGGCCGCCGGCGCGCTCGGTCCCGTGGCCTGCCCGGCCTCGTTCCGTCCGCCGCAGCCGCGCGGCCTGCTGCCGCGCCTCACCTTCCACTTCAGCATCGGCGAGGCCTTCTAGGTGATTCGCCGGATGCGGCTGATGTTGCGCATCGCCATCGTGGGACTGCTCACGCTCGGGCTCGGCGCTCTCCTGGCCGTGACGATCGCGCTGCGCAGCAGCGGCGGGCAGGCGTGGGTCACGTCGCGCGTGGAGTCCGCGTTGCGCGACGCGCTCGCCGACGACGTCGCTCTGCAGCTGCACGGCCTGCGACCCGTGCCACTCGGCACGATGGCGCTCGA
>CAZYQM010000049.1:9116-12693 GCA_964649965.1 uncultured Gemmatimonas sp.
TCGACTCGCTCGTCCTGCGCGACGCGTCCGGTGCCGAGGTCGTCCGGCTCGGGAGCGTGCGCGCAGCATTCAGCCTGCGCACGCTGCTCGACCGCGAACTGTACCTCTCGCAGATCTCGATCGACGGCCCCGACATCGCACTCGTCCAGGATTCCAGCGGTGCGTGGAACGTTGCCGCGCTGGCGGCGCGCGACACCAGCGCCGCCGCGTCTTCCGTCGCGGCACCCGCTGCACCCTGGCGCGTCCGTCTCGACACCCTGACCCTGCGCGACGGCCGCGTCTCCGTCACGCAGTACGCTTCAGGGCCGCGACGCGCGCCCACGCGCCGCGTCGTCTCTGACCTGTCGCTCGACCTCGGGCCGTCGGTCCTCCACACGGACGGCCCGCGCGGCACGCTGCAACTCGCCGCCATCGGCGGACGCAGCGACGCACCGGACCTCGCGTTCAGCACGGCGGGTGGCGGCCTCGGCTTTACGGCGGATTCCGCCGACCTGCGATTGCCGGCGATTCGCGTCGGCGCCTCACGCGCCGCACTGCGCGCGCAGATGCAATGGCGCGACACGACGCGCGACCCACGCATCGTCGCGGAGCTCGACGCTGCGGAGATTGACCTGGCAGACATCGCGTGGGCCGATTCCCTCATCCCGCGCGAAGGACGCGCCACCGCGCGCCTGCGCATCGTGAATGGCACCGGTGATGGCGAGTATCGCGGCATCGTCGAGCGGTTCCGCGTGACCTCGGGTGCATCGCAGCTGGAGGGCCGGCTCGTCGCGGATATCGGCGGCGCGACGGCGATCCGCGACGTGGATGTCACCGCCGCCCCGCTGGACTTCGCGCTGCTGCACGAGCTCTTCGGCGACTCGACGCCGCCCCCGCCCTGGGACGGACAGCTGCGCGGCCGCCTGCGCGGCGCCGGCGGGCCGCTGCGCGACTTCGCCCTCGACGCCTCGACGCTGGAGTTCGAGGACCGTCGCGTCGGCGGAGCCCGCTCGCGCTTCACCATCGAGGGACGGCTCGATCTCGAAGCCAGCGATGCGACGCTGCAGCCGATGCACGTGCGCATTGACTCGCTCGACGTGCGCACGGTCGGCGCCGTGACCGACATCGCCGACTCGCTGCGCGGCTACCTCACGGGCGTCGTGACGCTGGACGGCCCGGTCACGGACCTGCGCTTCCACGACCTCGACCTCGTGCACGTGGACGGAGCGCTGCCGCGTTCGCGCGTGCTCGGCGCCGGTCGCATCGCCGGGGACACCGCGAGCACCTGGCTCGAGGCGGACCTCACGCTCGACACCGTCGCGCTGGCCGCGCTGGGAGAGGCCGTGACCGGCGAACGGCTGCGCGGCGTGCTGCGCGGCCGCCTGACGGCCTCGGCCCGCGGCGACGACGTGACGCTGGACCTCGCGCTCGAGGGCGAAGGTGCGCGGATGCAGTTCGTCGGCACTACGTCAATGGATACCGCCCGCCTCGTCGCGCGCGGCCCGCTGCGACTCGAGCGCTTCGACGCCAACCGCTTCCTCGTGACGCAGACCGTGCCGGAACACCGATTGGACGGCGAGGTCGCCTTGGGCATCGACGGCGGATGGGATGCGCCGAGCGGCACGATCGCCTTCCGTCTCGACAGCGCGTCGCAGGTCGTGGGCCTGCCGCTGCGCGCGGGGATCGGCGCGCTCGAGCTCGAGCCCGGCGGCCTGCGCGTGGACACGCTGCGCCTCGCGCTCGATGCGGGCTCCATCACCGCGCGCGGCCGTCTCGCGCGCGACCCGGCGCTGCGTGACAGCCTGCGATTCGCCGCGACCCTCGATTCCGTCCCGGCCCTCGCCGCGCTGCTCGGTGACTCGCTCGCCGCCACCTGGGCCGACTCCCTCGGCGGCACGCTGCGCATCGAGGGCCTCGCGCTCGGCTCGCTCGACACGATGGACGTGTACGCCACCCTGCACGGCGATTCGCTGCGCGCCGGCAGCTACGGCATCCGCGCGATGGATGGCGAACTGCTGCTCTCCGGCGTGCCGCGCGCCACGCAGGGACTCGCGACCTTCGACCTCACCGACGCCGTCGCCGGCACCTCGGCGATCCACCGGCTGAGCGCGGAGGCGACCGTGCGCGACCCCTCGTGGGTGGACGCCTCGTTCCGGATGGTGGCACTCGACACGCTCTACGCGCAGGGCCGCGCGGACATCCGCTATATGGGCGACAGCATCGAGGTAAAGCTCGATTCGCTCACCGCCAACAGTCGCGACGCCGACTGGCGACTCGCGCGGCCCAGCCGCGTGTTCCGCACCTCGGATCGCCTCGAGGTGGATTCCCTGCTGCTCGTCAGCCGTGACGGCGCCCGCTTCTCGCTCGGCGCACGGCTCGACTCCGCGGGACCGGTGACGCTCAGCGCGCAGGCCCTCCGCGTGCCGTTGCGCCACGCGCGCTTCACCGGCGTCGTGCCGACGCGCATCGACGGCCTGCTGACGGGCGATGCCCGGCTCAGCGGCACCTTGGCCGCGCCGCGACTCGAACTGACGATGCGCCTCGACTCCACGCGCGTCGAGGATCGCGAGGCACCCGAGCTGACGCTGGAGGCGCGCTACGCCGATTCGCGGGCGGACCTGCGCCTCGATACGCGGATGCTCCAGCGCGACGCCATCGCCCTGGTCGCCGAGCTACCGCTGGACCTCTCGTTCGAGGCGATCCCGCTCGAGGAGCGCCTGCTCGAACAACCGCTGTACCTGCGCCTCACCGCCAGCGGCACGCCGCTCGCCGGCTTCGAAGCGCTCAGCACCGGCGTGACCGAACTGCAGGGCGGCCTCGACGCCGACGTGCAGGTGACGGGCACGTGGCGCAACATCGAACCGCGCGGCATCATCCTCGTGCGCGACGGCGCCTTCGTGGTGCCCGCCCTCGGCACCGGATTCCGCGACCTGTTGATGGACGTCTCGCTCGCGCCGGACTCCGTGTTCATCCAACGCGCGCGACTCGCCGACGAGCGCTCCGAACAGGACACGGCGTCCATCGAAGGCGCCATCATTCGCACGGACGCCGGCTGGCGGGCCGATCTCCGCACCGTGGCGCGCAACCTGCGCGTGATCGACGATCCGCGGACGGCGGAGGCCGACGTCAGTTGGCAGCTGCAGCTCGACGGCCCCGTCGACTCGCTGGCCCTCGCCGGCGTGGTCACCGTGCCGCAGGCCAACGTGTTCATCGGCCGCCAGCGACGGCGCGCACTCGCGCTCGAGGAGGACCGCGAGGCGGCGGAGACGGCCTCGCAGTTCGCGCCAAGGCTCGAGGGCGTGCGCGTGCGCCTCGGCAACGAGGTGCGCCTGCGCTCCAACGAGGCCAACGTGCAGCTCACCGGCGAGGTCGCCGCGGCCGGCACGCTCGACGAACCCGACGTGCGCGGCGAGATCGTCGCCACGCGCGGCACCTTCCGCCTCGACCTCGGCCTCTTGCAGCGCACCTTCCAGGTGGACAGCGGGCTCGTGCGCCTCAACGGCCCGCTGAGCATCCCGCCGACGCTGGACATCCATACCTCGTACACGGTGCGCCAGGCCGCGCGCGAAGACGTGAAGATCGGCGCGCGGCTCAGCGG
>CAZYQM010000050.1:0-2189 GCA_964649965.1 uncultured Gemmatimonas sp.
CCCACGGCCCGCCACGGCGTAACTCCTCACCTTCGAGACACGGTTGCTCCGTGGTGAACCGCCGTTAGACGCCCTTGGCCGCCAGCAGCTCCATAAACTGCTTGGGATCGCTCAGCGACATCAGCTTCTCGGGCACGTCGCCCTCCTTCGAGAACTGGGCGATCTTGCCGAGCACCGGGAGGTACTGGTTGGAGACTTCGAGCGGCGGCGCGACGATGAGGAAGAAGAAGTGCACCGGCTTGTCGTCGAGCGCCTTGAAGTCCACGCCCGCCTTCTTGCGGCCGAAGGCGACGCGCAGCTTGCTCACGACCATCGAGCGGCAATGCGGGATGGCGATGCCGCGGCCCATACCCGTGGAGCCGAGGTTCTCGCGCCGCTTGAGCATCTTGAAGAGCGTCGCTTCGTCCTTCTCGGGGAGCTTGAGGAGCCCGATGAGCTCCTTGAGGATGTCGTCCTTGGTGGTGCCAGCCAGCTCGAGCTGGATTGCGTCTTCGGCGAAGAATTCCCGGAGTTCCATCCCGAGAAGCTAACCACGGCGCCGAAGGCCGTCAAACGGTTATATTGCAAGCGTTTGGCCCCATTCCTAGCTTTCCCCTGATGCGCTTCCCGTACCCCACCGGCCCCTCAGCCGTCCCCGTGTTCCTGGCCCCGATGGCGGGCGTGTCGGAGTCGCCGTTCCGGCGCCTCTGTCGCGCTTGGGGCGCGGACGTGGTCGTGACGGAATTCCTCTCGGCCGAGGGCATCCGCCGGGAGAACGAGGCCACGTTCAGCAAGCTGCGCTTCACGCCGGACGAGCACCCGATCGGGGTGCAGATCTTCGGGGCCGACCCGGACGCGATGCGGGAGGCGGCGGCGCTGGTCACGGACGTGTTCCAGCCGGACTACATCGACATCAACTTCGGCTGCCCGGTCAAGAAGGTCGTGAAGCGCAACGGTGGCTCCGGCTGCCTGCGCGACCTCGACCTCGTGCAGTCGGTGATCCGCGCGGTGATCAGCGGGACGCACCTGCCCGTGACCTGCAAGATCCGCAGCGGCTGGAGCGAGGAGATGCGCGATCCGGTGAAGATCGCGCTCAAGTGCCAGGAAGCCGGCGTACGGGCCATCGCGCTGCACCCGCGCACGCGCACGCAGATGTACACGGGCCACGCGCGCTGGGAGGAGATCGCCAAGGTGAAGGAGGCGCTCGAGATCCCGGTGATCGGCAACGGCGACATCAAGACGGCTGAGGACGCGCTGCGGATGCATCGCGAGACGGGGTGCGACGCGGTGATGATCGCGCGCGGGTCGTTCGGGCAGCCGTGGATCTTCAAGCAGGCCCGCGCGCTGCTCGACGGGCTGCCGATGCCGGAGACGCCGGGGGTCGAGGAGCGCTTCGCGATTGCGCTGGACCACGCGCGGATGGTGCAGGCCTACGAGGCGGACCCGATCGGCGCGGCCATCGAGTTCCGCAAGCACCTCGGCTGGTACGTGAAGGGCCTGCCCAATTCTGCGGACCTGCGCAAGAAGCTGCACGCGGTGAACGACTTCGCCGAGGTCGAGGGGATCTTCGCCGAGTATCTGGCGAGCCCGTGGATGCGCGAGGCGGAGGCGGCGTGAGGCGCGACCGCGTGCGCGCATTGCTCGACGAGGTGGCGACAGGGCGGCTTCCAGTGGAGGCCGCCCTCGCGCAACTGGACGATGCGCCCGTGGACGAACTGGGTTTCGCGACCGTGGATACGCACCGTGCGCTTCGGCAGGGATACCCGGAAGTGGTGTTCGGTCAGGGCAAGCAACCCGCCCAGACTGTCGCGATCTGCGAACGGCTGGCGGCCCAGGGCGATGGGTTCCTGGTCACACGCGCGGACGCGGAGACCCGGGATGCGCTGGCTAAGCGCTGGACGGAGACCGAGATCAATCCGCTGGCACGGACCGTGCTGCTACGTGGGGCTATGGAATCGACAGCACGTGCGCAGCGTTCGGTGGCCGTTGTGACGGCGGGCACAAGTGACCTTCCGGTGGCGGAGGAGGCCGCGGTGACGCTCGATGCCTTCGGGCTCGGCGTACAGCGGATCACGGACGTGGGCGTGGCCGGCATCCATCGCATCCTCGCCAAGCGTGAGGTGCTGCACGATGCGGGCGTGGTGATCGTCGTGGCGGGAATGGACGGCGCGCTGCCGTCGGTGGTGGGCGGGCTCGTGCGCGTGCCGGTC
>CAZYQM010000050.1:2199-12585 GCA_964649965.1 uncultured Gemmatimonas sp.
CGGTGCCGACGAGCGTGGGCTACGGTGCGGCGTTCGGCGGACTCGCGCCGCTGCTCACAATGCTGAACTCCTGCGCGGCGGGCGTTACGGTGTGCAACATCGACAACGGCTTTGGCGCGGCGGTGGCCGCGTCGCGGATCTTGGCGGACTGAGCGATGGCCTGGGTCCTCGTCCTCGCGGTGGCGGTGGTCGGGGCGTGGTGGCTCTGGCGTCAGCGTCGCGAGACGCCGCGCATCGTGGCGACGCCGGGCAGCGACCTGCCGGCGGGCGGCGCCAGGCCCTTGGCACGCAGCAGCGGCGAGCGTGACGCGCAGACGCAGACCTTGCTCGAGGCCTTCCGCTCCGACGAGATGCAGATCCCCGAGGACGCCGAGCGCGGCGACCGGGAGATGTTGGTGCGCATCCTGCAACTGCTCTCCGACAGCTGCGAGGCCCACGAGGCGGTGCTCTGGGAGCCGGCGGAGGGCACGGACGGCCTGCTGCTGGCCGCCGCGTGGTCGCGTGGAGCCGAACCGCCCGCGCTGCCGGAACAGGAGCGGCTGCTCATCGAACTCGCGGCGGTTGAGCAGCGCACCACGTTCAACCCGAGCGGCTCGCACGTGCAGCTGATGAGTACCGGCGTTCCGGTGAACCTCGGACGCGGCGCGGTGTCGGTGCACTTCCGCGAGGCGCCGACGCTCGACCGCAGCGAGATCGAGCTGCGGTTGCGTCGCCTGGCCGTCGAAGTCACGGCGCGGCACGAACTGCTGCGCGCGCGCGCCACGCTGGCCGTGCGCACCAAGCGCCTGCGCTCGATGATCCGCACGGCCATCACGCTGCAGGGGACCCGCGATCCGATCGGCCACGAGGAGATCGTCGTGCGCGATGCCTGCGTGGTCACGGGAGCGCAGTGGGGCGTGCTGGTCCGCGGCAATCGCGAAGGCGAAGGGCTGACGCTGGTGCGCGCCAGCCAGGACACGCCGGGCGCACTGGTGACGGGGCTGACGGCAATGCGCGACACGATCGTCGGTGACGTCTTCTACAGCGGGAAGCCGCGCCTGCACGCGGACACGCGTCCGCTGTTCGTGCCTGATGTGCGGCTCTTCGATGGCACGCCGCTGCCCTCGGGCACGCGGTCGCTGATCGTGCTGCCGATCCGTCGCTCCGCCGAGGATCCGAGCGTGGGCGTGCTCGTCCTCGGCCGGACGAACCGGCGGCCGTTCAACACCGTGGACGCCGGCTCGGCCGGTGACCTCGGCACCATCGCCGCCGGTGCGCTCGACACGGCGTGGGCCTGGCACGACGCGACGATGACCGCAAAGACCGACCAGCTCACCGGCCTGCCCAACCGTCGCGGCTTCGAAGAGGAGTTCCAACGGATGATCTCCGAGACCGACCGTTACGGCGGCGAATCGGCGCTGGTCATCGTGGACGTGGACTTCTTCAAGAAGGTCAACGACACCTACGGCCACGACGCGGGTGACCAGGTGCTGCGGCAGGTCGGTGCAGCGTTGCTGGCGATGAAGCGCGCGACGGACAAGGTGGCGCGTCTCGGTGGCGAAGAGTTGGCGATCCTGTTGCCGCAGACGGACCGCGAGGGTGCGATGGAAGCCGCGGAACGTTGCCGGAAGGCCATCGAGTCGCTGGCCGTGCGCACTGGCGTCGGCACGGTGCGCGTGACGGCAAGCTTCGGCGTGGCGATGTATTCGACGCGCTCCGGCGCGGCGGGGGCGTTGTTCGACCGCGCGGACCAGGCCCTCTACGCCGCGAAGCACGGCGGCCGCAATCGCGTGGTGCTGGCGCCGGACTGAGGCGTCAGGGGAACGCGGACGCCTGCGGGGCCGGTCGCGGGGACAAATGCGGGCCCCCGCGTGTATATTCAATGAGCAATTCGGGGGCGACTGGTTTCGATTGTGTAGGTGGCTCCGTGGTTGCGCGCCGAGGTCCTCGGGTCCCTCGTAAAACACTCGGGAAAATCACAACTGCGAACAACAACTTCGCTCTCGCTGCGTAAGACGTAGTCTTACCGTAGCAGTGCCTGAGAGGTAGCCCCGCCCGGGGCGGCACTCAGGTATCGCAAATCCGGGCTGGCTGTCTGGCGCGCCCTCCGCCAGATCGCGAGATCAAGATGGGCTCATCCGTACGACGGCGGCCACTCGGCCAGCGTGCGGAAACATCAATCGAGTGGCTACGCGCGTAGACGCTGTGGAAGATCTTATGCAAGACGAGGGTTCGAATCCCTCCGCCTCCACTGTGGGACAATGACGGATGACGGCGCCTCGCGGCGACTGTCATCCGTCATTTGTCATCCGTCCCCTTCGATGGCTTCGGCAACCGCCCGCGCCGAGCGTCCCACGCCGACGAGCGTCGCGCTGGCGAAGCCGGTCCAGTCGCCGTAGCCGAGCGGGAAGAGCCGCGGATGCGCGGTGGCACGCAGGCCGTCCATCGGGAGCCGGCCGCGGGCGTCGGGCGTTACCAGCGGCGCGAGTGGCGCGAGCGCGGGACGGAATCCCGTCGCGAAGATGACCGCGTCCACGGCGTCGCGCGTGCCGTCGGCCCAGCGCACGCCATCCTCACAGAAGGAGGTGAACATCGGCTGCGCGGCGAGGAGGCCGCGGTCGCGGACCCGGCGGACGCTTTCGACCATCACGATGTCGCCGAGGGAACGTGGCGGCGGTGGGGTACGGCCCTCCTGCATCGCCTTGTAGCGCGCTGTCGCCTGGTCGAAGAGCACCTGGCCATCCACGTCGTCGGGCAAGAAGACTGGCGGCACCTGCGTGACCCAGCGGACGTCGGCGTGGTCCACGAGGTCCGCGAAGATCTGGGCTCCGCTGTTTCCGGCACCAACCACGAGGACCCTGCGACCTGCGAAGCGGCTCGGGCCGTCGTAGTGCGCAGAGTGGAGGATCTGGCCGCGAAATGTCCCCTGGCCGGGGAGTTGCGGAAGGTTCGGGGCGCGCCAGGTGCCCGTCGCCGAGACGACTGCCGCGGCCGAGAGCTCCGCGCCGTCGGCGGTGACGAGGCGCAGCCGCGCACCGTCGGCGTGCGTGGACGCGATCATCGTGGGGCGCTCGATCGGCAAGTCGAAGCGGCGCTCGTACTCGGCGAGATACGCGAGAGCCTCGGCGCGCGTGGGATACGTGTCGGCCGTGGGCGGCATCAACCAGCCCGGGAGCGAACTCCAGCGCGCCGGCGAGAAGAGCCGCAGCGACGGCCAGGTGTGCTGCCACGCCCCGCCCGGCGCTGACTCGGCATCCACGATGAGCAGCGACTTGGCACTGCGCCGGAGGTAGTAGCCGGCCGCCAGGGCAGCCTGGCCGCCGCCGATGACGACGATGTCGTAGTGGCGCATTAGAGAAGCAGGGAAAGCGCCACGCAGCAGGCCACGACCCAGAGCGTCGGGCGGGGGGCCTTCCACTGAATGCCGGCGGCGATGGCGAGAATCGCGACGTCGCGCGGAGCCTCGACGCTGCTCACGATCACGGGATCATAGAGTGCGGCGGCGAGCAGGCCGACGACGGCGGCGTTGATGCCGGCGATCGCGCGCAGGGCGCCGGGGGCGGCGGTCAGCCGGCTCCACGCCGGCAATACGGCGATCTGGAGCAGGAATCCCGGCGCGAACACGGCAAGCGTCGCGATAACCGCGCCGAGTGCGGGTGCGAATCCCGTCGGCACCGAGGCGCCGAGGTACGCGGCGAAGCTGAACATCGGGCCGGGAATGGCCTGCGCCGCGCCATAACCGGCGAGAAACGTGTTCTCCGTGAGCCATCCGGTCGCGACCGTCCCCTGGGAGAGCAGCGGCAGCACGACGTGACCGCCCCCGAAGACGAGCGATCCGGCGCGCCAGAACGTCGCGGCAATCGCGCCGAGCGTCGGGGCAGCGCTGCCGTCGGCGGCGACGCCCGGCGACGCGCTCACGAACAGCGCGACCGAGAGGCCCAGCACGAAGATGATCAGCGCGAGTCCGGCGGCCACCCGTCCGTACGGGAGCGAGAAGCGCACCCCCGGGCGCGCGGACAGGCCGCGCAGGAGGACGGCCCCGAGCAGGGCGCCGAACGCAATCGCGAGCAACTGGGACGAGGCGGTCGCGAGCGCGAGGACCATCACCGCGCTGGCCACGGCGATCGCAGCCCGAGCTAGGTCCGGCGTCAGCTGGCGCGCCATTCGCCACACGCCGTCGGCGACGACCACGACCGCGACCAGCTTCAGTCCGTGCACGACGGCGGTCCACCACGGACCACCGAGCGTCGCGCCGATCACGGCCAGTGCGCCGAGCAGCAGGGCCGAGGGCAGCGTGAACGCGGTGAACGCCGCGATCGCGCCGAGCCAGCCCGCGCGCAGGAGTCCGATGCCGAAGCCGAGCTGGCTCGACGCCGGGCCGGGGAGGAACTGGGAGATGGCCAGCAACTGCGCGAACTGCTCGGCGTCGAGCCAGCGTCGACGGTCCACGAACTCGCGGCGGAAGTAGCCGAGGTGCGCGATCGGCCCACCGAAGGACGTGAGGCCAAGGCGCAGGAATGTCGTGAACACCTCGGCGGCCGCTCGGAGCATCCCGCAACGTGCGGGGGCGTCGGGTGGCGGTCAAGCGGGTGGCCGGCGGAGGCGGGGCCGGCGAGGCGCGCGCCGCCGGCCGTCGCGGTGGTGGACGGCGCTCGTTCCGGCGCCCAATATTCGGGCTATGACTCCCACCAAGCATACGTGGCGCTTCTTCCGCGCCGGCGGTTCCGACCAGGTCGCGCTCGAGACGGCGGACGACCTGCGCAATCTTCGGCAGTTGGACCCGACGCTCTGGGTCGCGTTGGCCTGTCCGGTGAAGGGACTCGAGTACGACGAGCGCACGTTGGCGCTGATGGACAGCGACAACGACGGGCGCATAAGGATCCCTGAAGTGCTGGCCTCCGTGGAGTGGGCCTGCGCCCAACTCGTGGACCCGTCCGTGCTCTTCAAGGGCGGCGACCTCGCGCTGGCCGCGATCACGGACGCCACCGACGAGGGCAAGCGTCTCCGCGCCTCGGCGCAGGAGATCCTGCGCAGCCTCGGCAAGCCCGATGCGACGCACATCTCCGTCGCCGACACGATGGAGAAGGCCAAGGTCTTCGCGCAGAGCCGCTACAACGGCGACGGCGTCGTGTCGTTGGAGATCATCGAAGATGCGGCGGTGCGCGCGGTGGCCGAGGCGGCGATTGCGGCGGTCGGTGCGGCAGCGGACCGGTCGGGCCGCGCGGGCGTGTCGCAGGCGACGCTCGACGCGTTCTTCGCCGAGTGTGAGGCATACGCCGCGTGGTACGGCCGCTCCACCCAGGAGGCGCAGACGCTGCTGCCGCTGGGCGAGGCGACGGTGCCGGCCTTCGCCGCCCTGCAGGCCGTGCGGGCGAAGGTGGACGATTACTTCGCGCGCTGCCGCGTCGCGGCCTTCGACGCCCGTGCGACGGCGGCCCTCAACCGGGACGAAGCCGCCTACGCCGCGGTCGCTGCGAAGTCGTTGGGGACATCGGCGTCGGACCTCGCCGAGTTCCCGCTCGCCAAGGTGGACGCCGGACGGCCGCTACCGCTGCAACAGGGCCTGAATCCCGCGTGGTCCGCGGCGATGGCGGCGTTCGTCGAGAAGGTCGTGCAGCCCGTGCTGGGCGCGCGCGAGTCGCTCAGCGAAGGCGAGTGGGCCACGCTCACGGCGCGCTTCGCGGCCTATGCGGCCTGGGAAGCCGAGAAGCACGGTGCGAAGGTCGAGAGCCTCGGCATTGCACGGGTCCGCGAGATCCTCGCGTCGGATGCGCGCGCCAAGCTCAATGCGATGATCGCCGAGGACGCGTCGGTGGCGCCGGCGATGAACGCCATCGACAACGTCGAGCGCCTGGCGCGGTTCCATCGTGACCTCGTCGGGCTGCTGCACAACTTCGTGGCCTTCCGCGATTTCTATGGCCGCGAGCGTCCGGCGGTGTTCCAGGCGGGCACGCTGTACCTCGATGGCCGCCGCGCCGACCTCTGCGTGCGCGTGGACGACGCGGGCAAGCACGCCGCACTGGCCGGACTCGCCAAGTGCTACCTCGCCTATTGCGACTGCACGCGGCCGAGCGGTGAGAAGCTGACGATTGCCGCCGCCTTCACGGGTGGTGATTCGGATTTCCTGATGGTCGGGCGCAACGGCGTGTTCTTCGATCGCAAGGGACGCGACTGGGACGCGACGATCACGAAGGTGGTCGAGAACCCGATCAGCATCCAGCAGGCGTTCTGGGCGCCGTACAAGAAGCTGGTGCGCCTGATCGAGGAGCAGGTGGCGAAGCGCGCGGCCGCCGGGCAGGCGGCGTCCGATGCCAAGGTGACGGCCGCTGCGACGACGACGGCGACGCTCGACCAGCAGAAGCCGGCCGCCGAGGGACCGAAGAAGATCGACGTCGGTACGGTGGCGGCGCTGGGCGTCGCCGTCGGCGCGATCGGTGCCTTCGTGACGACGGTGATCGGCTACCTGACTGGCGTATTCAAGCTCCCGTTCTGGCAGGTCTGCCTCGTGTTCGCCGGCATCGTGCTGGCGATCTCGCTGCCGTCGATGGCCATCGCGTGGCTCAAGCTACGGCAGCGGAATCTCGGTCCGATCCTCGATGCGAACGGCTGGGCGGTGAACGGCCGCGTGAAGATGAACGTGCCGTTCGGCGCCAAGCTGACGCGCGTGGGGGCCGTGCCGATGGACGCGCAGAGCTCGTTCGTGGTGAAGTATCCGGAGCCGCCGACGGCGCTGCCGAAGTTCATCACGACGGTCGTGGTCATCGCCTTCCTGGTCAGCTTCCTCAATCACTTCGGCGTGCTGCACCGCCTGAGCGGCGGGACGGTGGGCAAGCCGGCGGCGGTGCGGCCGGTGACGACGTCGCTCTAGCGGCGCGCGATCAGTTCGATCTCCACCCGCGCGCCGAGCGGCAGTCCGGCGACGGCCACGGTGGTGCGGGCGGGAAACGGGGCGGTGAAGCGCGTCTGGTACGCGGCATTCATCGCCCCGAAGTCCGCCATATCCACCAGGTACACGTTGCACTTGATGGCGTGATCCAGCGTGAGGTCGGCGGCGGCGAGCACTGCCGCGAGATTGTCGAACACGCGGTGCGTCTGCGCGGTGACGTCGCCTTCGATGAGCGCGCCGGTGGCGGGGTCAATCGGCGTCTGGCCGGAGCAGAACAGCTCCTGGCCGCTCCAGACGGCCTGGGAGTACGGGCCGATGGCCTTGGGGGCGTCGGCGGCGGAGACGGGCTGGCGATTGGTCATCCGAGGAATGTATTTCAGGTGGCGCCCGTCGCCCACCGGTCCTTCACCCGAGGCTCCTGATGTTCCGCTCTTCCGCGCTACTCGCCGCCTGCTTGGTCGCTGCGCCACTCGTCACGTCGCTGGCTGCGCAGGCCGCACCGCGCACGCGGTCAATGGACGAACTCAACTGGATGGAGTTCGCCGAGCTGGTGCCGGCGCGGCACCGCACGGTGATCCTCACGGTCGGAACGCTCGAGCCGCACGGCGTGGTGAACAACGGCGCGGACAACACGGCGCCGATCGCGATCGCGACGGCGATTGCCGGGGCGGAGGGAATCAACGCGCTGCTGGCGCCGCACATCCCCTACGGCGTGACGGGCTCGATGGCGCCTTACCCGGGCGCGATCCACATCCCCGAGGAGGCGTTCCGCGCCTACCTGCACGCCGTGCTCGACGGACTCGCCACGAACAAGTTCCGCGACATCATCATCGTGAACGGCCACGGCGGCGGTCAGACGGCTATCCTGCAGGCGGTCGCGCGCGACGTAGCCTTGGAGCGCGGCGTGAACACGCTGGTGATCAACTGGTGGTCGCTCACCACGGACCTCTCGGTGAGCATTCTCGGCAACCAGGGCGGCCACGCGGGCCTCAACGAGACGGCGTTCATCCAGGCGATCGATACGACGTTGCTGCGTCGCGAGCGATACACCGGACCGGAGATGGCGACCGCCAACCCGGCCCCGGGCGCCTGGGCGGCGGTGCCGTTCCCGTCGAGCATCACGCTGTACCAGCCCGGCGAAGGCTGGCCGACGGATTTCGACCTCGCCAAGGCGCAGCGCTACCAGCGCGCGGTGATCGCGCGCGTGCAGAGCTTGGTGCAGCAGACCATCGCGAACTGGAAGCGCGCGGGGTTCTGAACAGGCGCGGGGGCGCGGTCGCGCGCGACAGACCTCCGCGCTAACCTGCCTGCGCGGCCGCCAGACGCGCGATCGGCACCCGGAACGGCGAGCAGGAGACGTAGTCGAGCCCCGTCTGGTGGCAGAACGCCACGGACTTGGGATCGCCGCCGTGCTCGCCGCAGATGCCGACCTTGAGTCCCGGACGTGACGCGCGGCCGTCCGCCGTCGCCATCGTCACGAGGCGACCGACGCCGTCCACATCCAGCACCTGGAACGGATCCTCGGGATAGATGCCGCGCTCCACGTACTGCGGCAGGAAGCGTCCCGCATCGTCGCGCGAAAGCCCGAGCGTGGTCTGCGTGAGGTCGTTGGTGCCGAAGGAGAAGAACTCGGCTTCCTTGGCAATCTGCGCAGCTGTGAGCGCGGCGCGCGGCAGCTCGATCATCGTGCCCACCAGGTACTCCACGCGCGCGCCGGACTCGGCGCGCACCAGCTCGGCGATGGCGTCCACGATCTTGCGTTGGTGGCGGAACTCCTCGACGGTGCTCACCAGCGGGATCATAATCTCCGGCTTCACCGTGATGCCGCGCCCTTGGCAGGCGGCGGCGGCCTCGAAGATCGCGCGGGCCTGCATCTCGGTGATCTCGGGATACGTGACGCCGAGGCGGCAACCGCGATGGCCGAGCATCGGGTTCGACTCGCGCAGGGCCTCGACGAGGCGCATCAGCTCACGCCGCGTGATGCCGATGCGGCGCGCGAGCAGCTTGGCCTCCTCGCCGCCGTGCGGCAGGAACTCGTGCAGCGGCGGATCCAGCAGGCGGATGGTGACGGGGAATCCGTCCATCGCGGCGAAGATGCCCTCGAAGTCGCTGCGCTGCATCGGCAGCAGCTTCGCCAGCGCGCGGCGGCGGCCGCCTTCGTCGTGCGCGACGATCATCTCGCGCATCGCGTGGATGCGATCGCCGTCGAAGAACATATGCTCGGTGCGGCAGAGGCCGATGCCCTCGGCGCCGAACGCCCGGGCCACGGATGCATCGTGCGGCGTGTCGGCGTTGGCGCGGACGTTCAGGCGCCGGAGCTCGTCAGCCCAGGCGAGCAGCTCGGCGAAGCCCTGATACACTGGGGCCTGCTCGGGCGCGAGCGTTCCCGCGTTCACCTGCATCACCTCGCTGGGCGTCGTCGGCAGGTCGCCGAGGAAGACTTCGCCTGTGCCGCCGTCGAGCGTGATCCACGCGCCCTCGACGACCTCCGTCTCGCCGACGGTGAAGCGCCGGTTGCCGGCGTTCACGCGGATGGCGTCGCAGCCGACGACGGCGCACTTGCCCATCCCGCGCGCGATGACGGCGGCGTGCGAGGTCATTCCGCCGCGCGCCGTGAGCACGGCGTTGGCGGCGACCATCCCGTGGAAATCCTCCGGCGTGGTCTCGTCGCAGACGAGGATCACGCTCTCCCCGCGCGCGCCGCGTGATTCGGCGACATCGGCGTCGAAGACGACCATTCCGCTTGCGGCGCCGGGGCTGGCGGGCAGGCCCTTGGCCAGGGGCTGCGGCTTGCCGCGGCGGTCGATGACCGGATGCAGCAACTGGTCGAGCTGCTTGGCGGGCACGCGTTGCAGGGCGTCGTCCTTGCTGATGAGGCCCTCGTGCACCAGCTCGCGCGCGATGCGCACCGCCGCGGCGGCCGTACGCTTGCCCGTGCGCGTCTGCAACAGGTAGAGCTTGCCACGCTCGACGGTGAACTCGAGGTCCTGCATATCGCGGAAGTGCTTCTCGAGCAGCGCCTGCGTACGGAGCAGGTCGTCGTAGGCCTGCGGCAGGCGCTGGGCCATCTTCTCGATCGGCTCCGGCGTGCGGATACCGGCGACGACGTCCTCACCCTGCGCGTTGACGAGGAACTCGCCGTAGAAGCGCTTCTCGCCGGTGCTGGGATCGCGCGTGAACGCGACGCCGGTGCCGGAGTCGTCGCCGAGGTTGCCGAAGACCATCGCGACGATGTTCACCGCCGTGCCCGGCGTCTCGGCGATGTGGTTCACGCGGCGATAGTCCACCGCCTTCTTGAGCGTCCACGAGCGCCAGACGGCCTCGATGGCGCCCCAGAGCTGCTCGCGCGGGTCGTGCGGGAAGGGCTTGCCAGTGGCCGTCTTGATCAGCGACTGATACTCGTGCACGAGCGAAATCAGCGCCTCGGCAGGGAGCTCGGCGTCGGTCTTCGCGCCGGTCGTGAGTCGCTTGGCGGCGAGCAGGTGCTCGAAATCGGCGAAGGGGACGCCGAGCACGACGTC
>CAZYQM010000051.1:0-1852 GCA_964649965.1 uncultured Gemmatimonas sp.
AGGTCGCCGTTGCTGTAGGCGATCCAGGCGCGCGTGTCGCGATCGTCGCGAAACGTCCCTGGCAGGAGATCGAACATCACCGCTTCGAGACCGCGATGCACCACGGGATCCCGCATCAGTCCGAGCGTGCGGGCACTGTCGGCGGCGAGCACCGCCGGATCGCGCATCGCGACCTCCTCCCCGCGGAAGTACTGCACGGTACGCTCCCGAGGCAGCCGCACCATCGAGGCGGCGTAGAGGGCGAAGTGCGGCTCGGCGCGCGTTGGATCGAGCCGCGCCGCCCAGGCGAATGCGATCGCCGCCTCCCTCGGCGCGTCGCGCATCACACGCACGCCGTGGTCGAACCAGCTCTCCCAGTGCCTCTCGTCGCCGGAGACCGCGAACAGCGGTCGTCCGGACTCCGGCGCGGCTTGCGCCAAGGCGAGCGTCGCCGGACAGAGGGCCAGCAATGCGAGTATGACGCGCATCACCGTGTCGCTCCGAGGGAAGGAACGATCCGCATCACGCGACCGTTCGGGCTGTCGGTCACGAGATAGAGCAGACCATCGGGGCCGACGGTCACGTCGCGGATGCGCTCGCGCAGTTCCGCCAGATGGCGCTCCTCGCGCACGACCTGGCCGTCGCGCAGTTCCAGCCGCACGAGGCCGCCGGGATTCAGTGATCCGATGAACAGGCTGCCCTGCCAACCGGCGTAGCGGGCCCCGGCATAGAACGTGAGTCCGCTCGGTGCGATCACCGGATCCCAGAAGTACACCGGCTGCTCCATCCCCTCGCGCGCGGTGCCCTCGCCGATCGGCAGTCCGGAATAGTCGCGGCCGTAGGTGATGACCGGCCAGCCGTAGTTCTTGCCCGGTTCGGGATGGTTGAGCTCGTCGCCGCCGCGTGCGCCGTGTTCGATCGTCCACAGTGCGCCCGTCTCCGGATGCAGCGTCGCGCCCTGCAGGTTGCGATGCCCGTACGACCAGATCTCCGGCTGCGCGTCGGCGTTGCCGACGAACGGGTTGTCCTGCGGGATCGAGCCGTCCGGATTGATGCGCACGATCTTGCCCATTCCCTGCGACAGGTCCTGCGCGCGTTCGCGATATGACTGCCGATCGCCCTGCGTGATGAACAGCTTGCCGTCGCGGGCGAAGACGAGGCGCGAGCCGAAGTGTCCGTTGCCCTCGAGCTTGGGCCGCTGGCGGTAGATCACCTGCACGTCGAGCAGCGCGCTGTCGCTCAGTCGCGCACGCGCGGCGGCGGTTCCCGCACCGCCCGGACCCGGCTCGGCGAAGCTGAGATAGACCAGGCGATTGTTCGCGAAGTCCGGATCGAGCGCCACGTCGAGCAATCCGCCCTGGCCCTGCGCGTGCACCGTCGGCACGCCGGCAAGTGGCGCCGAGAGCGTGCCGTCCGTCGCGACGATGCGCAGCCGGCCGGGACGTTCGGTGACCAGCATCCGGCCGTCTGGCAGGAACTCGATGGCCCACGGATGCTCGAGGCCGCTCGCCACGGTCTCCGCTGTCACGACGCCGGTGATGGGATCCGGGGTCGGCGACTTGCGCGACAGCGCCTCGGCGTCGAGGGGGCGGCGGCAGCCGGAGACGACGGCAGCGGCGGTTACGAGCAGCATCAACGGTCGCATATTCCCTAGCGTAGCTCCTCGTTCGATGCTTCGCCACCGCCGGTCGCCGCGCGTCCTCACCGCACCCCTGCTTCGAGTCCTCCGCTATGTCGCTGCTCCTCGCCCTCGCACTCGCTGCCGACACGCTCACGTATCCGGTGATCAACCACGGCCGCCAGGCGGGCGAGATGCGCGTCGTCCGCGATGCGGACTCCGTGGTCGTCACATACGCGCACATCGACCGCAATC
>CAZYQM010000051.1:1862-12230 GCA_964649965.1 uncultured Gemmatimonas sp.
CGCGGGCGCTGGCTGCAGAACCGCTACACGCTCGGCCCCGACGGCAGCGTGATCGTCGCCGAGGCGCGGCCGATGACGCGTGAGGGTGTCGTGAGCGCCGCCACGGAGCGCTATCGCGTGGACGGCAACGACCTCGTCATCTCGCGCAACGGGCAGGACCGGCGGTTCCCGCGTCGCGACGCCGCCATCACGCTCGGCAACTCCACGGCCGTCGACCTCGCGCTGCTCGCGCAGCAGCTGCTCCGCGACGACGACCGCACGGCGACGATGCTTCCCGGTAGCGGCCGCGTGCAGCTCGTGATCGCCGCCGATACGGCCCTGCGCTCGGCGCGCGGCACGGCGCGCGTCCGCTTCGCCGTCTTCCACGGGCCCGGCGCCAACCCGCGCGGTGTGTGGATCGACTCCAACGGCGGATTCGTCGCGAGCACCGCGGATTGGTTCATCCCCGTCCATCCCGACTTCGTGGATGCGCTGCCGACGCTGCGCGCCATCGAGTTCGCGTATCGCGAGCGCATCGCCGCCCGCATCGCCGCCGACCTGCAGCCCAGCTACGGCGGCTCGGTAGTGATCGAGAACGCCGATGTCTTCGACGCCGCATCCGGCGCCATCTTGCCGGCGTACAGCATCGCCATCGCCGATGGCCGCATCGCGGCCGTCGGACCGAGCCGCGGCTTCCAGGTGCCGCGCGGCGCGCGGCGCATCGACGCCCGCGGCAAGACAGTCATCCCCGGGATGTGGGATATGCACACGCACGTCTTCGCGTCATCGCCGACGGGCCAGTCGCTGCGCGACCTCTCGATCGGCGTGACGGGCGTGCGCGACCTCGCCGCCGATACCGACGCCGCCACCTCGCTGCGCGATCGCGCCAACGCCCTGCAGATCGTGGCGCCCTACGTCGTGCTTGGCGGCATCCTCGAGGGGCCGCAGGCTTGGGGTGGCCCCACCGACGTGCGCATCAGCACCGAAGCCGAGGCACGCGCCGCGGTCGCCAACTACGCGGCGCTGGGCTATCGCCAGCTGAAGCTCTACAACCTCGTGCACCCCGACCTCGTACCGACGCTGGTCGCCGAGGCGCGCAAGCACGGGATGCGCGTCAGCGGCCACGTGCCGCGCGGCCTCACCGTGAACGCCGCCATCCGGCTCGGCTTCGATGAGATCAACCACGCCGCGTTCCTGTTCTCGACCTTCCACCAGGATTCGCTCTACGTGCCGGAGATGCGCGCGTACTCGCTGGTGGCGAGCATCGTCGCGCCGCGCACGGACGTGGATGGCCCGGCGATGACCGCGCTGCTCGACGACCTCAAGGCGCACGGTACGGTGATCGACGGCACGTTCAACCTCTGGATGCGTCCGGAGAACGGCGCCGACTCGCTCGACGCGCGCGCCGGCAACGCCTCGTACCGCCGCTTGATCAAGCGGCTCTACGACCACGGCATCCCGATGGTCGCCGGCACGGACGGCTCGAGCTACATCGGCGAACTCGAGCAGTACGAGCGCGCCGGCATCCCGGCGTCGGCCGTGCTGCAGATGGCCACGCTGCACTCGGCGCGCGTGATGGGCCTCGACGCCGAGATGGGCAGCATCGCCGTGGGCAAGGTGGCCGACCTCGTAATCGTCGACGGCAAGCCGCAGGAGCGCATCGGCGACCTGCGCAAGCTGACGCTGGTGTTCCGCGCAGGCCGCGGCTACGAGCCGGCGCGGCTCACGCAGCAGATGTCGCGCGTGGCGATCCCCTAAGGGATCGCCGGGGCGAGGTCAGACGCCGAAGGCGCCGCGATACGCGTCGATCGCGGCACGCCACCAGGCGGTCGGTGCCAACAGCACCACGGGAGCCTGGAAGAGCGCGTAGAGCCCGAGCACGCGCAGGAAGGTGAAGCGCGCGGGTCCGCCGCCACGGGCGTCGCGCCAGGCGAGCGCGCCCACCACCGCGCCGACGATCAGCCACGCCGGCAGCTGGTATGCGAGGCCGGACTCGAACGGCGGGCCGTAGAACACGAGCAGGCGCGCCGTCACGGGATCGACCATCGGCACGAGCGTGGCGAGCAGGTAGCGCCCGTGGACCGGCGCACTGTGCCGATGTCGGATGCCCAGCGCGTAGAACAGCGCGAAGTTGAGCGTCGCACCGAATCCCAGGTACAGACGCGGCACCACGGCGTCGAGGTCTTCGGCCGGCACCTGCAACGTGCGGATGTGCCAGAGATAGAGACCCGCCAGGATGATGATCGGCGCGAGCACGTAGGTGAAGCGACCGATGCGCCGGTGCAGCGCACGACGCTCGCGCGCGACGAGCTGCGGCTGCAGCGCCAGCAGTCCGATCCACAGCGTCATCAGGATCGCGTGCACGTGCACGGCCGCCTCGGCGCGGTCCAACTGCGAGAGGTATGGTGTCCAGAAGGCCGCGAGCGCGGCGACGAACAGCGCGAGCGCCCACCAGGTCCCCGCGCGCAGCACCGTTATGCCCGCACCGCGGCGATGGCGTCGATCTCGATCAGCAGGCCGTGGTTCAGTGCCGGCACCGGCACCACCGCCCGTGCCGGCATCTCGTTGCCGACCACGCGCGCGTACACCGCATTGACGCGCGGCCAGTGCGCGATGTCCGTCACGTACACGTTCACCTTGAGCAGGTGTGCGAAGTCGCTGCCGGCCGCGTGCAGGATCGCCTCGAGGTTGCGCAGCGTGCGTTCGGTCTGCTCCTCGATCGATCCGTGCAGCTTCTCACCGGTGGCGGGATCGATGCTCAGTTGCCCGGCGACGTACACCGTGCCCTCGTGGATGGTGGCCTGCGCGTAGTGACCCGCCGGCTTGGGCGCGTTCGGCGTCGAGATGCGAGTGATCGGCACGGTCAGTCGAGATAAGGGTCGGCGTCGTCGCGATCGTGCGGGTACAGCTCGCGCCAACTGCGGCGGCGGCCCTGCGGCTTCGCTTTCTTGGCGTGCACGGGACCGGTCGGCAGCGGCGGACGCTGGTCCGGCGGCAGCAGGTCCTTCACCATCTCCACCAGCTGATGGCTGAGGTGCTGCCCGTACTTGTACATCGCGACGACGCGCGCGCGGTTGCCGAGCAGGAACGAGAGGATCGGCTTGTCGGCCTTCGCCGCGTTGCAGGTCTTGCAGCTGAGCACGAGGTTGTCGCGCCGGTCGTAGGCCGTGAGGCCCCGGCGCGGCGTGACGTGGTCGAGCGTGATCGTGCGTTCGGGGACGATGCGTTCGCAGTACGCGCAGACCGGGCCGTGGCGCGCGAGCAGCCATTTGCGGGTCTCGACGTACGCGGCGCGTCCGGTCGGGACGGACGTCAGCGTGGGTTGTTTCGGCGACGACTTGCCGCCGGTTCCGCCGCCCTTTCCGCCGCGGCGACGGCCGCCACGGCGCGATCCGCCGACGGCCTTCTTCTTGGTCGGGCCGCTCATCGGACCGACAGGGTCATCGTGTGATGCATCTATATAAGGTAGTCCCCCGCCGAAGCCCCCGGACGCCGGGCCGGTCCGGTGATTTACTTGACATTTAAAACAATCCGCCGCACACTCTCCCCGTCCCTTTCCGGAGTCGGGCGTGCGCGTGGTGGTCGTCGGTGGCGGTCCCGGTGGGCTCTATGCGGCGCTGCTCCTCAAGCGGCGGCATCCGGGCGCATCCATCACGGTCCACGAACGCAATCGTGCCGGCGACACCTTCGGCTGGGGCGTCGTGCTCTCCGACCAGACGGTGGACAACCTGCGCGCCGCCGATCCGGAGAGCGGCCGCCGCATCGCCGATGCCCTGCACCGCTGGGATGACATCGCCATCCACTTCGGCGGCGACACCATCCGCTCCGGCGGCCACGGGTTCTCGGGCATCGGCCGCAAGGAACTGCTCGCGATCCTCCACGAGCGTTGCCGCGAACTCGGCGTAACGCTGACCTTCGAGCACGAGCTCCCCGCCGACCTGGACGCCCTCGTCGCCGCCGAGCATCCGGATCTCGTCATCGCCGCCGACGGCATCAACAGCCGCATCCGCGAGCGCTACGCCGCGAGCTTCCAGCCGGACACTGACCTGCGCCACTGCCGCTACGTCTGGCTCGGCACCCCGCGCAAGTTCGACGCCTTCACCTTCGCCTTCGTCGAGACGCCGCAAGGCTGGTTCCAGGCACACGCGTACCAGTTCGACGACGCGATGAGCACGTTCATCGTCGAGACGCCGCAGGAGAACTGGGAGCGGGCCGGCCTCGACCAGATGAGCGGCGAGGAATCCATCGCCTTCTGCGAGCGGCTCTTCGCCGACCAGCTCGACGGCGCGCCGCTGCTCAGCAACGCCAAGCATCTCCGCGGCTCGGCGCAATGGATCCGCTTCCCGCGCATCACCTGCGCCTCGTGGATCCACTGGATCGCCGACGGCACACGCCGCGTCCCCGTCGTCCTGCTCGGCGATGCCGCGCACACGGCGCACTTCTCGATCGGCTCGGGCAGCAAGCTCGCCCTCGAGGACGCCATCGCGCTCGACGCCATCCTCGCCGCGGAACCGGACCGCGAGAAAGCCTTCGCGCGCTTTCAGGACGAGCGCTCGATCGAGGTGCTCAAGCTGCAGAACGCAGCGCGCAACTCCACGGAATGGTTCGAGTCCGTCGAGCGGTACGCACGTCTCGCGCCGGAACAGTTCGCGTACTCGCTGCTCACGCGCTCGCAGCGCATCTCGCACGAGAACCTCCGCGTGCGCGATGCCGGCTACGTGGCGAGCTTCGAGCGCTGGTTCGCCGAGCGCGTGGGAATGCCGCTCAAGGCCGACGCGCCTGCCCCGCCGCCGTTGCTCACGCCGTACACGGCGCGCGGCGTGACGCTGCGCAACCGCGTGGTCGTCTCGCCGATGGCGCAGTACAGCGCCAACACCGACGGTACGGTCGGAGACTGGCATCTCGTGCACCTCGGCGCGCGTGCCACCGGCGGTGCGGGGCTCGTGATGGCCGAGATGACCTGCGTGGCGCCGGATGCGCGCATCACGCCGTGGTGCCCTGGCCTCTGGAACGCCGAGCAGCGCGACGGTTGGGCGCGCATCGTGCGCTTCGTCCACGAGCATTCCGGCGCGAAGATCGGGATGCAGTTGGGACACGCCGGCGCCAAGGGCTCCACGAAGAAGATGTGGGAAGGCATCGACCAGCCCCTTCCCGACGGCAACTGGCCGCTGATCGCGCCGAGTGAGACTGAGTACCTCAAGGGCATCTCGCAGCGCGCCCGCGAGATGACGCGCGCGGATATGGACCGCGTGCGCGACGAGTTCGTGCAGTCCACCCGCTTCGCCGACGAGGCCGGCTTCGACTGGCTCGAACTGCACTGCGCGCACGGCTACCTGCTCTCGGCGTTCCTCTCGCCGCTCACCAACTGCCGCTCGGACGAGTACGGCGGCTCGCCCGAGAACCGCGCGCGCTTCCCGCTCGAGGTCTTCAGCGCGATGCGCGCCGCCTGGCCGCCCGACAAGCCGATGTCCGTGCGCATCTCGGCGCACGACTGGATGCCGGGCGGCAACACAGGCGACGACGCCGTGGCGATTGCGCAGCTGTTCAAGGCCGCAGGCGCCGATGTTATTGATGTGAGCGCCGGCCAGGTGGTGAAGGAAGAGCGCCCAGTTTTCGGCCGGATGTGGCAGACGCCCTTCGCCGACCGCGTGCGGCAGGAAGCCGGCATCGCGACGATTGCCGTCGGTGCGATCACCGACGCCGACCAAGCCAACGGCATCATCGCCTCGGGCCGCGCGGATCTCGTCGCCATCGGGCGTCCGCACCTCGTGAACCCCGGCTGGACGCTCACCGAGTCGGCGAAGTTCGGCTATCCCGGTGCCGCGCCCTTCTGGCCGCCGCAGTATCGCGCGGCCAAGCAGCAACTCGATCGCCTGATGGAGCGCGAGCGCGCGGCGAACGCCGCCGCCAGCGCGGCTCCGCCCAAGGGAGAACTGACGTGAGCGCACTCGCCGGCAAGCACGCCCTCGTCACGGGCGCCAACCGCGGCATCGGCGCGGCCATCGTGCGCACGTTGGCGGCGCAGGGCGCCAGCGTCACGCTGATGGTGCGCGACCGCGCGGCTGCGGAGAAGGTCGCCGGCAGCGTGAGCACCCCGACGCACATCGTCACCGCCGATGTGAGCGACCGCGCCGCGGTGCGCGCCGGTTGCGAGAGTGCCGCTGCCACGCTCGGCCCCGTGGATATCCTCGTCAACAACGCCGGCACCGTCGAGACGATCCCCTTTCTCAAGACGCCGCCCGAGGTGTTCACACAGATGTTCGCCGTGCACGTGATGGGCGCGGTGCACACGGCGCAGGCAGTGCTGCCCGCGATGCTCGAGCGCGGCCGCGGCACGATCGTCAACGTCGCCAGCATCGCCGGCCTGCACGGCGCGCCCTACGTGGCGCACTATGTGGCCGCGAAGCACGCGTTGGTCGGACTCACGCGCGCGCTGGCGGCGGAGTATCGCGGCAAGGGCATCACGGTGAACGCCGTCTGCCCGGGCTACGTGGCCACCGACCTCGTGAGCGGTTCGCTGGCGAGGATCTCGGCGAAGACCGGGCTCAGCGAGGCCCAGGCATTGGACGCGATCCTCAAGGACGCAGGACAGCCGCGTCTCGTCGAGGCACAGGAAGTCGCCGACGCCGTGTTGCGATTCTGCGTGGGCAACGCCGCGGAGGCGAGCGGCGAGGCCTTCGTGCTGATGGGGCTCGACACGTGAGCGGCGCGGCGCTTCGGCAGCTGGATCCGGAGTCGTCGCTGGCGCAGGACGACCACGAGGCCCTGCGCCTCTGGCTGCGGCTGTTCACCACGACGACGATGGTCGAGCGCGTCGTGGACGGCACGCTCAAGCGCGAGTTCGGCTCGTCGCTACCGCGCTTCGACCTGCTCTCGCAACTCCACCGCGCGCCCGACGGCCTGCGGATGGGCGAACTCTCCGAGCGCATCCTCGTCACCAACGGCAACGTGACTTGGCTCGTCGCCGCGCTGGAGCGCGAGGGCTTCGTGAAGCGCCGTCCCGACGCCGCCGACCGCCGTGCCACCGTAGTCCGCCTCACCGCCACCGGGCGCCGCCACTTCGAATCGATGGCGCAGGCGCACGAAGCCCTGATCGCCGACATCTTCGCGAGCCTCTCTCCCAGCGAGCGTCGCGCCCTGCACGGCGCACTCGGTACGGTGAAGGCACGCTTCCGCACCACCTCCGAGGACGCCCGATGACCGCTCCCGATCCGATGACCGCGATGCGCCGCCCCCTCGCGTCGCGCACGTTCACGCACTTCGGCTGGTCCGTCAGCGCCGATGGCCGCGTGGCGACCATCACGCTGAATCGCCCGGAGCGCAAGAATCCGCTGACCTTCGATTCGTACGCCGAGCTCCGCGACCTCTTCCGCGAGTTGCCGTATGCCAGCGACGTGCGCGCCATCGTGCTCACCGGCGCCGGCGGCAACTTCTGCTCCGGCGGCGATGTGTTCGAGATCATCGAACCGCTCACGAAGATGGCCGAGCCCGAGCTGCTGGCCTTCACGCGGATGACGGGCGACCTCGTGTTGGCGATGCTGCGCGCGCCGCAGCCAATCATCGCGGCGGTGGACGGCGTCGCCGCCGGTGCGGGCGCGATCCTCGCGATGGCCAGCGATATGCGCCTCGCCACGCCTCGCGCGAAGACGGCCTTCCTCTTCACGCGCGTCGGGCTCGCCGGCTGCGATATGGGTGCCTGCGCGATGCTGCCGCGCATCATCGGGCAAGGCCGCGCCGCTGAGCTGCTCTACACCGGCCGCTCGATGGATGCCGCCGAAGCGGAGCGCTGGGGCTTCTACAATGCGCTCGTCGAGCCTGACGCGCTGCTCGCCGAGACGCAGTCGCGCGCGGCCGCGCTCGCCGACGGCCCCGCCTTCGCCCACGCGATGACCAAGAAGATGCTCCTGCAGGAATGGAGCGTTTCGCTCGAGCAGGCGCTGGAGATGGAAGCGCAGGCCCAGGCAATCTGTATGGGCACGCAGGACTTCCGCCGCGCCTTCGAGGCATTCGCCGCCAAGAAGACGCCCGTCTTCGAGGGCAACTGACGTGAGCGCATCGATCTCGCATCTCGACTGGCCTTTCTTCACCGCGGAACACCGCGCATTGGCGGGCGAGGTCTCGCGCTGGGTCTCCACGCAGCAGGTGGACCACAGCGACGCCGACGCGGCCTGCCGTTCCTGGGTGAAGCTGCTCGGCGCACAGGGCTTCCTCCGCTACTGCGTGCCCGCCACGCACGGCGGCGCGCTGCCGAGCATCGACTCCCGCGCGCTCTGCCTGCTGCGCGAGCACCTCGCCGCGCACGACGCCTTGGCAGACTTCGCCTTTGCGATGCAGGGCCTGGGCTCGGGCGCCATCTCGCTGGCGGGCTCCGAAGCGATGAAGGCGACCTGGCTGCCGCGCGTCGCGCGCGGGCAGGCGATCGCGGCCTTTGCGTTGAGCGAGCCGAATGCCGGTTCTGATGTCGCTGCGATCACCACGACCGCCACGCCCACCAAGAAAGGCTGGCGTCTCGACGGCAGCAAGACCTGGATCTCCAACGGCGGCATCGCCGACTTCTATTGCGTCTTTGCGCGCAGTAAGTCGGAGAGCACGGGCGCGAAGGGCATCACCGCGTTCCTCGTGCCTGCTGATGCAAAGGGCCTACGCATCGCCGAGCGTATCGAGACGGTCTCGCCGCATCCGTTGGCGACGCTGGAGTTCGACGGCTGCGAGATCCCCGACGCGAATCGCATCGGCGCCGAAGGCGATGGCTTCAAGCTCGCGATGCGCACGCTCGACATCTTCCGCGTGTCGGTGGCCGCCGCGGCCGTGGGCTTCGCCCGTCGTGCGCTGCAGGAGACGATTGCCCGCGCGAATGACCGCGCGATGTTCGGCAGCACGCTGGCCGCGCAGCCGCTCGCGCAGGCCATCATCGGGGATATGGCCACCGACCTCGACGCCGCCGCACTGCTCACCTACCGCGCCGCCTGGCAGCGCGACACGAGCGACGCACGCACCACCGCGGTCGCCGCGATGGCGAAGCTCAGCGCCACCGAACACGCCCAGACGATCATCGATCGCGCCGTCCAACTGCACGGCGGACTCGGCGTGAAGTCCGGACACATCGTCGAGCGCCTGTATCGCGATGTCCGTGCGCTGCGCATCTACGAAGGTGCGACGGAAGTGCAACGGCTGATCATCGGCCGCGAGACGTTGAACGCCCGCCCTTCCACCACCTGAGGACCTAGCGATGCCGACCGCCGCGCCGAAGGACCTCGCGCCCAGTGCGCACGTGGATCACTGGCCGCGCCAGCAGTTGCCGCCCGCCGAGGAGTGGCCGACGCTCACGATGGAAGGCGTGTACGCGTATCCCGAGCGCCTGAACGCGGCCGTCGAGCTCGTCGACCGCGCACTGAGCGATGGCCACGGCGATCGTCCGGCGCTCATCACGCCGGACGGCAACGGCGGCTGGATGCACACCACCTACGCCGAGCTCGCCGCACAGGTGGACGCGCTCGCGCACGTACTGGTCAGCGATATGGGCCTCGAACCAGGCAACCGCGTGCTGCTGCGCGGCTTCAACGGCCGCTGGATGGCCGTCGCCTGGCTGGCCACCGTGAAGGCCGGCCTCGTTGCGGTAACTACGATGCCGCTCCTGCGCACCAAGGAGCTGCGCATCATCGCCGAGCGGGCGCAGTGCCAGGCCGCACTTTGCGATGCACGGCTCGCCGATGAGTTGCGCCTCGCCGCGGAATCACCCACCACGCTACGCGACATCCGCGTGTGGGGCACCAGCGATGCCGAGGGCCTCGAGGCACTGATGGCCGCACCGCGCGGCGCCTTCACCGCCGTCAACACCAGTCGCGATGACGTCTGCTTGATTGCCTTCACCTCCGGCACCACCGGCGTACCGAAGGGCTGCGTGCACTTCCATCGTGACGTGATGGCGATGTGCGACGGCTTCTCCAAGCAGGTGCTGCGGGCCACGCACACGGACCGCTGCATCGGCACGCCACCGCTGGCCTTCACCTTCGGGCTCGGCGGGTTGCTCTGCTTCCCGCTGGCGGCACGCGCTGCGGCCGTGCTCGTCGAGAAGGCCACGCCGGAATCCCTGCTCGATGCGATCGAGCAGACCGAAGCCACCGTGAGCTTCACCGCGCCGACATTCTACCGCGCGATGTCGTTGGCGATGAAGAAGGAACCGCAGCGATGGCGCACGCAGTCGTTGCGCGCTTCGGTGTCCGCCGGCGAGGCACTGCCGGACGCGACGCGCACGCTGTGGCGCGAGACCACCGGCATCGAGATGCTCGACGGCATCGGTGCCACGGAGATGATCCACATCTTCATCGCCGCCGCCGGCAAGGACGTGCGGCAGGGCGCCATCGGCAAGGCCGTGCCGGGCTACGAAGT
>CAZYQM010000052.1:0-6772 GCA_964649965.1 uncultured Gemmatimonas sp.
GATCATCACGCCGCGCGCCGACGTCGGGCAGGGCGCCTATTCGGTGCAGGCGATGCTTGTGGCCGAGGAACTCGACGTCGAGTGGGGCTCCTTCGCCGTCGAACCCGGCCCGCCGAGCAAGGCGTACTACAACGCCGCGGTGATCGCCGAGGGTATGCCGTTCAAGAGCATCAACGACGGGTTCGTCGCACGCCAGGGCCGCGCGTTGGGTGGCGCCGTCGCCAAGCTCATCGGCCTGCAGATCACCGGCGGCTCGTCCACCGTGCCCGATGCCTACGAGAAGCTGCGCGCGGCCGGCGCCGTGGCGCGGCTGATGCTGCTCGAAGCGGCGTCGCGACGCACGGGCATCCCGGTGGAGCAGCTGCGCACCGAGAACGGGCGCGTCGTCACGCCCAGCGACGAGCGCATCTCGTACACGTCGCTCGCCGCGGATGCCGCGCAGGTGGATCCGCCATCGCGCGTGAGCCTGCGCGATCCGTCCGAGTGGAAGTTCCTCGGCAAGCCGATGCAGCGGCTCGACATCGTCGCCAAGTCCACCGGCACGGCGCAGTACGGCATTGACCTGCGGATGCCGGGGATGGTGTACGCCACGGTGCGCACGAATCCTCGCATCGGCGGCGGCGTGGTTGCGTTCGACGACACGGCGGCGAAGGCCGCGCGCGGCGTCATCAAGGTGGTGCCCGTCGAAGGCGGCGCCGGCGTGATCGCCGACAACACCTGGCGCGCCTTCCGCGCCGCGTCGCTGATCGCGTTCCAGTGGGGCGAGGCGCCGTACCCGAAGACCAGCGCCGAGATGTTCCGCATCGTCGGCAACGCGTTCAGCGACGAGTTCAAGGACTCGCGATTCCGCGATGACGGCAACGTCGAGCGGACGATTGCCGACGCCGGCACCGACGTGCAGATCGCCGAATACAGGCTGCCGTATCTCGCGCACGCGCCGCTCGAACCAATGACGGCGGTCGTGAAGTTCAGCGGCGGCAAGCTCGACATCTGGACGGCGACGCAGATTCCGCGCTTCCTCGTGGAGTGGGCGGCGAAGACGGCCGGCATCGCCGAGGACGCCGTCACGCTGCACGCGCTGATTGCCGGCGGCAGCTTCGGCCGTCGGCTCGAGGACGACTACGTGCGGCAGTCCGTGCAACTCGCCGTCGCGCATCCTGACGTACCCATCAAGATGACGTGGACGCGCGAGGAGGACTTCACGCACGACTTCCCGCGACCGCTCGCGATGGGCCGCGGCCGCGGCGTCGTGCGTGACGGCAAGGTCGAGGCCTTCGACCTCGGTATCGCGGCGCCCGCCACCACCGCATCGCAGATGGGGCGCATCGGCCTCTCTACACCAGGCCCAGACATCTCCATCGTCGCCGGCGCCTGGGACCAGCCGTATGCGATCCCGCACTACCGCGTGACCGGCTACCGCGCGCCGGAGATGGTGCCGGTGAGTTCGTGGCGCTCCGTGGGCGCGAGCATCAACGGGTTCCTGCACGAGAGCTTCCTCGACGAACTCATCCACGCCGCCGGCGCGGATCCGCTGCAGGAACGCCTCCGCCTCTGCACGCACGAACCGTCGCGGCGCGTGCTCGAGGCGGTCGGCGAGATGTCCGGCTGGCGCACGCCGCTCGGCGCCGGTCGCGGACGCGGTGTGGCGCTCACCGTCTCGTTCGGCGTACCCGTCGCGGAAGTCGTCGAGGTCACGGACACTCCAGACGGCATCCGCATTGACCGTGTGTTCGTCGCCGCCGAGGTGGGTCGCGTGCTGGATCCGGTCAACTTCGAGAATCAGGTGCAGGGCGCGGTCATCTGGGGGCTCGGCCACGCGATGAACGCCGAGCTCACGTACGCCGACGGTGCCGCCGAGCAGACGAACTTCCATCTGTTCGAGACGATGCGGATGAAGCAGGTCCCGGAGATCGCCGTGCGGGCGCTGGAGGAAGGTCCGCAGGTGCGCGGCATCGGCGAGCCGCCGGTACCGCCGGCGGCGCCGGCGCTGGTCAACGCCATCTTCGCGGCGACCGGCACGCGAGTGCGCGAGCTCCCGATGCGAAAGACCGTTCGCTTCGTGTAACCCGACCGTCGCCGTCGTCGTAGAGCGCCTATGCCCTACACCGTCCACTACGATGCCGACTGCCGCACGCTCTACACCGCGTTGAACGGCGTCGTCGATTTCGCGACCGTCGCCTCGTGGGAAGCCGAGCTCTACGGCGCCATCCGGGCGATTCCCGAAGGCAGCGCCTTCCAGGTGATCGACGACCTCCGCGGGTATGAGGTCGCAGACCAGGCGCTGCCCGTGCACAGGGAGATGCGGCTGGTCACGCCGCGCTTCCTCGCCGCCCACGGTTTCGTCGTCGGCTTCTTCCGTCTGTACGACGAGACCGCACCCGCCGCCAGCGAACCCCGCGTGTGCACGCGCGTCGTGCACCTGCACCACGATGCGCACAAGATGGAGCGTTATCGCGAGCTGCTGGGCAGCGACGACGAGAGCTTCTTCACGGACGTGGACGCCGCGCGGGATTGGCTCTCGCGGGCCTGAGTCGCCGGGTGGACCGGAGTCGCCTAGTTTTCGGGATGCTGATTCGACGCGCATTCCGGGCCGCGTTCCTAGCGGTGTTCGCCCTCCCGCTGGGCGCACAGGACCCGGCCCTGCTGCACCGCGATTCACTCTGGAACACGTTGCGCCTCCGCGGTGACGCCGCGGGTCTGGCGCCGTTGCTCGCCGACGACTGGCGTCTGACGCACTCCGACGGCCGTGTGCAGGACAAGCGGGATTATCTCGCCGAGTTGGCGACTGGCCGCCGGACCAACGGACAGGTCGAGAACATCGGCGTGAAGGCGCGACGGTATGGCACGACCGCGGTCGTGACCGGCACCTCGGTGCAGTCCGGGACGAGCAACGGCGTGCCCTGGAGCGGCCGCTTCCGCTTCACGCGCACGTGGGTGCTCCGCGACGGCGCGTGGGTGATGGTTGCCTCACATTCATCGCGCTGCGCCGACGGGGTCGCGTGTGAGCACTGACGCCGCGCCGGAGGCGATGCCGCCGCGCGCGCCGCGGCGCTGGTCGAGCTCGTTCAGCAGGGGCGCGCCGAAGACGCCGGCCTGGTCGGCCCCCGACCCGGCACTCGCCGCCGCCGGTATCGAAGGCGAGTACGTCGTCGCGCGCGTGCGCCTCGTGGCGATGGCGCTGCTGCTCATCTCGCCCACGTACAGCCTGCTCTCGACGCGGATGCAGGACCCGATGCACGTCGCCGGCTTCGTGGTGACGCTGCTCGCCGCCGGCGTGTCGCTGGCGATCTTCTTCCGCCTGCGCAACGGCCAGTGGCAACCGTGGATCGGCTTCGCCTCCAGCCTCTTCGACGTCTCGATGGTCACGATCGCGCTGACGAGCTTCTTCCTCGTCGCGACGCCGCTCAACGCCATCAACTCGACGGTCACCTTCGAGATGTACTTCCTCGCGCTGGTGGCGACGTCCCTGCGCTACGACGCGCGCATCTGCATCGTCGTGGGCGCGGCGGCGATCGCGCAGTACGGCGCGCTCTGGGCGGCCGCCGTCGCGAGCGGCGACCTCACGACGGCGGAACTCACGCTCCGCGCGGGCCCGTACATCCCCGTGGACCTGTTCACGCGGCTCATCCTGCTCGGCATCGCGACCCTGCTCTCCGTGAGCATCGTGCGCCGCGCCCAGCGCCTGCTGTATCTCGCCTCGCGCGACCGCCTCACCGGGCTCTACAACCGCGGCCACTTCGACCGCGCACTGGTCTCGGCGATGGACCAGGCCACGCGCCACAAGACGCCGCTCGCGCTCGCGCTGATTGACGTGGACCACTTCAAGCAGATCAACGACATACACGGCCACGCCGTCGGCGACCGCGCGCTCGAGCAGGTCGCCGAGCTGATGGCCCGCTCGATGCGCCGCACCGACGTCGTCGCGCGCTACGGCGGCGAGGAGTTCGTGATCCTGCTGCCCAATACCACACGCGATGCCGCCTGGCACCGCATCGAGGCGCTGCGGCGCGAGGTCAGCGACTTCCCGCTGCGGATGGCCGACGGCCGCGTGCTGCGCATCGATTTCAGCGCCGGCGTCGCGGCCACGCAGGCCGATGGGCCGATCATCGACCCGAAGGTGTTGGTGGACGTCGCCGACCGCCGCCTGCTCGCCGCCAAGCGCAGCGGTCGCGGCCGCGTGTTCGGCGACGACGGCGACCCGCCGCGCGCGAACTAGCGCGAGCCGACCGCCCGACGCGATCTTCCCTCGGTGTCCGCCTCGCACGCCGGCCTCGTTGACCTGCACAGCCATCTCATCCCGGGTGTGGACGATGGCGCACGCACGGCGGGCGAGGCCGTGAACGCCTTGGTCGCGATGGCCGCCGCGGGCTGCGACACCCTCGTCACCACGCCGCACTTCGACGCGTCGCTCGCCCGCCAGCCGACGGCGCTTGCCGCGCGCCTCGGCCAGTTGGAGCGCGCCTGGGACGTGCTCGGCTCGGCGCGGGCCGATGCGCTCTCGCGCGGTGGTCCGCATCAGCTGCCGGCCGTCTTCCGCGGCGCCGAGGTGATGCTCGACGACAACGAACCCGACCTCTCGCATCCCGGCCTGCGGCTCGCCGGTGGTGACTTCGTGCTGGTGGAGTTCCCCGCCCTGCAGCTGCCGCCCAACGCCGACGTCGGCATCGCCTATCTCGTGCAGCAGGGCTGGCGGCCGATCGTCGCGCACCCCGAGCGCTACCGCAACCTCACGACCGGCCTCGAGCCCCTGCGTCGGATGCGCGAGGTCGGTGCGTACTTCCAGGTGAATGCCGGCTCCATCACGGGGCAGTACGGCAGCACCGCCGGCCGCCGCGCGCGACAGTTGCTCGAACTGGGCTGGGCCTCGTTGATCGCCAGCGACTATCACGGCCGCGGCACGCCGGCCCTGCGACAGGCGCGCACGATGCTCGACGAGGCCGGCGCCGCGGCACAGGCCCTGCAGTTGATGTCGGAGAACCCGCGCCGGATCTTGATCGGCGCCGCGCCGCTGGACGTCGCGCCGCTGAAGGCCGCGCCGGACAGCTCCTGGTGGCAGCGCTTGATCGGCAAGCGCTGAGTGCCTGCCCGCCGCCGATTCGCCGACCCCACGTCCGTCACCCGATGCTCGTTCTCTCCCTGATTCTCGTCGCGTCCGCGCTGCTCGGCGGCTATGCCTACATCGGCTATCCGTTGCTGCTGATGCTGGTCGCTCGCCGGCGCGGCGCGCCGGCGCCGCGCCGCGACGACCCGCCGCAGTGGCCGCGCATCAGCATCACCTTGCCGGCGTACAACGCCGAAGCGACGCTGCGGCCCGTCCTCGACGGCCTCGTCGCGCTGGACTATCCGGCGGACCGACGCCAGATCCTCGTCGTCTCGGACGGCTCCACCGACGGCACCGATGCGCTGGTGCGGGAGTACGCGTCGCGCGGCGTCGAGTTGCTGCGCATCGAGGGACGGCTCGGGAAGACCGAGGTTGAGAACCGCGCGATGCACGCGCTCACGGGTGACATCGTCATCAACACCGATGCCTCCGTGACCATCCGGCCCGACGCCGTGAAGCACCTGGTGCGCTGCTTCGCCGACGCCGATGTCGGCGTCGCCAGCGCGCGCGACGTGTCGGTGGCATCGGTGGGCACGACCGGTCACGCCAGCGAGGCCGCGTACGTCGGCTACGAGATGTGGATCCGGGACCTCGAGACGCGCGTCTCCGGGATCATCGGGTCCTCCGGCTGCCTCTACGCGATCCGGGCCTCACTGCATCGTCGGCAGTTGCCCGGCCACCTCAGCCGCGACTTCTCCTCGGCGCTCTGGGCGCGGATGCAGGGCTATCGCGCCGTGTCCGTACGCGATGCCGTGTGCTTCGTGCCGCGGGCCGCGAGTATGCGCGTCGAGTATCGCCGCAAGATCCGCACGATGTCGCGCGGGGTGCAGACACTGTTCTTCCACGCCGCGCTGCTGAACCCGCTGCGCTACGGCGTGTTCGCCTGGATGCTGTGGAGCCACAAGCTCATTCGTTGGCTCGTGCCTTGGGCACTGCTGGTCGGCGCGGTGGCCGGCGCCGGCATCGCCGTGGGACTGCTCGGGGCTGCGTCGCCGTGGCCGAGCGTGGGAGTCGGGCTCCTCGGCCTCGGTGTCGCGGGGTTGGCGGCGGCGGCGCTGGGTTGGTGGGGCAAGCCCGGTCGCGTCCCGCGCCTCGCGTCGATGGCCGCCTATTTCATCTCGGGCACCGTGGCCGGCCTCATCGCCTGGAAGCGCGCGCTGCTCGACGAGCGCGCGCCGGTCTGGGAGCCGACGCCGCGCGCCCTCAGCGAATCAGGATCCGCGTGATCACGGGCGTGAGGAACAGACCGACCAAGCTGAGTGTGGCCCCGCGGTCCCAGGGCAGCGCACCCGGTTCCACCAGCAGGTAGTCGCCGTCGCGAAGCCCGAGATCGCCGATGGTCGAACCTGAGGCGATCGCGCGCTGCACGCCGTCGGCGTCCACGATCGTGGTGTCACCGCGCTGGATGCTGAAGCGCTCGGGCCGCGAGTCCGGCGCCGGCCCGCGTGCACCCATCAGCAGTTCGTCCACGCGCGTCTCCAACGGCACCGACTGGTAGCCCGGACCGCCGACGCTGCCGAACACCGCGAGCCGCGCCAGCGGCCGCACGGTCACGACGGCATCGAGCACCGACTCGCGGAACTGTGCCTGCGCGCGCGCCTGCAGCTCCGAGCGTAGCATCCCGCCGACCTCCAGCGTGCCGAGGCCGGGTACGACAAGGCGACGTCCACT
>CAZYQM010000052.1:6782-12176 GCA_964649965.1 uncultured Gemmatimonas sp.
TGACGCGTCCGTCCACGCGCATCAGCAGGCGGTCGCCGACGCGGAAGTCGCCGTCCGCGAGGCGCGACCGCAGCACCGCCGCCTCTCGCTGCGCGCGCGCGCGCAAGCGCTCGCTGTACGCCGGCGACTGCGCCCACTGTTCACGCCGCGCGAGCTCGGCCTCGAGCTCGGGGCGCGTGGAGAGCATCGTCCCCACGTCTTGGGCGGCCAGCGACGGAGTCATTGTGACGCCGATCGCGATGGCCGCAGTCAGCACGGTGAAGTGAAGGACAGACTTCTTCATAAGCATAGGATACTCAGCTGAGTCAACGTGGCGCCAGCGGACCGCTTGCCTGTTGCACGGGTACAGCAGACGCCGACAACCTCGTTGCGCGGTTGCATCAATCGCAAATGGTGATGTGCCTCACATCAACGGAAAGCTCCACTCCTGCGTCAGGGAACTGCTAGCACGGTTTGTGCGCATAGTGAACGTGTGAGGTTCTGTTCGACCGATACTTCCCCGTAGGTCCGACCTCCCCGACGTTCGACTTCTTTACCCCGAAAATGCTTCCATCGTCGCGTCCGCTTCGACGCCCGCCACTCACGCTGATCGCCAACAGCCACGAGTGGCATTCACGCTCCCTCGAGACGATTCTCGGGCCCCACGGTTACGCGGTGCTCCGCGCGTACACCGCCCGGCAGACGCTCGAGCGCGCGGCGAGCGCGGGTCCGGACCTGATCATCGTGGACTCGGACCTGCCGGATCGCAGCGGCGTTGATGTCGTCCGCGAGCTGCGGACGATGCGCGAGGTCAAGGAGTGGACGCCGATCCTGATGACCAGCTCCGAGCCGGTGTCGCGGCAGCGCCGGATGGACGCCCTGCGCGCCGGCGCTTGGGACTTCCTCGGCACCAGCCTCGACGCCGAGGAGGTGACGCTCAAGCTCGACGCCCTCGTGCGTGCCAAGCAGGAAGTCGACCACGCGCGTGACGAGAGCTTGCTGGACGAGATCACCGGCCTCTACAACCTGCGCGGCCTGGCGCGGCGCGCGCGCGAGGTGAGCTCCCACGCATTCCGCAACAAGGCGCCGCTCTCCTGCGTGGTGTTGAGCCCGGTCACCGAGAACGGGCAGGCCGCGGTGCCACCGCACCTGATGGAAGCGTTGGCGAACGCCCTGCAGTCCACCGGTCGGCACTCCGATGCCATCGGCCTGATCGGGCCCAACGAACTGGCCGTCATCGCCGTCGGGGCGGACGGCAGCGGCGTCGAGCGCATCGCCGAGCGCGTGTCGGACGCATTCGCACGCACCTTCGGCAACAATGGCGTGGGCATCGCCGTCGGCTATGACAGCGTCGCGAACTACGCCGAATCGCCGACCGACCCCAGCGACCTCATCACGCACGCCAGCACGGCGATGCGGGCCGCGATGCGCGGCCGTTCCGGGCCGCGGCGCGTCTCGATGCAGCGGTTCGAGACCAGCGTCCTGAACTGACGTGGCAATTGCGACGCGGGGCCGGGTGCTGTGCACCCGGCCCCGCGTCGTGTCGTTCACCTTCGATGCTCAGCGCGCACCGATGAGCGGCGGGCCCGGCGCGCCATCGGCATCCGCCGACTCGTCCTCCGCGCCGTAGCCCGGAAGATACCCGTAGTAGCGATAGACGCCCGACGCCTTCACGTCGTTGAGCACCGCGCCGAGCAGGCGGATCGGCAGGCGTCCGATGTCGCCGAGGCGCGCCTCGGCCAGCGCACCGTCCGTGAGACCCGTGCGCACGACCAAGGCCATCGTGCCGGCGAGCGAGCCAAGGACCAGCGCGTCAATGCCCGCCCCCAGCGGCGGACTGTCGAGCACCAGCGCATCGTAGCTGCCGCGCAGCTGCATCATCATCTGCGTCATCTGTGGCGAGGCGAGCAGCTCCGGCGCGTTGCTGCGTCGCGTGCCGCAGGGCAACAGGTCGAAGCCAAGCTTCGTGCGCACGATCGCGTCCTCGAGCGCAACCTTGCCCATCAGCACATCCATCAATCCGGGTCGGCGTGCGACATCGAGGCGCCGATGCAACAACCCACGGCGGTTATCGCCGTCGATGAGCAGCGTGCGGCGCCCCGACTGCTGCAGGGACTCCGCCAGCTTCGCCGAGACGAAGGACTTGCCGTCGCCGGGGCCGGGGGAGGTAATCATCGTGGCGAAGGTTCCCGCGGTGCCGTGCGCATACAGCAGCGACATCCGGATCGCGCGCATTGCCTCGCGGAGGGCAGCCTCATCGTCCTCGATGGTCGTCCCGTTCCGGCGGGTCCGCAGCTGCGGGACGGCGCCGAGAATGGACAGCCCGAGGCGACGGGTGACCTGGTCCGGATAGCGGATGCGGGGGTCGAAGTGGTCGAGCACCAGCGCGAGCAGGATGCCGAGGCCCAAGCCGCCGAGGATGCCGGCGCCGAACACGATCAGCATCTGGTCCTGCACGGGACGGCTCGGCGGCACGGCCGTGTCGAGCACGCGCACGTCGGGCGCCGCGCTGAGCTCGGCGAGGCGTGCCTGCTCGTAGGCCGACTGCAGCTCGGTGTAGATCATCGTCGCGACCGCGACGTTGCGCTCGCGCCGGTTCTCCTCGGTGACGCGCGCCGGAATCTGCTCCATCTCGCGCGACGACGACGCGATCCGCCGGTCCAGCTCGGCGAGCCGCGTATCCAGGCTGGTGGCGAGCGCGTTGGCCTGCGCGGGAATCGTCACCTGCTCGAGTTCGGCCACCTGGCGTTCGAGCTGCTGCACTTCGGGGCGCTCCGGCGCGAGCACCAGGCGCGTCTGGCGCAATTCGCCGCGCAGGCGCGTGAGGTCGCCGATGAGCGCCATCAGTTCCTGCGACTCGCGGACGGCGGCGATCGTGCCGAGCGACGCCACCATCGTGCGGGCCGAGTCGCTGGTGATGGCCAAGGCACGGCGAATCGCGTCACGGTCGCGCGCGACGGACTCTCGTTCCGTGCGCAGCGCGAAGAACGCCTGCCGCACCGGGTCGCGCGTCTCCTGCAGGCCCGGTGCGATGGCCGGGCCGCCGCGATCGGTCGGCAGCGTGATCGTGCTGACGCGAAGGCTCTCGAGGGCGTTCTCCGCCCGCTCCACTTCCACGCGGGCGTTCACCAACTGCTCGCGCAACGCCTCGGTGACGGTGGTCAGCTTCTCGCGCTTGAGCAGCGTGGCGAATTCGACGAAGCGATTGGCCGCGGCGTTCACCGTCGCGGCCGTGAGCTGCGGATTCTGACCGCGCAGCGAGATGCGCATCAGCGTGCCTTCACGCGGCAAGTTCACGCCGAGATCGGCATTGAGTCGCACGGCCGCATCGCGCGGCCGCCGCACCTGGAACTGCACCACGCGTCCGGGCGGCAGCGCCTGCGCGACCCAGGCAAAACCGAAGCGGCGTCCCAGCGAATCGCCGACGGCCACCTCGTCGAGCGCCTGCCCGTCCGCACCGGAGAGGCGGACCGTCGTCGGGGTCGGGCTCTCGACCCGATACGTCCCCGGAATCAGCTGCGGCGTGATGGCCAGGCTGTCGAGCAGCGCGAGCTCCTCGGCGGACGACGTCTCGATGAACAGGCGCCGCTCCGTGACCACCGCGTCGAGCACCGCGAAGGATCGCAGCAGCTCGACCCATCCCGTCCCCTCGAGGATCGGCGCGGCCCGCATCAGCGGGTTCGAGCCGCCGCTCCGGACGATGGCGGGAATCTGGATGGACGCCTGCGCCTCGTAGATCGGCTTGACCAGCCGCGAGGCCCCGTACCCGCCCGCGGCCCCCAGCACCCCAAGTGCCAGGACCAGCCACTTACGCCGCCAGACGGCCAGCAGCAGCCGGCGAGGGTCGAGTCCACCGCCCTCGTCCTCGTCATCCATCGGCGGACCGGACGGGAGCCCTGACCCGAGCTGGCGCGGGAGGTCGTCGTGGAATCCCGTACTCATTCCCTAACCAACTTGTGACGTGAAGGCCTGAGAATACTCATAGTAAGTGTGTAGTATAGTATGTTCGCGGTGTATTCGGTCTTGACGCTTTCTCAGCCATAACGTACATACGGGTGTTGCAGGACCTCGAAATCTGTCGCGGGCGCCCTACGCTGCGATGGCACTACACCCCCCACCGGTGGCCTGACGCCATCACGACGTGCCGCACCGATGACTGTGATTGAAGCGACTTCGGGTGCCAATGCCCCCGAGGGCAGCGAGTTGTCCCTTGTCCCCAGCGAGTTTCGCGCCAGTCTGCGCATCTTGCTCGTGGACGACGAACGGACCCTGCGCGAAACGTGCCGGACGATCCTGACCGAGCTCGGTTACCGCGTCGAGGTCGCGAGCAAGGGCGACGACGGCCTCCAGCAGATCCAGCGCCGTGCCTGGGACATCGTCCTCACGGACCTGTACCTGCCGGACGTGACGGGCGTGGACCTCTGCCGCGCGGCGCTCGAGCGCCATCCGGAGACCCTGGTCATCGTGATGACCGGGAACCCGAGCGTGCGGTCCAATCTCGAAGTGCTCCAAGCCGGCGCGTGGGACTACCTGCCCAAGCCCTTCTCGGCCACCCATCTCGAGATTCTGATCGGGCGGGCGGCGCATACGGTGTTCGTGAGCCGCGAGTCCAGGGAACTCAGCGGACCGGTCACCGAGTCGGACGAGAGCGGCCCGATCGCGGCCTCGCCGGCGTTCCGCCGCTGCCTCGAACTGGCCCGGAAGGTGGCCGAGACGGACGCGTCGGTGTTCATCTCCGGCGAGACGGGTGTCGGCAAGGAAGTGATCGCGCAGTACATCCACGAGCGGAGCCGGCGCCGCGCGCGGCCCTTGGTCGCCGTCAACTGCGCCGCGTTGCCGGAAGGCCTGCTCGAGTCCGAGATGTTCGGACACGTGAAGGGCTCCTTCACCGGCGCGGTGCGCGACAAAGCCGGCCTGTTGGAGTCCGCCCACGGCGGCACGATGCTGCTCGACGAGCTCACGGAGATGCCCAAGGCGCTGCAGGCCAAGCTCCTGCGCGTGATCCAGGACGGCGTGGTGCGCCGCGTCGGCAGCAACGCCAACAGCAACGTGGTGAACGTGCGCTTCATTGCCGCGTCCAACCGCGATCCGGCCACGGCGGTGCGCGAAGGCGTGCTCCGCGAGGACCTGTTCTATCGCCTGCGCGTGGTCCCGATCGAGATTCCGCCGCTGCGCGAGCGTCCCGAGGACGTCGCGATGCTCGCCGAGCATTTCCTGCATCGGTACTGGCGTCATCACCGTCGCGACCAGCCCTTGGTGCCGAGCTTCGCGCCGGAGACGATCCAGGCGTTGCAGCGGCACGCCTGGCCGGGCAACGTGCGTGAGCTGGAGAACGCCATCGAGCACGGGGTGGTGCTGCTGTCGCCGGGCCAGATCATTCGGCCTGACGACCTCTCGCTGCACGGGGCGCCGGCT
>CAZYQM010000053.1:0-8575 GCA_964649965.1 uncultured Gemmatimonas sp.
GCGCCACCGCCGAGCGCGCCAGGGGCCACCCGGCCGACGCCAACTCCGCCAGTTCGGGCGTGACCACGAGCGCCGCCGGGTCGCTGTCACCCTGGAGCTGCACGAGTCGCCACCAGGCCATCGCCCGCATCTCGTCGTCGCCGGGGATCTCCTCGCCGGAGAAGAAGCGCTCGAGCAGCGCGTCGTCGGTGGCGGCCACCGCCTCGACCAGCTCGGCGTGGTAGCGCTCGAAGCGCGCCTGCTCGCTGGCCGGGATCGAGGCTTCCTCGTACTCACCGGCCTTGGTGCCCGGCTTGAAGAGGTGCGCCTTCTTGGTGAAGAGATTGATGATGCCCGTGAAGCTCGCGCCGGCGCCGATGGGGATCTCCACCGGCACGACCTTGGACGTCAGCTTCTCCTTGATGGACGCGTAGGCGGCGTCGAAGTCCGCGGACTCCTTGTCCATCATCGAGACCACGAACAGCACCGGGTCCTGCCGCTTCACCGCCTCGCGGAACATCCGCTCGGTGCCGACCTCGACGCCGCTGTTGGCGCCGATCGTCACCAGGGCGCCGTCGGCCGCGACGAGCCCGGCGATCGCGTCGCCGGCGAAGTCCGAGTACCCCGGCGTGTCGAGCAGGTTGATCTTGCAGTCCCGCCACTCGGCGTGGGCGCAGCCCAGCGAGATGGAGTAGCCGCGGGCCGTCTCCTCGGGCGAGGTGTCGGTGAGCGTGGTCCCGTCCTTGATCGAGCCGTGTCGTCGGGAGGACCCCGAAACGAATGCGAGCGAGTCGACCAGCGTGGTCTTCCCGCTCGCTCCGTGTCCGACGACTGCCACATTCCGGATTGCCGCGCTCTCATATTCCCGCATCGGGACACCCTCCTCCCGCCTCTGGCGGGCGCATCTGGGGAATAGATGTTCGCCTCTGGGCGTCCCGATGGCAATCAGGTGGGTCAGGACGTCCCTGTGAGGGAATGTCCCAGACGCAAACGGGCGCCCCTCGCAGGGCGCCCGTGGTCAGACCGGTCGGCGCGGTCTCAGTCTTCGTCCGAGAAGTTCTCGCCGTCCGCCTCGCGGAGGACCGCCAACTGGTCCGAGGCCCGCTGCGCCGACACCGGCGCCGCGGCGAACTGGAAGCCCAGCGCGCGCCGCGTGCCTTCCGGCCATTCGGGCATCAGCAGGTTGGCCAGCAGGCGACGGATGCCCTGCCCGCCCTCGCGCAGGATCTCCTGCGCCGTCTCGGTGAGCACCGTCAGCGGGATGCTGAGCTCGCGCTTGATGATCTCGCCCGTGCGACGGTCGGTGTAGGCCGTCTCGCCGACCGCACCCTCGCTGCCGATGATGCGGATCTCGCCGGTCGTGAACGCCTCGCCGCGGGACGCCTTGCGGGCCTCGACCGTCGCCGCGAGGGCCAGCGCCAAGGACTCGGGCGTCGGCTCGCCGTAGAGCGTGACGATCTCGCGCGTCGGTGCCTCGAGCGTCTCGGTCGAGTGCACGGCGTTGACGCGTGCCACCGCCGAAGGCTCCTCTCGGGTCTCGTCCCACTGCACCATAACGTCCATCGTCACTCCGTCCGCTCGTGGCTGTTGCGTGTACTACCTCGGAGAACCCCGCAGCGTCACGCCGCGTTCCGACCACTTCGATGAAGATTCGATGACGATGCGACATCTCCGAGGGGGACTGGGCAATCGAGACAGCCTCGATACGTTTGTGTGCGTGACGCAGCTCACCATCCTGCTCGCTCTGCTCGCCCTAGGGCAAAGCCTCTCGGCCCAGGGCGCAGCCGTGCGCGCGCCGAACGAACTCGGGCGCATCCCCGTGCTCGAGTACCACCTCATCGGCGAGCGCGAGAGCCGCTGGTCGCGCAACTGGCAGCGCTTCGCCCGCGATCTCGAGCTGCTCCACGAGCGCGGCTACCGACCGATCACGGTGCGCCAACTGGTCCGCGGCGAGATCGACCTCCCCGCCGGACTCTCGCCGGTGGTCATCACCTTCGATGACGCCTCGCCCGGCCAGTTCCGCTACATCGAGCGCGACGGTCAGCTCGTCACAGACCCGCAATCCGCCGTCGGCGTCTGGGACGCCTTCGCAGCGCGGCATCCCGAGTGGCGGGGCGGCGGCACGTTCTGCGTGCTCACCGCCGCCAGCGAAGGACACGCCCTCTTCGGCGAGAAGGGCATCCAGGGGCAAGCCAGCGCCTGGCGGCACCGCAAGCTGCGGCAGCTGGCGGAGGCGGGCCACGAGATCTGCAACCACACGCTCTTCCACGTGAACTTGGCCCGCGCCTCGTCCGAGTTCGCGCAGGAGCAGATCGCCCGCGCCCAGCTGGCCGTGGACTCCGCCGTCAGCGGCTACCGGATGACGAGCTTCGCCCTGCCGCTCGGCGAATGGCCGGCCGACCGCAGCGTGCTGCGCAGCGGCCGCTGGACCGACCCGCGCACGGGGCGCACCACGACGTACGAGATCGACGCCATCCTCCTCGTCGCTGGCGGTCCCGCGCGCAGCCCCAAGGATCCGGCCTTCGATCCGATGCGCATTCCGCGCGTGCAGGTCTTCGGCGACGAACTCGAACTCCTGCTCGACCGCCTCGACCGCAACGGCTCGCGCTACGTGAGCGCAGGGCGCAGGAGAATCGCAGACACGAGCGCGGTACGCAGGCGTCGCTGAACGTCGCATCACCTCGTGATGGCTGTGCGTGAACGGCATCGCATCACCTCGTGATGCCCGAGATTGAACACCTTGGCACGACACGTCAGCTTGCGGTCACACCGCTACCGCAATGACGATCCGACGCCCACGCACTCCGATTCCGACGCTCCGCCACACCGCCTTCTTCGAGGCGCTGGCGGGCATTCCGTCGTATCACGCGGAGGCCCGCGCCCTCACCGCCACGCTGCTCACGCTGCGACTCGGCGACGAGTGGCTGCGAAGCGGCGCCGCGGCCGTGGACGCTCCCGAAACCAGCCTTCCGGCGACCCGTCGGGCGATTGACGCCTGCGATGACGACGCGAGCCTGCAGACGGCGCTGCGGCAGGCCGTGGACGCGATGTGCACGGTGAAGGATCCCGACCCGTACGTGCTGCGCGCGCGCCTCGAGCCCATCGCGGCGATCTGGGACGCGCGGCAGCAGCCGCGGTTGGCCGCCGACATCCGCGGCGACGCGACGACCGCTGCCGACCCGATGCGCGCGGTGACCGCGTGAACATCACCGCCTGCGTGGACGCGACGCGGCTCGGACGGCTGCGCGCCGCGCTCGCCGACCGGCATCGGCTCTTCGCCGCGCTCGACTGGGAGCACGCCGAGCACCTGCTGCGGCACGAGCCGGTGGATGTGCTGGTCGTCGATCCGCTCGTGCATCCGGACGCCCCGAGCGTCGCGGCGATCGCCGCACTGCGCGCCGCCCATCCGTCCGTCCCGACGGTGCTCTACTCGGCGCTCACCCCCGCCGCCTGCGGCCCGCTGGCGCAGATCGGTCGCGGCGGCGTCGAGGTCGTGATCCTCCACGACGTGGACGACGCGCCCACGCAGCTCGTGCAGGCTCTCGAACGCCAACCGGGCGTCGCGCTGTCCTTGGCCCTGCTGGAGCAGCTCGCGCCGCGCCTGCGCACGATGGGCGAACGCGTCGCGCGTGCCATCGAGCGCGCCGTGCGGACGCCGTCGGCGTTCCGCGACGTGCCCGACCTCGCCGCCGCGGCCGGCATCTCGCGCCGCACGCTGTACCGGGAGTGCGAGCGGGCCGCGCTGGCCTCGCCGCGCGAACTGCTGGCCGGCGCGCGCGTGCTGCGGGCCTACGCGCTGCTCCGCGAATCGGGGCTGTCCATCGAGGATGTCGCGACCGCACTGCGCTACTCGAGCCCGCACCACCTCGCCAACGCGATGCGCTGGGCCTGCGGGACCACGACGGCGCGGGCCAGGGCGCAGGTACCGCCTGCCACGTTCATCGCGCGCCTCGCGGCGCGCCTGATGCCTACAGCTTCCAGTTCTTGAGCGTGGTCAGCGCGCTGGACAGCGCTTCCTTCTCGCGCGCGTCACTGGCCGTCGCCATCAGCATCTCGTAGGTCCCGATCGCGAGCTTCATCGCCACCGGATCGTTCTCGGCGCTGGCCACGCTCGCCGCGTTGTCGGCCATCGCCGCGTAGGCGAGCTTGTCGTCGGGGAAGCGCGTCGTGACCTGCTGCCAGCGGCTCATCCGGCCGCGCGGCGAGCTCTCGGTCAGCGCCCAGAGATGCCAGGCGGCGCGATTCTGCGGATCCGCTGCCAACGCGCGGCCGGCGATCTCCCCGACGACGTCCGGCCCGCGCCCGGTGAGCCAGTACGCGTTCGCCAAGGCGACCAAGGCCGCCGCATTGTCCGGCTCACGCTCGCAGACGCGCTCGTACACCGGCCCCGCCACCTCGTGCAGCTCGCGGTACGGCTCCACCGCCGCAATGAGCTCCGCCGTCGAGGACGTCGCCTCACAGACGGCGTCGAGCGCCGCAAGGAGCTTGGCGATATCGCCGTCCTGACGGTAATCTTTGACGCAGGCCGCCACCGCGGCCCGCGCATCGTGCGCAGATCGGACCATACCGAAAGCTATCGGGCGCCAAGCGCCCCCGGCACCGGAGCAGGCGTGGACAGCACTCCCAAGAAGTCCCTCCAGCACACCCTCAACAATCCCTTGGCCGGCCTGCTCGCCGAGCTGCAGTTGCTCGAGATGGAGGACCTCCCGGAGAACCACCGCCAGGCGGTCGAACGCTGCATCGAGCTCACGCGCCGGGTCGTCCAGATCGTGCGCGAACAGGTGCCAAGCGACCTGTAGCCGAGCTTCCGCCCGACCAGCCCAGGTCCGGGTCGCAACGCCGAGGGACGGCTCGCAATGCCCGAGGCTTGCCAAATCGTCCCGGAAACCTCATACTGCAGTAACCGCCCGTCGCGGTGAGGCCCTTTGCCCACCCGGACGGCCGCGCTCCCAGACATAGCCCCCGTCGCGACCAATCGCGCGACGCTTCCCGGCCGGATGCGCCGGGTCTCGGACGGTAACCGTCAGGACGCTCCGCTTTCACATCGCTGGAACCCCGCGGGATTCGCTCCGCCACGACCCTCTTGTGGTCCTACACCCCCTCGCATGACCGATAGTCCCCGTACTCCCCGTCGCGGGCGCGGCCGTCCGCGCCGTGGCGCGGCTCCGGACGTCGCTGCCGACGCCGATCCGTATCTCGAGTCGCCAGCCGCGTCGGACGACAGCTCGACACCCGCCGCCGACGCCAGCGCCGACGAGAAGCCCCGCCGCCCCGCGCGTCCGCGCCGCGGCAAGCGCGCCGCCGACTCTGGCGAGTCCGCAGAATCGACCGAGCCCCGCGCCGCCCGCGAGGACAGCGAGCGCCGTGAATCGGCCGAATCGCGCGAATCGCAGCCGCCGCGCGAAGCGCGGGAGTCGCGTGAGCCGCGGGAAGGCGGAGAGGGCAACGCCGGTGGCGGCGCTGCCGAGCGCGGTGAGAACGACGGCGCAGGCCGCGAGGCCAATGCCGGTCGCCCCTGGCAGGATCGCGGCGATCGCGGAGAGCGTGGGGACCGTCCGGAACGCGGCGGTCGCGGCCGTCGGGGCCGCCGCCAGCGTGGACGTGGACGCCGTGGGGACCGCGGCGATCGCGGCGATCGCAACAACGGCGAACATCGCCAGAACGGCCATCAGCCGGATCGCGAGTACAACAACGCCCCGCCGGTCATCCTCGTCGTGGATGGCGAGACCACCGGCTGGTTCGATCCGTCCCGCGAGGCGGGCTTCATCCGCCGCGCCGAGTACAGCTACCTCGCCGATCCCGGCGACGCCTGGGTGCCGCCGCAGCTCGTGCGGCAGTTCGGCATCCGCCGCGGTGACCTCATCAGCGCCAAGACGGGCCGCGACGCCCGCGGCCGCATCGCCGTCGCCGAGATCACGGCCATCAACGGCGAAGCGCCCGTCGAAGGCCAGCGCCGCACCGACTTCCAGACGCTCATCGCGTCCTACCCCGAGCGTCGCATCACGCTCGAGACCGGCCGGCCCGCCAAGGGCGGCCCCGAACTCACCCGCCGCGCCATCGACCTCATCGCGCCCATCGGCTACGGCCAGCGCGCGCTGATCGTCGCCCCGGCCCGCGCCGGCAAGACGATGCTGATGCAAGCCATCACCGAAGGCATCGCCATCAACCACCCCGAGGCCCACCTCATCATCCTCCTCGTGGACGAGCGTCCCGAGGAAGTGAGCGAGGCGATCTCCTGGGGCGTCGGCGAAGTGGTCGCCAGCAGCTTCGACCAGCCGGCCAAGCGCCACGTGGAAGTCGTCGAGATGGTGCAGGAGCGCGCCCGCCGCCTCGTCGAGCAGGGCAAGGACGTGATCATCGTCCTCGACTCGCTCACGCGAATGGCCCGCGCCTTCAACACCGCCGAGCGCGGCACCGGCCGCACGCTCTCCGGCGGCCTCGACACCAGCGCGATGGCCAAGCCCAAGGCCTTCTTCGGTTCCGCGCGCAACATCCTGCCACAGCACGGCGGCGGCTCGCTCACGATCATCGCCACCGCGCTCGTCGAGACCGGCTCGCGGATGGACGACGTGATCTTCGAGGAGTTCAAGGGCACCGGCAACTGCGAGATCAAGCTCGACCGCGGCCTCGCCGAGAAGCGCATCTTCCCCGCCTTCGACGTCGCGAGCTCCGGCACGCGCCGCGAGGAGAAGCTCTACAAGGCCGAGCAGATCGACGCGATCTACACCCTCCGCCGCGGCCTGCAGCAGATGCCGCCGCAGTCGGGGATGGAGTGGCTGATCAAGCGGATTGCGAGCACCACGTCGAACGACGCGCTGCTCGCGGGGCTCTGAACTGAAGCTGTAAGCTCTAAGCTGTAAGCTGAAAGGGGTCCGCGCCGATAGTTCGGTGCGGACCCCTTTCAGCTTACAGCTTAGAGCTCATAGCTGCTGTTTGGCCATCTCATCCCACAAGCACGCCATCGCCCTCGTCCCCTTCTCCAGGTTCTCCACCGAGATCCACTCGTCCGGCGCGTGCGCATTCTCGCCCGGCAATCCGAAGCCGACGAGCAGCACCGGCGCACCGAGGATCGTCGCGAAGTCGTTCACGACGGGAATCGAACCGCCCTCGCCCGTGATCACGGGCTTCCGTCCGAACGCCGCTTCCAGCGCGCGCCCCGCCGCCTCGTACAGCGGCCCATCCAGCTCCGCGCGCCACGCGTGGCCGCCGTGCAGTTCCGTGACCTTCACCGTCACGCCCTTCGGCGCGTGCTTCATCACGTGCCGCTCGACGAGCTGCGCGATCTCCTTCGGATCCTGGTCGGGTACGAGGCGGCAGCTCACCTTCAGCATCGCGTGGCCGGGCAACACGGTCTTCGCGCCCTCGCCGGTGTAGCCGCTGAGCAAACCGTTCACCTCGCAGGTCGGGCGGTGCCAGAGTTTTTCCAGCGTGCCGTAGCCGGGCTCGCCGCCGAGCGCGTCCACGGCGAGATGCGCCTTGAACTCCGCTTCATCGAACGGCAGCTCACGCAGCCCCGCGCGCACGGCGTCGGGGAACGCGCGGACCTTGTCGTAGAAGCCCTCGATCGCGATGCGACCGTCGGCGTCGTGGAAGCTCGCCACGATGCGCGCCAGCGCGGTCGCGGGATTCACCACCGCACCCCCGTACATCCCCGAGTGCAGGTCCGAGTTGGGGCCGGTGACGTCCACCTGCAGGTAGGCCAGTCCGCGCAACGAGCTCAGGATGCTCGGGATCCCCGGCGCGAACATCGTCGAGTCGCTGATCACCACCGCGTCGCACTTGAGGCGCTCGCGATGCGCTTTCACGAACTCGGCGAGATGCTCGCTGCCCACTTCTTCTTCGCCTTCAGCCAGCACGATGATGTTCACCGGCAACGTGCCGCGCGTCGCGAAGTGCGCTTCGAGCGCGGCGATGTGCAGCCACAGCTGGCCCTTGTCGTCCACGCTGCCGCGCGCGTAGATGTTGCCGTCGCGGATCGTCGGCTCGAAGGCCGGCGAGGTCCACAGCTCCAGTGGCTCGGCCGGTTGCACGTCGTAATGTCCGTACACGAGCACCGTCGGCGCGCCCTTCGGCGCCTTGCGCCACTCGGCCAGCACGATCGGATGACCGGCGGTCTCCAGCGTCTCCACCTGCATCCCGATGCGCGCGCACTGTTCGTGCAGCCACTGCGCCGCCGCGCGCACGTCACCCTTGTGCTCGGAGCGCGCGCTCACGCTGGGAATGCGCAGGAAGTCGAACAGCTGGTCGCGGATGCGCGCGTCGTTGGCGTCGAGCCACTTCGCGAGCGCGGGGTCGAGCGAGGTCTTGGTCGTCATCGGTTCTTGATTGGATCGTTGGGGTCCACGGGCCAGGTACCGCGCCAATCTCCGAGGGTCCAGGCGCGGCGCAGCGTGAGCGTGTCGCCGCGGTACGTCACGGCCCTGAGGGCGCCGCGCGTCGCCGTGGCGAAGTGCGGGCGCAGGCTGTCCACGAGCGCCGGGCTCGCCGAGGTGTCGGACACGATGAGCACGAGCGTCGCGCCGGGCTGCGCTTCGTCCTGGAAGCGCGGCCACAGGTCATACTGGTTGCGACGGCCGAGCAGGTTGATCGCGGTGAC
>CAZYQM010000053.1:8675-11979 GCA_964649965.1 uncultured Gemmatimonas sp.
TCGAGCTCGCGCTGCCACCAACTGCCGTTCGCCACGGCGTTGAGTCCGTGCCCGAGCTGGAAACGGAACGCGATCCACTCGTGCTGGGCGTTCCATTGCAGCACCGGGAGCATCACGAGCGAGGCGACCACCACCGCGATGTACGGTCCGGGGCGCCTCAACTGCGCTCGCAGGCTCGGATGGATGACGCAAGCCAACAACAATCCCATCGGCACGAACACCGCCGTGAACTTCGATGCCATCGCAATGCCGATCGCGGCGCCGGCACCGATCCAGGCGCGCAGCGAGTGCCACGGCGTCGCCTCCGGATCGAGCGCACGGACGACCAGCATCAGCGTCATCGCGACGGCGGCCAGCAGCGGCGCATCGGGCGTCGCGAGCACGAAGCCGATGGAGAACGGCGTCACCGCCAGCAGCAGCGCGGCGAAGCGCGCCGCCCGCGCGCCGGCGAGACGTTCGGCCACGTCGCTGAGCGCGAACGCGGCGACGGCCCCGCAGAGCACGGGGAAGAATCGCACGCCGAGCGGCACGTCGCCGAAGACGGCCGTACCGAAGGCGATGAGCCAGGCGATCACCGGCGGGTGGTCGAAGTAACCGAAGGCCAGGTGCCGCGACCACTCCCAGTAGTAGGCCTCGTCGGCGACCAAGGGCAGCGTCGCCGCGAGCACGATGCGCAGCACCGTCGCGGCCACCGTGATGGTTGCGGCGTGGCGTTGCAGACGCGCCGTGTCCGCGGCGGGAAGTGGCGTGGGATACGAGAAGGGAGGCACGGCGCCGTTGTCCTCAGAGGTCCGCGCAGGACTTGTTGATCTGCTTGCAGTCGTCGCAGATCAGCTTGCACTTCCGCCAGTGCAGCGCGGCACTGCCGCAGTAGTCGCAGGTCTCGCCCTGCGCCGGTCCGTCGGGTTGCGATGCGTACTTCGCCATCGTCTCAACGCTCCGTCGCAAGGGACGCCATCGCTTCACCCATCCGCGTCGCGCGGCCGGGCTGCCAGTCGTCACCGAAACGTACGCCGGGCTTCGGGAACAGCATCACGACCGTGGAGCCAAGCAGGAAGCGTCCGAGTTCGTCGCCTTGGGTGAGTGCAACTGCGCCATCGCCCTCGAGCGGATAGTCCCACGCGCGCACGACACCCGGACGCGGCGGGTTCACCACGCCGTGCCAACTCGTCGCCATACTGCCGACGATCGTCGCGCCGACGAGCACGAGGACGAAGGGCCCGAAGGCCGTCTCGAAGTGGCAGACCACGCGCTCGTTGCGCGCGAACAGGCCCGGCACGCCACGCACGGTCTCGGGATTCACCGAGAACAGCGCGCCCGGCACGTGCACCATCCGCGTGAGACGGCCGGCCACCGGCATATGGATGCGATGGTAGTCGCGCGGGCTCAGGTAGATCGTCGCGAAGCTGCCGCCGGCGAATCGCGCCGCACGCTCGGCGTCGCCTCCCAGCAGCGCCGTCGTAGCGTACGTGTGGCCCTTCGCCTGGATCAGGCGATCGCCTTCCAGCGCACCGGTGACGCTCACCGCGCCGTCCACCGGGCAGACGAAGTCCGCCTGCGCCAGCGGACGTACTCCCGCGCGCAGCGGCCGCGTGAAGAACTCGTTGAACGTGCGGTACTGCGCGGGGTCCGACCGCTCCGCCTCGGCCAGGTTCACGCGATAGCGATTCGCGAACCAGCGGATTGCGCCGGTCGTCAGCCCGCCGAGCTCGGCGCGCGCGAAGGCGCCCGCTGCCGATGTCAGCAGCTGCTTCGGGAGGATGTACTGCAGGGCGACGAAGGGAGTCGGCACGCGCGGAAGTCAGGGGGAATCCTAGACTGAAAACTAACCGCGCAGCCCGCCTACACGCCCACGGGGATCGCAAGCGCCGCCGACAGCGCTGTCACCCCTACCGTCCGTCGCATCAGTCCCGCTGGGGTCGTCGATACTCCGCAGTATCCACGCGCTCGAACGCCGACATCGAATCCGACTTGAACACGCGGAACAGGTACCACAGCGACGGCACGAGCACGCAGGCCCCGCCGATCAGTCCGTAACTCACCAACCGCAGCGTAATCGCCGGTGCCGCCGCCGACTCGATCGTGTGTACTCCGGGGATCAGATACGGAGCCTGCGCCAGGGCCCAGCCCCACATCAGGGCACTCACCTGCGCCGCCGCCGCCGCGCGCGCGAGACGATACCGCCGCGTCACCAGCGCGCCAATCGCCGTGATGGCCAACCCACCGGTGATCACCTGGAACGGCACGGCCCACGGCTGCGTCAGCAGCGCGCCCATCACGGCGAGACGCCCGCTGGTGCCGAGCATCAGCGCGAGGCCGGCGAATGCACCGACGGCCAGCGCCGCCGCCAGCGCCATCCTGCGGAAGTCCTCCTGCAACTCGTGTTCCTTCACCTCCACGCAGAGATACACCGCCGCGAGGAAGGCAAACACCGCAAGCGTGAGCCCGCCGACGGCGAAGGCGAACGCCGTGAACCACGGCCGTACGTATGTCGCGAGGAAATCCCCGCCGTCCGGCAGCGCGAGCGCGCCGCTCACCAGCGCCCCTACGCACACGCCGAGCAGCACCGGCGTGATCGTGCTCGAGACGGAGAAGATCCGCCCCCAATACTTCTGCGCCGGCGACTTCGTCGAATCATACGCCCGGAACGTGAACGCCGAGCCGCGCAGCACGATGCCGACCAGCAGCAGCGAAATCGGGATGTGCAGCGCCACCGAAAGATGCGCGTACACCGGCGGAAAGCAGGTGAACAGCAACACGACCACGAGGATCACCCACACGTGGTTGGCTTCCCAGATGGGACCGATGCCCTCCTCGATCGCCGCGCGCTGGCGCGCCGCCCGCGGCCCGTGCGCCAGCAGGTCCCACACCCCCGCGCCGAAGTCCGCGCCGCCCAGCAGCACGTAGGCGTTGAGCGCGACCATCGTCACGCCGGCGAGTACGTAGGCGAGCGTCACGGGACGCGCATCTCCTGCGTCATCGGCTTCGTCTTGAGGATCTGCGCCCACAGCAGGTACGCGACGACGACGCCGAGGAACAGGTACAGCAGCGTGATGCCGATGAGCGGATACACCAGCCCCGGCATCGGCGTCAGCGCGTCCTTCGTCCGCATATAGCCGTACACGATCCACGGCTGCCGGCCGACCTCGGTGACGATCCATCCCGCCTCGACGGCGATGAACCCCGCCGGCGTAAGCAGCGCGAGGAAGGTCAGCAGCGGGCGCGAGTCCACGACCTCACGCTTCCGCCACCACAGCACGAGCACCCACAGCGACGCAAGCATCATCAGCGTGCCGAGTCCGAC
>CAZYQM010000054.1:0-1280 GCA_964649965.1 uncultured Gemmatimonas sp.
CCGTCTCGCCGAAGTGCCGCACGCGCAGGTCGCCGGTCACGCCCAGCGCGCGCAGGCCCGCCTCGGCGCGTTCGACCATCCGCAGGCGCTCCGGCGTCACCGCCGTGCCGTACGGCAGGCGCGACGACAGGCAGGGCGACGAGGGCTGCGCCCAGGTCGGGATGTCGCGCAGGCGGCTCAGCGCGCGGATGTCCGCCTTCGTGAAGCCCAGCGCGGCCAGCGGCGACCGCACGCCACGCTCCTGCGCCGCGAGCTTGCCCGGCCGATGGTCGCCGAGGTCGTCGGCATTCGTGCCGTCCACGACGACCGCCAAGCCGCGCTCCTCGGCGATCGGCTGCAGGCGCGTCCACAGCTCGCTCTTGCAGAAGTAGCAGCGATTGGTGGGATTCGCCGCGTAGCGCGGGTCGTTCATCTCGTCGGTGTCCACCTCGAGCACGGACACGCCGAAGCGCGCGGCCACGCGGCGCGCCGTCTCCCACTGCACCGCCGGATACGAGGCGCTGCGGCCGATTACGGCCAGCGCACGCTCGCCGAGCGCTTCGCGCGCGACGATCGCGAGGTACGTGGAATCCACGCCGCCGGAGAACCCGATGAGGGCCGAACCCTGCGCACGGAACCACGCGAGCAGCGCGGATTCCTTGGCGCGCTGCGCATCGGTCGGCGCCGCCGTCGCGACCGCAAGATTCGGCGCGGCCGGCGTTACGGAGTGCGCCGCGCTACGCGCCGCAGGGGTCGGGTCAGTCGCAGGCATCGTCGGAAAGCTAGCCCGCACGCCCGGCGACGTCAGGGTCGCGCGACGCCGGGCGCCGCGGCATCGGTCGCACCGCGGCCAGCGGCCGTCGTGTTGCCGATGCCCGCCGCCTCACCCAGTGCCGCGGCCTCGCCCGGGCGATACGCCGGTCCGCGCACGGCCCGTCCGGGCTTCGCGCCCGTGTGCTGCCCGTTGCGCCACACGAGGCGCCCGTTGACGTAGGTGCGCAGGACGCCGACCGAGACCTGAGGCGGCCGCTCGAAGGTCGCGCGGTCGCCGATCGTGTTCGGATCGAACACCACGACGTCGGCGAAGAATCCCGGCGCCAGCAGGCCGCGCTCCTGGATGCCGAGGCGACGCGCGTTCGCCCAGGTCATCTTGCGCACGGCGTCCTCGAGGGCGATCACCTGCTGGTCGCGCACGTAGGGGCCGAGCACGCGCGAGAAGGTGCCGTACGAACGCGGATGCACGAGACCCGAGGCCGCGCGCGGGTTCGCGGCGATCTCCTCGTCGCTGGCCACCTCGGCTC
>CAZYQM010000054.1:1290-1973 GCA_964649965.1 uncultured Gemmatimonas sp.
CGGCGTCGGAGCCGAACTTCATCCACGGCCGCCGCATATTCTCGACGACGTTCTCCTCACCCATCAGGAAGTAGATCGTCTCGACGCGGTTGCGCTCGGTGCGGATGAGCGTGAACGCGGCCTCGATCCAGTCCACGCCCATATCGGCGGCGATCGCCGAGAGGCGCTGGCCCGAATACTTGCGCAGCGCCGGCGTCGAGAGCCGGGAGATGAGCACGCCCTCGGCCGAGGCCAGCGCGCAGAGGTTCTCCCACTGCGAGGTCGGCTGCTCGATCTCGCGGCGGATGGCCGCGCGCTGCGTCGCGTTGGCCAGCCGCGCGTAGAGTTGCGAGCCCTGCGCGTTCGGCGGCAGGCAGGAGGTGAGGCCCGTCGCCGCGGCGACGTAGGGGTACATATTGGCCTCGATGTCGAGGCCCGTCGCGCGGGCGTCCTCGATGCGGGCCAGCGACTCCGGCCCCTTGTTCCAGTTGTGGCGGCCGGCGGCCTTGAGGTGCCAGATCTCCACGCGCACGCCCGCATCGCGCCCGATGCGGATGGCCTCGTCGAGGCCGTCGAGCAGGCCGTCACCCTCCGAGCGCAGGTGCGTCGCGTAGATGCCGTCGAGCTCGGCCATCGCCTTGGAGACTTCGATCAGTTCGTCGGCGTCGGCGAAGGTGCCCGGCGCGTAGATGAGCGCCGTGCCG
>CAZYQM010000054.1:1983-6038 GCA_964649965.1 uncultured Gemmatimonas sp.
TGCAGCGGCACGTAGCCGAGGTCGTTGGTGAGGGTGGTGCCGATGCCGAAGGCGCCGTCGCGCATCGCGCGGACCAGCGCGCCCTGCATCTCGCGCACGGCCTCCGGTGAGGCCGGCCCGGTGCGCGTGTTCATCCCGTACTGCCGCAGCGTGTGGCCGCCGACGAAGGCGCCGACGTTCACCGAGCTGCCGCGCTTCTCCATCGCGTCGAGGAACTGCCCGAAGCCGTCCGGCTGCGCGAAGCGCCGCGACAGCGAGTCCGGCCGCGTGCCGATGAAGCGCGGATTGCGCGGCGCGTACGTCGTGCCCTCGCCGATGATTTCCGTCGTGACGCCCTGCGAGACCTTCGCGATGAGCCGCGTGTCACCGTACAGGAAGTACCAGCCGCTCTGCCCGAGGATGTCGATGAAGCCCGGCGAGACCACGAGTCCCGTGGCGTCCACCGTGTCCTTGGCCTCGCGTCCGGCGAGGAATCCCGCCGGGCCGACCAGCGCGATGCGGTCGCCGCGGATGGCGAGGTCGCCGTAGAACGACGGGCCACCGCTGCCGTCCACGATGCGCCCGTTCAGGATGAGGACGTCGTAGGGCGGGATGGATTCCTGTGCGGACAGCGAGCCGATTGCCGCGCACAGCAGCACGGCGAGCTGCGAAAGACGACGACGGAGTGACACGCGCGACGGAGGGGTTCGAGAGTCGGAAAGCGTGTAAGCTAGCGTCGCTCGCCTCAGTCGTGCGAGCCTCCCCGGAACATCATCGCCTCGGCGATCGCGCCGGCCTCGATCCGCTCCGCTCCATCCAGATCCGCCACCGTGCGCGCCACCCGCAACGCACGGTGGTAGGCCCGCGCCGAGAGCCGCAACCGGTCCGCCGCGTCGGCGAGCAGCGTCTTGGCCTCGGTCGTCAGCAGGCCGTGCTGCTGCAGCCAGCGGCCCGGCGCCTCGGCGTTGAGCCGCACGCCCGGCAGCACCGCGTAGCGCGCCGTCTGCCGCGCCCGGGCGGCCGCGACGCGCGCGCGTACCACCGTGCTCGGCTCCTCGAGCTGCATCTCGCCCAACGCCGCCAGCTTCACCGCGCCGATGCGCACGTGGAGGTCAATGCGATCGGCCAGTGGTCCGCTCAACCGTGAGCGATACCGCAGGATCTCCGCCGCCGTGCACCGGCAGCGACGGTCGGGTTCGCCGTCCTGCCCGCAGGGACAGGGATTCGCCGCCCCGACGAGCAGGAAGCGCGCGGGGAACGCCACCGCCTGCGCCGCGCGCACGATCGTCACGCGCGCGTCCTCCAGCGGCTGACGCATCGCGTCGAGCACGTAGCGTGGCAGCTCGAGCAACTCGTCGAGGAACAGCACGCCACGATGCGCCAGCGAGACTTCGCCCGGCCGCGGACCGGGGCCGCCGCCGATCAGCCCGGGCAGCGAGATCGTGTGATGCGGCGCGCGGAACGGCGGCGTGCGCGTCGGCGCACGATCCGTCGGCAGGATGCCGCCCACGCTGTGCACGGCGACGACTTCGAGCAACGCGTCGTCGTCCAGCGGCGGCAGAATGCCGGGCAAGCGACGCGCGAGCATCGTCTTCCCCGCCCCTGGCGGGCCGATCAGCAGCAGGTTGTGCCCGCCCGCGGCGGCAACTTCCAGCGCGCGCTTGGCAACCGGTTGGCCGACGACCTCGCTCAGGCAGGCCTCCGGTGCTGCGCCATCCGCGGCGGCAATCGCCGACGACGCAGGCAACGTGCCGGCGCGCAGGTGCTGCACCAACTCGGCCAGCGTCGCGCAGGGCGCGAGGCGCACGCCACGCAGCAATGCCGCCTCGGCCGCATTCGCCGCGGGCAGCACGAGGGCGCGCGCGCCGCTGTCCCGTGCCGCGCGGGCCAGCGGCAAGGCGCCGCGGATCGGACGGATCGCGCCATCGAGCCCCAGCTCGCCCACGCAGAGCAGGCCGTCGAGCGCGTCAGCCGGCAACTGGCCGCTCGCCACGAGGGCCCCGAGGGCGATCGGCAGGTCGAAGGCCGTGCCGTCCTTGCGCACGTCGGCCGGCGAGAGGTTCACGGTCCAGCGACGCGGCGGCAGCTGCAGGCCCGCGTTGGCCAGCGCCGCGCCGACGCGTTCCCGCGCTTCCTTCACGCTGCCGCTGGGCAGGCCGACGACCGTCCAGCCTGGCAACCCCGGGGCGGCGTCCACTTCCACGGTGACCGCGAAGGCCTCGACCCCGAGGACGGCGGCAGATCGGATGGCGGCAAGCATTGCGCGAAGCTGCGGCCGCCTCGCGCGCGGTCCGTCATCAGGCTTTTGCCGACGCTCCCGTCATCCCGCTCCCGCTCGCACGGCGGTCGGGCGCCGTCGTACTATTCCGGTATGTCGCCGCGCCTCGCCTGCCTCGCCCTGCTGATCGCCGCGCCCCTCGGGGCCCAGGCGCGCAGCGCGGCGCGGCCGGCCGTCGCCGCCGGCACCTTCGTCGCCGAGCGCATTGACCGCGACCCGCTGCCGCAGACCGACCGCGTCGTGGACGAGGACGGCACGACGTACCTGATCGAGTTCGACCGCCTCATCCTGTCGCTGCGCGACGACGGGCGCTTCCGCGCCTCCGTGCGCTTCCGGCGCACGCTGTACGCCGCCGACCCGCGCGGCCGCGACCGCCGCATCCCGCTGCAAACGATGGCCGTCTCCGGCCGCTACGCGATCGTCGGGGACTCGGTGCGCTTCACGCCGGATCCCACCGAGGAGACGCGCGGCCTGCGGATGCTCGCCGGCAGCGTCGTCAACGCCCGCGAGATCCGCGTGCCCTTCCACTATCGCAACGGCACCCGCGAGCGCGACCGCACGCTCGTGATGCGCCGCAACGACAACATTCTCTGACCACAATGTCCATCGTCCGTGTGGCCGTCATCGCCGCGGCCGTCGTCGTGGCTGCCTGCACCGCACCTGCGCCGCAGGTCGCGCCCGAGCCCGCCGTCCCCGCGTTCACGCCCGGCGTGATCCCCGATTCGTTCGTCGTGCGCCTCGCCACGACCAAGGGACCGGTGGACGCGATGATCCGCCGCGATTGGGCGCCGAACGGCGCCGCGCGCTTCTACGAGCTCGCCGCCACCGGCTACTACGACGGCGCGCGCTTCTTCCGGACCATCCGCGGCTTCGTCTCGCAGTTCGGCATCGCCGCCGACACGGCGATGACCGCCCGCTGGCGCACGCGTGCCATCCCCGACGACTCGGTCACGCAGAGCAACCGTCGCGGCACGCTCGTCTTCGCCGCCGGCGGCCCCAACACGCGCACCACGCAGATGTTCATCAACCTGCGCGACAACCCGCGGCTCGACGGGCTCCGCTTTCCGCCCATCGGTGAGGTGATCGCCGGCCTCAGCGCGGTGGACTCGCTCTACACGGGCTACGGCGACGGCGCACAGGCGCCGAGCCAGGAGCGCATCACGCGCGAGGGCGAAGCCTACCTCGCCGCGAACTTCCCGCTGCTCGACCGGATTGAGAAGGCAACTGTCATCCGAGCCTGGTTTCCTTGACCGACCTTGCCTTCACGCACCGCTGGGAGCCTCGCGAGGGCAGCACGCGCACGCTGCTGCTGCTCCACGGCACCGGCGGTGACGAAAACGATCTCATTCCCCTCGGCGATCTCGTCGACCGCGAGGCGAACCTGCTCTCGCCGCGCGGTCAGGTGCTCGAGCACGGGATGCCGCGCTTCTTCCGCCGCCTGGCGGAGGGCGTCTTCGACATCCCCGACCTCAAGGCGCGCACGCAGCAACTCGCCGAGTTCCTCGAGGCGGCGAGTGCAGCGTACGCGTTCCCGACCGACGGCGTGACGGCGCTGGGATTCAGCAACGGCGCGAACATCGCCGCAGCGCTGCTGCTGCTGCGCCCCGGCCTCGTGAAGGAGGCGATCCTCTTCCGCGCGATGGTGCCGTTCGAGCCGGAGACGCTGCCCGACCTGCGCGGCACGCGCGTGTTCATCGCCGCGGGCGAGCACGATCCGATCATCCCGCCGAGCAACAGCGAGCGCCTCGCGGCGATGCTGCGCGGGGCGGGCGCGGAGGTGGAACTGCGCTGGGCGCCC
>CAZYQM010000054.1:6048-11852 GCA_964649965.1 uncultured Gemmatimonas sp.
TCGCGGGCCTGGCGAGAGGCGGGGCGTCGGGCCTGAGCCCGCGCCCCGCGTGCATCACTTCTTCTTCGCGGGCTTCTTCGCCGGCTTCTTCGCCGGCTTCGTGGAAGGCGTTTTCGCGACCTTCTTCGCCGCGCGCTTCTTCGCCGCCGCGCGCTTGCGCGCCTCGGCCCGCTTCCGCGCCTTGAACACGCTCACCGGCTCCATAATCGAGCCGCGGCACTTGGCCGTCCCGCAGAGGCACCTGTAGCGCTTCTCGTCCTCTTCCGTCTCGTCGCCGCTGCGCTCGTAGCCGTAGTCGTAGTGCAGCTCCTCGCCCACCGCGATGTCCTTGATGGCCGAGATGAACACGCGGCCCTTCTCGATCTCGGCCTCGCAGTTCGGGTCGCAGGAGTGGTTGATGAACCGCGACTCGTTCCCGTTGTTTGTCGCGTCGATCACCAAGCGCGACGTGATCGTAAAGAGGAACGTGTGGTGCTCATCCATCGACTCGTCGTCGTAGCGCTCGTCGGCTTCGGGATGCGTGATGATCTCGCCGACGTACTCGATGAGCTGCTCGCCCGCCTTGATCGGGCGGATGGCAAACGCGCCCTTGCCGGCGATGCCGGAGTCGCGGACTTCGAAGGCTAGTGTAGGCTGCTGTGGCATCCGCGCAAACTAATCGGTGGGGCAACGCCGTTCAGCGGACCAGCGGCGCGGCGAGTTCGAGGCCCACATACCAGTTGCGCCCGGGCGCGCTCTCGAGCACCCGGCCACCGGAGCCATTGAGCGTCACGGCGCCCACGTAGCGCTCGTCGAACGCGTTCTGCACGCTCACGAAGGGCTCCGCCCGCCAGCCGTTCCACATCGTGGTGTGCGCGAGGCGCAGGTTGAGCTGCCCGCGGCCCCAGCCCCGCACCGCGTACACGTTGCGATCGTCGCCGAACATCGCGCCCTGCGTGCTGTGGTCCACGTCCACCGTCGTGCCGCCCCAACGGGCGCGGGCACCGAGGCGCAGCGCGCGCTCGGGCACGCCGGCCAGGCGATTGCCGTCGAGCACGCTCGTGCTGTCGGGCGTGACCAAGGAGTAGTCCACGAAGCGGTAGTCGGCGAGCGTGAAGGCCGCCTGCAGATCCAGCCACGGCGCGACGCGCGCGCCGACGCCCAGCTCCGCGCCGCGGCTGCGCGTTCGGCCGGCGTTCCGGAAGAAGGCGCGCCCCGCGGTCTCGGAGTACTGCACGATCGCGTCCTCGGCGTCCACCTGGAACAGCGCCAGCTCGTAGCGCAGGTTCCGTCCCCAGTCACCGCGCGCGCCGACTTCGAGCGTGCGCAGGCGCTGCGGCCCCAGCTCGGGGTTGAACCCGCCCGCCCCGTCCGGGCTCACCTGCAGCTCGGTCGTCGTCGGCGTCTCGAAGGCCGTGGACACGTTCGCGTACGGCGCCAGCCACTCGCGCAGGCGCCACACCGCCCCGACGTGCCCGGTCGTCGCCGTCATCAGGCGGCGGCCGGTATCGTCCTCGCCATCGCTGAGGAAGTTGTCGTCCACCGAGAATCGCAGACGGTCCCAGCGGGCGCCGGTGCTGAGCGTGAGGCGCGGCGTCGGCTCCCACTGCAGCTGCACGAAGGGCCCCACGCTCACGACGCTCTCGTTCTGGTCCACGAGCAGCGTGTCCTCGGGTGCGGTCGGACGTCCGCCCGTAGCCGCCTGGTTGCGACGCACGTCGAAGCTGCGCTGGATGTCGAAGCCGGTCGTCACCCGCAGCGCCTGCGCGAGGTCGCGACGCAGGTCCACGCGCGCGCCGGTGACGCGGCGGTCCAAGGTCGCGAAGGTGCCGCGCGGCGAGCTGGCGGCGAACGTCGCCCCCGGCGGGGGCACGGCCAAGGCATTGTCCACGAAGCGACGCTGCCCAAAGAGCGCCACGCTCCACTCGCCGCGCGCCATCGCCCCGCGCAGGCGGGCCGAGAGATACCGCTGCGACACTTCGCGGCTCGCCCCGCGATTCACGTTGGCCAACGCCGCCGTATCCGGATTCAGCGTGTACTCGGCCAGCGTCAGCGCACCGGGATTGAACGCCTTGGGCACCTCCGCCGTGCCGGCCCGCAGCTGCAGCGTGAGGTTCGCGCCGATCGCGCGGTCCACGGCGGCCAGCAACTGCGAGGTCTCGGCGGCGCTGTACTGCCGGAAGCCATCCACGCGCGTGCGCGAGACGCTGAGCATTCCGAGCGTGGCACCGGCGCGGCCGGCGAGGCGCAGCTGCGACTTCTCCAAGCCGAAGGATCCGCTCGTGTGCCGCAGCGTGAGGCCCAGCGGCGTCGGCGACGAGAGATCCGTGGTGAACGCGATCACGCCGCCCGATCCGTTGCCGTAGAGCGACGACGCCGAGCCGCGCAGCACCTCGACGCTGCCGATCGCGGCGAGGTCCACGTTCGTGAGCTGGCTCTGGCCGTCGGGCAGCGACTGCGGGATGCCGTCGAGCAGCACCTTCACGCCGCGCAGGCCGAAGTTCGCGCGGCTGCCCGCGCCGCGGATGGAGACGCGCTGGTCGAGCGCGAAGTTGTAGCGGTTGGCGACGACCACGCCGGGGATGTTCGCCAAGGCCTCGTCGATGCCGACGGTGGCCTGGGCGCGACGGATCTGCTCCGTGCGCTGCGTGCCCACGGCCCAGGGCAGCTGCTCGAGGGCCGCGTCACCGCGCGTCACGGTGACGCGCTGCGCGGCGAGGCGCTGCGCGCTGTCCGCACGGGCGCTGTCGGTGGCGGGACGGTCCTGCGCCGCGAGCGGCACGGCGAACGCGAGAAGCGGGAGGAGGGCGGGAAATCGCATTTCCAAGACTTAACGCAAGCGAGGAGAATATGCTGGCTGGTTGACGAACCGTGTTCTTGCGAACACAATGCGTGAGCCTCGCCTCCCGTGCCCTGATGCCGCTTTCGGCGCCCGACCTCGCAAACGACGCCCTCGTACGTGAACTGGACCGGTGGCGACGTGTCGCGACCGGTGCGGTGCTGGTCATCGCCGCCGTGGTCGTTGGCGCCTTCGCGCTCGAGCGCTCGACGACGCGTCAAGTCGCGCACTCGGGCAACGTGCTCTGGCTGGCCTCCTCCGCGCAGGAGGCCGTGTGGTCGGCGGAAGCCGCCGTACGCGCCATCTACCTGAACCCCACCGTAGACAGTGCCGCGGCGCGCGACGAGGCCAGCGGCACCGACTCGGCCCGCCGCGTGCTCGAGGCCTTGCGCGACTCGCTGTCCACCGCCCCCACGCAGGTCGCGCGCGTGGACAGCATCCTCGCCGGCCTCTCCGACTGGGAGCGCGTGTTCGCGACGCCGGCGCGCAGCGGGACGCAGATCAACCGCGAGCTCGCGTTCGAGGGAACCCGCGCCTTCGATCGGATGGTGCACCCCTTCGAGAGCCTCATCGCGGACGAACGCGCGCTGCGCCTCCAACGCTTCCGCTGGCAGTCCCTCGTGCTCTGGGCCGGCTTCCTCATCGCGCTCACCGGCCTGCTCATCGCGTTCATCTCCGTGCGGCGGCTCACCTCCGGCCTGCGCACCAAGGCCCTCGAGGCCGCCGAGCGCCAACGCACCGTCGAGGAGCAGGCCACCGAGCTCGAGCAGCAGGCCCTCGTGCTCGAGGAACAGGCCGGCCAGCTCGAGGAGCAGACCGCCGCCCTCGAGGAGAAGGTCGCCGAGCGCGATTCCACGCTCTCGTTGCTCGAGGAGACCTCGCGCTTCCTCGACGCCGCCATCGATAGCTCTCCCTACGGCATCGCCTTCTACGACCGCCGGCTGCGGTTTATGCGCGTCAACCGGTCGCTGGCGGAGATCAACGGCGCGCCCGCCGCGGCCCACCTCGGGCGCAGCCTCGAGGAGATGATCCCGGCGCTCGCGCCGACGATCCGTCCGATCATCGAGCGGGTGCTCACGACGGGACTGGCCGCCTCCAACGTCACCGTCGAAGGCACGACGCCGGCGACCCCGAACGCCCCGCGCCGCTGGATGGTGACCTACTACCCGATCCCCGGCCCGATGCAGTCCGTGGCCGGCGTCGGCTGCATCGTGCAGGACGTCACCGAGCAGTACCAGACGGAGCAGCAGTTGCGGCAGGCGCAGAAGCTCGAGGCCGTGGGCCGCCTCGCCGGCGGCATCGCGCACGACTTCAACAACGTGCTGACGGTGATCCAGAGCTACGCCGAGGTGCTGAGCTTCGAGCTCGACGAACGCGGCGAGGGCCGCGAGGAAGTCGAGGCGATCCGCGCCGCCGCCGACCGCGCAGCGGGCCTCGCGCGCCAACTGCTCGCCTTCGCCCGTCGCGACGTCATCATCCCGCGCGACGTGAACGTCGGCGACGTGCTGCAGGGGATGCACCTGATCCTGCGCCGGCTCGTGCCGCCCAGCGTCGAGTTGGCGGTGGAGCTGCACGAGGCGCCGCTCATCGTCCGCATCGACGCCGGACAGTTGGAACAGGTCGTGATGAACCTCGCGATCAATGCCGTGGACGCGATGCCCGACGGCGGTCGCCTGGAGATCCGCACGCGCGTCGGGCCGCGCGACGAGGCGGGCCGCGAAACAGCCGTGCTCGAGGTGGCCGACACCGGCACGGGGATGGAGCCGCCGACGCTCGAGCGGCTCTTCGAGCCGTTCTTCACGACGAAGCCCCCGGGCCGCGGCACGGGCCTCGGCCTCGCCACTTCGTACGCGATCGTCCACGAGGCCGGTGGACGCATCGACGTCACCTCGACGCCAGGCGACGGCTCGACCTTCCGCGTGACGCTGCCGCAAGCCGACGGCAATGCCGCCGACCGCGCGCGTCGCTCCACGCCCGTGCGCGGCATCGACGTCGCTGGCGGCCACGAACGCATCCTGCTGGCGGAGGACGAACCGGCGATCCGCTCGGCGCTCTCGCGCATCCTGCGCGCCGCCGGTTACGACGTGCTCGAGGCCGGCAATGGCGGCGAGGCCCTGCGACTCGCCGACGCCGAGTCGCGGCCGATTCACCTGCTCCTCTCCGACGTGATGATGCCCGGCATCGGCGGCAAGGAGCTCGTGCAGCGCCTGGCCGTCTCGCGACCCGAAGTACGCGTCGTGCTGATGTCCGGCTATACGGACGACGCCGCCCTGCGCGCCGCCGAGGGCGCGGCTCGCTACGCGTTCCTGCAGAAGCCGTTCACGGCCCGCGAGGTCCTGCTCGCCGTGCGCACCGCGATCGACGCGGGGTAGTCCGCCCGCGGCGCACCGTCGGGGCCGGATCGCGCCGACCGCAGGACTCGGGCGGACGGCGCCGCGCGACTAGCGCGTGCGCGGACGGTCGCGGAACGCCGCGCCGATGCGGCGCAGCAGGCGTCCCACGCCGGACTTCGCGCGACGCTCCTCGCGCGTCACCCGCCGCACCACCTCGCGCCAGGCCGCGCGCATCGTCTCCGCATCGGGAAAACGCTTGGCCGGGTCGGGATTCAGCGCACGCTGCAGCCAGTCGGCGAGGTCATCGGGGAACTCCGAGAGATCCGCGCGCCCGGCGAGCTGCGCCGCGAGGATCGACCGGCCGTCGCCACCGGCGAACGGCACCTTGCCCGTCAGCGCGAAGATCACGATGCCCGCCACCGCGAACAGATCCGTCGCCACGCCCTGCTCCTCGCCCAGCAACTGTTCGGGCGCGGCGAAGCTGGGCGTGCCCGACGCACCCGCGGCCTGCGAGCCCAGCGCGTTCGCGATGCCGAAGTCGGCGATGCGCCAACGCCGGTAGCGGTCGATGAGGATGTTCTCCGGCTTGAGGTCGCGATGGATGATGCCCGCCTGGTGCGCCACCGCGAGCCCATCCAGCACCGCATCCACCT
>CAZYQM010000055.1:0-3911 GCA_964649965.1 uncultured Gemmatimonas sp.
CCTCCACGCGCACGCCGGGGCGCCCCTTCTTCATCACCGTCTGCAGCAGCACCACATCCAGCGCACCGCCGTCGCGCAGGCGATCGGCGAGGGCGGCGATCTCCTCGCCCGTGCTGTCGTCGAGGTCGGCCGCGAGCACGAACACCGCCTCGCCGCCGGCATCACGCCGCTCCTCGGCTGATGCGTCCAAGTCAGCAATCCAGATCCGCAACGCGTTGGCGCGATCCGTGAAGTCCTTGGTGCCCGCGCCGAAGCCGCTGCGCCGCACCACGAACTCGCCGGGCGGCGGTCCTTCGCTGAGCACGCGCACCAAGGCCGCGCCCGTCGGGGTCACGAGCTCCCCCGAACCGTCGGGTCCGGGACGCACGGGCAATCCCTCGAGCAGTCGCAGCGTCGCCGCCGTCGGCACGGCCATCCGGCCGTGCTGCGTGTCCACGAAGCCATCGCCCAGCGGAAAGGTGCCGCAGAACACGCGTTCGACGCCCAACTGTTCGAGCCCCCAGATGGTGCCGACGATATCGAGGATCGCGTCCACGCTGCCGACCTCGTGCAAGTGCACGCGCTCGACGGTCGTGCCGTGGATCGCCGCCTCGCACTCGGTGATCAGGGTGAAGCAGCGATTCGCCTTCTCCTTCACGCTCGCCGGCGCCGGCGTGGCGTCCACGATCGCCTTCAGGTGTTTGAGATGGCGGCCGTGCGGCTGCGGCGGGATGCGGAAGTCCACTTTCGTGCAGGCGATCTGTCCGCGGCTGACCCGCGTGATGTCCACGCCGATGTCGGCGATGCCGAGCGTCTGCGGCAGTTCGCGCACGAACGCCTCGGGCAGGCCGCAGTCGATCAGGGCGCCTAGGCACATATCGCCGGCGATGCCGGACATCGGGTCGAGGATGGCAATGCGCGTCATATGCGTGGCAAATCTACTGCACCCGCAGTGTAGCTTATAGGTGTGACGACACCCCCGACTCCCCTCCCCTACGAGCTCATCGGCGGCGAAGCCGGCGTACGCGCGCTCGTCGACCGCTTCTACGACCTGATGGACACGGCGCCCGAGGCCGCCGAGGTGCGCGCGCTGCACGCCAAGAGCCTCAAGGTGTCCCGCGAGAAGCTGTTCCAGTTCCTCACCGGATGGCTCGGCGGCCCGCAGCTGTACGTCGAGCGCTACGGACACCCGATGCTGCGCGCGCGTCACCTGCCCTTTGCCATCGCCGAGCGTGAACGCGACCAATGGCTCTGGTGTATGGAACGCGCCATCACCGAGCATCCAATGCCCGACGATCTCAAGAACTTCCTGCGCCAGCGGTTTCGTCCGCTTGCCGACCATATGCGCAACCAGTGACGCGACGCTTCGGTATCCTCGCACTGCTCGTACCCGGCCTGGTCTCGGCGCAGCGCATCGAGGGCGGCGTCAGCGGTCGGGACGGCGCGCCGCTCGCCGGCGTCGTGCTGACGGCCACGGATGCCACGGGCGCGCCCGTCGGCCGCACGGTTTCGCGCGACGACGGGAGCTTCGCCCTGTACCTCACGCACGGCGGCGAGCTGCGCGTGTCCGCCAAGCGCGTGGGCTACGACGTCGAACAACTGGGGCGCGTCACGGTGAACGGACCGGAGATCGTCTCCTTCGACGGCCGGCTCGACGCCCGTCCCGCGGCCGTGCTCGACATTCCCCGCGGCGCGGCCACCTGCGGGCGCGGACGCGGCAAGCAGGTCGCCGACCGCATCTACGAGGACGTCATCGCCGCGGTCACCGCCGCGCAGTTCCGCATCGGCCGGCAGGAGCTGCAGGCGCGTTTCGTGACGTCGCAGTACCGCATCGCCAAGTCGTCGGACGACACGCTGCGTGCGGCGCTACGGCGCGTCACCGCGCCGCTGCCCGCGCCGTTTCCGCCCGCCGACACCGCGCGCCTCGAGGAGGACGGCTTCTTCGCGACGATCGGCGGCAACCGGACCTTCTTCGCGCCCGACCTCGAGATCCTCACCAGCGACTGGTTCCTGCGCACGCACTGCGTGCGCGTGCGGCGCGCCGCCGACGATTCCCTCGTCCTCGCCCTGACCTCGCTGCGCCAGCGCCGCGGCCGCGTGGACGTCGAGGGCGAGTTTGTGCTCGACTGGCCGTCACTCGCGCTGCGCGAGTTCCGCTTCCAGTACGTGGACCTGCCGGAAGCCGAGCGCCTCTCCGGCGCCGGCGGGATGATGCGCTTCGCCCGCACGCCGGGCGGCGGCTGGCTCGTCACCGACTGGCGGCAGCGCACGCCCTTCCTCAACTACTTCGCCGGCGAGGGCAACACCACGCTCATCCGCACGCAGATGCTGCACGTGGACGTCGTGGCGCACTTCATCGCCGGTGGACAGGTGCTGGCGCTCGCCGAGGGCAACGCCCTGCGTTACCAGCGCAATCCGCACGGCGTGCGCGTCGCCGGCACGCCGTTCGCCCCGCTCTGCCCCGAGCGCACGACCATCCAGCCCACGGCGGCCGCGCGCGGACGCCTGCTCGCCGATTCCTCCGATGCGCCGCTCATCAACACCACCGTCCGCGCGTCGTGGACGCTGCCCGTCATCGTGAATCGCACCGACGTGCAGCAACGCGAGGAAGTACGCGAAGCGGTCACCGACGACGACGGCCACTGGTTCATCTGCGACATCCCGCTGGACCGTGAGGTCACCATCCGGTGGGACGCCGGCGACGCCGAACGCCGCATCCCGATCCGGGCGATGCAGGCGTTCAGCGTGCTCGAGGTGACGCAGCCGCGCTGACCGCGCGACGCCTCACCAGCGGTAGCTCGCGCCGCTGCCGGTGTTGAACACCACCACCTCGGCGTCCTTCGCCAGGCGGCCGGACGCCACCAACTGCCGCGCGGCTTCGAGCGCCGCCCCGCCCTCCGGCGCCGCGTCGATGCCGCTCTTGCTCGCCAGCAGGAAGGTGCCACGACGGATCGCGTCCTCGCTCACCGCCTCGGCGTCGCCGCCGCTCTCGCGCAACGCGCGCAGCGTCAGGCGGTCGCCGAGCGGCCCCGGCACGCGCAGGCCGCTGGCGTGCGTCGTCGGATCTTCCCAGGGCGTGGCCTTCTCATCCCCCGCCTGGAAGGCGCGCACCAGCGGCGCGCAGCCCGCCGCCTGCGCGATGATCATCCGCGGTCGGGCGCTGTCCTTTGGCAACCAGCCCCAGTCGAGCATCTCGCCGATGGCCTTCCAGATGCCGATGGTGCCCTCGCCGCCGCCGGTCGGATACACGATCGCGTCCGGCAGGCGCCAGCCGAGCTGGTCGGCGACCTCGTAGCCCATCGTCTTCATCCCTTCCACGCGATACGGCTCGCGCACCGTCGCCACGTTGAAGTAGCCGCTCTCCTTCGCGAAGGCCATCGTCGCCTTGCCCGCGTCGCCGATGTGTCCCGCGACCAACTGCAGGTCGGCCCCGAACGCGCGGATGGAGCCGAGGATCGGCGGCGGCGTGGTTTCCGGCGCGTAGATGCGGCAGGGCAACCCGGCCGCCGCGGCATAGGCCGCCAACGCGATGCCCGCATTGCCCGCCGTCGGCACGCAGACGCCGGGCAGGCCCAGCGCCTTGGCGCGCGTCACGGCCATCATCAGGCCGCGCGCCTTGAAGCTCGCCGTCGGGTTGATGCCTTCGTCCTTCACCCAGAGGCGACGCACGCCGATCTCCTGCGCGAGATGCGGCAGCTCGACGAGCGGCGTCATTCCCTCACCGAGCGTCACGGCACGCTCACCGGCCAGCAACGGCAGGGCCGCGCCATAACGCCAGAGGCTGGCCTCGCTGGTGATCGCCGACTTCGGCACCGCGGCGCCATAGCGCACCATCAGCGGCTGGCCGCAGTCCGGGCACAGGGAGGCGAGCTTGGAGCCGTCAGGCTGGGAGTAGGAGCAGACCGAGCAAAGCAGAGACCAAGTCATTGGCG
>CAZYQM010000055.1:3921-8202 GCA_964649965.1 uncultured Gemmatimonas sp.
GGCCGAGGGGAAGGAAAGGAACTGAGATGCGAGGCAGGAGAGCGTTGCAGGAGAGAGCGGTAGAGGCGATGGATCGGCACACGCGAACGGCATCCGACAACGATCAGGCGTCGTTCGCATCTCGCGCGATGTCCGGCGCAGGATCCGGACCCGACTCCGCGGCGGCACGCGACGCATCCGGCACGGCGACGCCGAGCGCGAGCAGCAGCTTGCGCGCGCTCGCGTCGCTGAACCCTTCTAACGCAGCGATCTGCTCCACCGTTGCGTCCTTGACGCCCTGCAGCGAACCGAAGGCCTTCAGCAACGCGCTGCGCTTCTTGGGCCCCACGCCGGGAATCCGCAGCAGCTCGCTGGTGACCGTGCGCATCGTGCGCCGCTTCCGATTGTAGGTCACGGCGGTGCGATGCGCCTCGTCGCGCACCTGCTGCAGCAGGCGCAGCGCCGGCGATCGGCGCGGCAGTCGCAGCGGCTCGCGGCGGCCCCGCAGGAAGACTTCTTCCTCGCGCTTCGCAAGCCCGATGAGCGGAAGGTGGCCGAGGCCGAGTTCCTGCAGCGCCTCGTCGGCTGCGCTGAGCTGCCCCTTGCCGCCATCCACCATCACGAGGTCGGGCAACGGACGCCGTTCTTCCACGCGCCGACGGAAATACCGGCCGACGACTTCGCGCATTGATTGGAAGTCGTCGGGCCCGAGGGCCTCGTCGAGGCTCTTCACGCGCATCGTGCGGTACTCGGCGCGCCGCGGGCGGCCGTTCTCGAACCACACGATGCCGCCGACGCTGTCCTTGCCCTGCGCCGTGGAGTTGTCGAAGCAGATGATGCTCCGCGGCAGCTTCTCGAGACCCAAGGCCTGCCCCAGCTCGTACACCGGGTCAGCCGCGCGCTCGTCCGTCTCCTGCTCCGCGAGCTTGAACTCCTCGAGCAGGTGCCGCGCGTTCTGTTCGGCGAGGTCCAGCAACTCGCGCTTCGGACCGCGCTGCGGGACCAGCACCTTCGCGGCGCCCTGCAATGCCTCCTCGAAGAGCGGGCGGTCCTCGAAGTCGAAGGGCAGCAGCAGTTCGCGCGCGCGGGCCGGCGCCTTGAGGTACGCGCTCACGAGGTAGGTGCTCAGCACCTGTCCGTCCGGCTCGCCCTCGACGCCCTCGAGAAAGCGGTGCTCGCGCGCCACCAGCTTGCCGTTGCGGATGCGCAGCCAGGTCGCCGCCGCATCGTCGCCGTCGCGGGCGTAGCCGATCACGTCGCGGTCACCGCCCTCGACCTCCGCCACCAGCGACGGTTCCTCCATCCGCTGCAGCTTGGCGATGGCATCCCGCAGCTCGGCGGCCCGCTCGAAGTCCATCGCCTCCGCCGCCTGCTCCATCAGCGCGCGCACACGCTGCACCACGTCATCCGTCTTGCCGTCGAGGAAGGTCACCACTTCGTCGATCATCGCGCGATACTCGCCCTGCGACTGCAGGCCGATGCACGGCGCCTTGCAGCGTCCGATGTGGTAGTCGAGGCAGGCGCGCTCGGGCATCTCGCGCGGCATATCGTAGCGGCAGGAACGCACCGTGAAGATGCGCTTCACGACGTCGAGCGCCCGCCGCATCGCCGACACGTCGGTGTACGGCCCGAAGTAGCGCGCACCGTCGTCCTGCAGCCGGCGCGTCACGAAGACGCGCGGATACGGCTCCTGCACCGTGACCTTGATGTACGGGTACGTCTTGTCGTCCCGCAGCATCACGTTGTACTTGGGCCGGTGCTCCTTGATCAGGTTGTTCTCGAGGATCAGCGCGTGCGCCTCGTCGGGCACGACGATCGTCTCGACGTCGGCGATCAGCTCGACGAGGCGCCGCGTCTTGGGATTGTCCCAGTGCTCGCTGGCGAAGTAGCTGCGCACGCGCGGACGCAGGCGCTTGGCCTTGCCGACGTACAGCACCTCGCCGTCCGCCGACTTCCAGAGATACACACCCGGCGTCTCGGGAAGGTGGGCGAGCTTCTGCGCGACCCGTTCAGGCGCGTCGGGCACGATCCGCTCCCGTGACGCGCGCCAATCCGAGGTAGGCCAGCGCGTAGGTGCCGAGCACCGCGCCGGCCTCGACGATGGGATGCATCGTCGGCAGCACCGCCGCCACGCCGGCGCCGGCGAGCGCCGCGACGCCGGCCGACCCCCAGAGCTGCAGCGGCAGCGATCCCATCGAGGGCAGCGCACCGACCTGCCGCTCCACGTGCACGCGCAGCAAGCGGTACTCCAACCACGCCGCGAGGCCCGATCCGGCGGTGAGCAGGCCGACGCCGAGTTGCGGCGCCCAGCCGAAGCGCTGCGGCAGGGTCATCGCGAGCGCGAGGCCGAGCATCGCCGCCAGCGCGACGCGCAGCGTGGCGAAGCGCAGCGGCGTGGCGGTGTCGCGCAGCGCGAAGCTCGCCGACGAGTACAGGCGCCCGGTCGTGCCGGCCAGCAGGCCGACTCCAGACCCCGCGAGCGCGGCCCACACCAGCACCGCGTCGGCGCGCGTGAATGCCCCGCCCTCGTACAGCGCCGAGGCCATCTGGCGGCCGAAGACGATCAGGCCCAGCACCGACGGGATCACGAAGTACGCGATGCGCGTGCGGCCGCTCGCCAATCGCGTCCGCAAGGCGCTCGCGATCTCCTCGCGACTGCCTGTCGCCTCGGACATCGCCGGCAGTTCGCTCGCCGCGATGGACATCCCGAACAACGACACCGGCAGCAGCGAAATCGCCTGCGCGTAGGTCAGCGTCGCGAGGGCGCCGGCCCCGAGCAAGGAGGCGATCAACGTGTCCGCGTACGCGCTCAGCTGCACCACGCCGCGCGTCGCCACCGCCGGCCCGAAGTTCCGCAGCACCGTCGTCACCTCGGCACGCGCCGTGCCTGCCCCGGTGCGAAGGCCACGGTCCAGCTGGAAGACCATCGGCACCTGCACCGCCAACTGCAGCGCGCTGCCGATCACGCTGGCAAACGCGATTTGCATCGCGAGGCCCGCCGTGTCGTTGCTGAGCTCGCGTCCGTGCCACAGCGCGGCCACGATGATCGCGCCGTTCCAGAGCACCGGAGACGCGTACGACAGGAAGAAGCGGCGGTGCGCGTTCAGGATCCCGAGACACCACGCCGAGACCACGAGCAGCGCGAGCCCCGGGAGGATCACGCGCATCATTGCCGCCGTCAGTTGCTGCGACTCGGCGTCCAATCCAGGCGCGAGCAACCAGACCATCTGCGGCGCAAACGCGATGCCGAGAAACACGAGCGCCGAGACCAAGAGCACCAGCGCGGCGAGGATCGTCCCGGCGACGCGGCCCGCCTCCTCCTTGCGGCCCTCGGCCAGCAGCCGCGAGTACACGGGGATGAACGACGCCGAGAGCGAGCCCTCGCCGAACAGGTTCTGCAGCAGGTTCGGGATGCGGAACGCCGCCGCGAGGGCATCGGCGACGGGACCGGCGCCGAGGAAGTGCGCCGTGACCCGCTGGCGCACCAGGCCGGAGAGGCGGCTGAGGAGGATCCCGGCCGCGACGAGCCGCGCCCCTCCCGCGCGCATCACCCGCCGACCAGTGACCCGGCGTGCATCGCGGCGCCCGCCTTCAATTGCGCCAGCAGCAGGTCGCCGTGCCGCGCCAGCATCGGAACCGGGTTCAGGCGCCGCTCCTGCCGTTGGTTCTCCGGCATCAACGACGCGCGCACCGTCGCGAGGTCCATCACGGCCTCGGTCGCACGCGCCCGCGATGCGGCGCGCAATCGCCGCTCGAGGCGGTCCACGCGATGCAGCATCTGGTGCCGCGCCCCCTCGACCACGCGATCCGGGATCAGGTGGTCCAGCGATTGCGACACCGCGCCCAGCGCATCGAGACGCGACGCGAGGTCGTGCCGCAGGCCATCCAAGGCCTCACGCACCGCCGCGGGCATCGCACGGTCGCCAATGCGCCGTTCGGCGTCGTGCGGCGTCTTGAGGTCATCGAGCACCATCCCCAGGCGCCCGAGGCGCCGATCGACGCTCGGCTCGACGATCGTCGTGGACCAGCGCGGCACGGCCAGCGGCGCCGCGACACCGAGCGCGTCGGCGACGGCGCTCACCTGCGTGAAGTATGCGATCTCTCCCGGGCCGGCCACGTAGGCCACCGTCGGGAGGATGCGACGCTCGACCACGGGACGCAGCAGCACGTTGGCCGAGAGCACGCTGTCGGCGCGATGCGCGACTTCGACGGCCTGCGAGATCGGGATGCGTTCCTTCACGCCGGCCAGCGCACGGAAGACCAGCGAGAGCCGTGGCACGCGGGCCACCTGCGGGCGGAATC
>CAZYQM010000055.1:8212-11697 GCA_964649965.1 uncultured Gemmatimonas sp.
AGCGTCGGGCGTGCGGCCGCACGCGTCGCCGGATGCCAGGAGTCGAGCACGGCGATGCCGTGCGGCTCCAGTAGGCTCCGCAGAAAGCGCACGTAGGATCCGCCGATCGTTGCGTCCGGATGGTACGCCGCCTTCAGCGCATCGAGAATCGCGCCGTGCGGGGCCGATCCGGCCGCGGCGACCAACTGCTCGAACTGCTCGCCCGTATCGCCGAGCGGCATCTCGGCCATCACGACGCCTTCGGGCCCGCGCCGCGGGATGCTCAGGCGATGGACCTGCCCCTCACCGGCGACGGCAGTCCACGCCGCCTCGGCGAAGTCCGCGTCGTCCGTCGCCGCCCAGAACACCGGCGCCGTGGGGATGCCGGTCTCGCGCTCGATGCGGTCGGCGAGCGCGAGCGCCGAGAGCGCCTTCAGCAACGTGTACAGCGGCCCGCCGAACAGACCCGGCTGCTGGCCGGTGGTCACGACGATGCCGTTGGCTTCCGCCACGCGCTCAAGACGCTCGGCAGCGAGCCCCGAAGGATCCAGCGCCGGTCGCAGGCCCGAGAGCCAGCGCGATCCGGCGAACTCCTGGCGCACCGATTCCGCTCGCGCGCGCCACGCGGCGGCGCCCACGGGACGCGCGGTGAACCATTCCCCCGGCACCTGCCCGTCCTGCGCCGCCCGCGAGAGCGGCGAGCCGCCAAGGGCGTCCGTGACGAGTCGCGGCGCGCTCATCGCGCCCCGCGGGCCGAGGTCATCCGACATCGCTGCTGAAGGTCTCGCTGCATCCGTCGTCGCTACTTGTGGTAGGGTTCCCCGCGCACGATGGTGCCGGCACGGTAGATCTGCTCCATCAATACCAGCCGCGCGAGTTCGTGCGGCAGGGTCCACGGGGCCAAACTCAGTGCGCGGTGCGGGCGTTCCGTCAGTGCCGCCCCGATGCCGAACGCGCCGCCGATGACGAACGCGAGGTCCTGCGCCCGCTCGCGGTGGTCCTGCAGCAGCTCCGCGAATGCCTCCGACGTGTAGCTGCGGCCACCCGTCGGCTGGCAGAGGACCAACGTGCCCGTGGTCGGCAAACGCTCACCGAGCCGTGCCGCCTCGCGTTGCATCACCTGCGCCGGCGCCAGGGCGCGCGCCGGCTCTTCCTTCACTTCGACGATCTCGAGCGGCCAATAGTGCGTCGCCCGTTCCTCATACTGGCGAATGGCCGCCGCGAGCGCCGCGTCACGCGGCTTGCCCACGGCGGCCACCACGACCTTCATCGCCGCCCCGGCCGTGCCGAGGCGTGCGCCTCAGGCATAGATGCCACGCAAGCGGTGCACCGTCGCCACGCGGCTGATCGCGACCATATACGCCGCCGTCCGCATATTCACCTTGTGCTGCTGCGAGAGCTTGAGCACGGCCGCGAAGCTGTCGACCATAATCTTCTTCAGGCGCTCGTTCACGGTCGCCTCGTCCCAGTAATAGCCACCGCGGTTCTGCACCCACTCGAAGTAGCTCACCGTCACGCCGCCGGCGTTCGCGAGGATGTCCGGCACCACGAAGATGCCCTTCTCGTCGAGGATCGTGTCGGCGGCAGCCGTCGTCGGGCCGTTCGCGCCTTCCACGATGACCTTCGCCTTGATGTTCTTCGCGTTCTTCGTCGTGATGACGTTCTCCAGCGCCGCCGGCACCAGCACGTCCACGGACAGCTCCAGCAACTGCTCGTTGGTGATGGCGTCACCCTTGCCGTAGCCGTCGAGCGTCTTGTTCTTGCGCACGTAGGCGATCGCGTCGGCGACGTCGATGCCCTTCGGGTTGTGCCAGCCGCCCGTGCGGTCGCTGATCGCGACGACCTTGCAGCCCTGCTCGGCCAGCAGCATCGCGCCGGTCGAGCCGACGTTGCCGAAGCCCTGCACGGCCACCGTCGCGCCCTTCACGTCCATCTTCAGGTGCTCGAGCGCCTCGAGCGCCGTGAACATCACGCCACGGCCCGTCGCCTCGCGGCGGCCCAGCGAGCCGCCCATCTCCACCGGCTTGCCCGTGGTGACGGCGTTCACGGTGTGGCCCACGTGCATCGAGTACGTGTCCATCAGCCAGGCCATCACGCGCTCGTTCGTGTTCACGTCCGGCGCCGGCACGTCGCTGTCCGGGCCGAGCACGGAGATGATGCCCGAGGTGTAGCGGCGCGTTACGCGCTCGAGCTCACCCACCGACATCTTGAGCGGATCGCAGATCACGCCGCCCTTCGCGCCGCCGAACGGGATGTTCACCACGGCGCACTTCCACGTCATCCACGCGGCCAGCGCCTTCACTTCGTCCAGCGAGACGTTCATATCGAAGCGGATGCCGCCCTTGGCGGGACCGCGCGACGTGTTGTGCAGCACACGGATGCCCGTGAATACCTCGACCTCGCCGTTGTCCATCAGCACGGGGATCGAGACGGTCACTTCCTTCTCGGGGCTGCGCAGGACCTTGTAGATCCCGGGTTCGAGGTCGAGCAGTTCGGCCGCGCGGTCGAAGCGCGACATCATCGCCTCGAACGGGTTCTCCTCGTTGAGGAACCGGTCTTTGTCGGGGCGGACGATCGGATTGGTCGGCAGGCGGAGGTCAGCCATAGCGGATTGGGGGGTACCACGCCGGCAACACGCCGGCAGCTAGGGTCGGAATTCAGGGTTGTGCCGCCGTGATCAGCCGCTGCAACGCCTCGTGAAGCGGCGCCGCACCGCGTTCGACCACGACAGCCTGTGAAAGATACCACAGTGGCGAAGCGATGCGAGGCCACAACGGGGCCAACTTCACCGCATCCTTCAGCGTGCAGACCGCCAGGTCCACCGACGCCGCCCGCTCGGCCAGCGCGGCCGCGTCACGCGCGTCAAAGGCGTGGTGGTCGGGGAATGTGGCCTGGGTCACGATTGCGCCCAGTGCCTCCAACTGCCCCACGAACGCCGATGGAACGCCGATGGCCGAGATCGCCAGCACGCGACGCCCGTGCAGGGCGTCGAGTCCCTGCGGCGGCGCCGTCCCGCGCGCGTCGTGTAAGGCGTCCGGCAGCAGGGCCAGCACGCAGGACCCAGGCGCACCGGCGAACCCTGTCCACTCCGCGGCGACGGCCTCGGCGTCGGCGAGGCTGGCCGACTTCCGTGTCACCAGCACTAGCGAGGCGCGCCGCAGCGCGCGCCGCCCTTCGCGCAGGGGACCGGCCGGCAGCAGGCGCGCCGACCTGCCCTGCTCCGCCGCAATCAGCACGAGGTCCACGTCCCGCCGGGCCCGCCGATGCTGGAACGCATCGTCCAGCACGACAACCGTCGCGCCCGCGCGCACCGCCTCCTGCGCGCCGGCGACCCGGTCCGCGTTGACGATCACCGGCACGTCCGGATTCAGCCGCGCGTGCACCAGCGGCTCGTCCGCCCCGTAGCCGCGCATCACGATGGCAGGCCGAGCGCCCAGCGCGACCAGCTCCCGCGCGACCCACGCCGCGACGGGCGTCTAGCCCGTGCCGCCCACGCTCAGGTTGCC
>CAZYQM010000056.1:0-4588 GCA_964649965.1 uncultured Gemmatimonas sp.
GACGGCGCGCAGGAGGGTTCCCGTGCACCACGGGACCCAGACGATTGCCGTGACGGCGGTCGCGGCGCGGATGACGGAGGCAGACCGGTCGCGCACCGGGCTATGACGACGCCTGTGTTCGACGCCACTCGTCGGTGAGGAGCCCCGCGAACCCCCAGTCCTCCTCGGCGATCTCCTGGATCACGACGTGAATGTGCTCCGGTCGCTTCTGGAGCTCGCGAACGCGGGATTCGGTTACGTCGCGGACGTGGGCAGCCTTCTGGGCGCGGGTCGCGCCGGCGGTGATCTGAATGTTGACGTATGGCATTCGTCGGGAGGTTGGGATGTGCGGCGGAGTGCGCAACTCGGACGCGGCCGCCGTGGCAATCAGGAGCTGCGCCGATAATGCAGGGCAACGGCGCCGCAGGCCATCGCACTGGACGAGATCAACTCGAGGCGCCGCGTTTGCGGGAGTCCGCTCTGATAGAGCGTCGGGCCGTGGCCGGCGATCCGCGGGTGCACGAGGAAGACGTACTCGTCGATCAGCCCCAGCCGATCAAGCTCCGTCGCGAGCGTGCCGCTTCCGATGAGCACTCCCGCTGGCGTCTGTTCCTTGAGCTTCCGGACTGCACTCGTCAGGTCACCGGCGAGATGGTAGCTGTTCGTCCACGGGAAGTCGCTCCGTGAGCTGGAGACGACGTACTTCGGCTTGGCGTCGAGCTTCTCGGCCCACTCTCGGAGCGCTGGCGGCGCCGCGACGTCGCCGCGGGCGACGGCTGGCCAATAGCTCTCCATCATCTCGTACGTCACCCGGCCCCAGAGCATCGCTCCCGCCTGGTCCATCAGGCGCGTGAAGAACGCGTGGGTCTCGTCGTCGGCGATGCCTTCACGATGATCGACACAGCCGTCGAGCGTGACGTTGATGCTGAAGGTGAGGAGGCCCATTGGTCGTGAGATTGTGGGAGGCGTCGCGCTCGCTGCACGCCAGCAAGCGGAGCTAGGCAGCCGGGCGTCCAGCGCCGTTGCGCGGACCCCGTTTCCACACCGTCCATAGCAGTACGGCGAAGATCGGCAATGCGAGCCCGAAGGCAGCTGATTCGCCGATGGCGCCGACGATGACGGTCAGATCCTTCGTCCAGCCGCGCTGTGCGACAAGGAACCCCAAGTAGCCGTTCAGGATGAAGAAGCCCGTCACGAGGAGCCACGGCCAGCCCGTGCGCCAACTCCTGAGGAAGAAGAACAGCCCGATGGCGCTGCCGACGAGTGTGGCCGCCTGGGCAGACTTCACGAACCGGTCGAACGTCTCGGGCCCCTCGATGCGATTGCCAGGGACGTAGCTGATGAGCGTGAAGAAGAGCGCAATCGCGAGGAACATCAGCGCCGTGCTGAGGAGAAGCGCCCCGTGGACCTTCCGGTTGCGTCGCAGTGCGAAGGCCAGCAAGAGGAGCAGCGCCACCTGCAGCGTGAACGTGACGTTCTGCACCACGAGGTCATCCACCGCGCCGGCTGCGGTCTCGCGCGCGGCGGAGTGCACGGTCAGCAGCGTCAGGCTGGCGAAGAGGATCGGGCCGACGCCGAGTATGGACGCGCCGATGCTGCGGTGCCGGTCGAAGCGACGCTGGCGGATGAGCAGGAGCTGCGCCAAGAGCAAGAGCAGCCACGCCAGGCTGGTCACGATGTGCAGGACGTGGTAGCCGGTGAGCGCCGTGATGCCGTCGCGCGTCAAGCTGGAGAATCCGACGAGGCTCACCGCGATGACGACGATGAGGAAGGCAATCTCGAGCGTGTACTGTTGCCGCATAGGTCGCTGGCGGGTCGGGTGGTCGAAGACGCTCACGCCCTGACGTAGCGCAGGTGCGTCGCGGCGGGCCCATCGATGACGCGATCGATGCGGAACCGCGGCCCGGAATCGCCGAGGTTCTCGAACAGCCGACGACCATCGTGAAACAGCACGGGCGCCAGCGCGATCTCGAGTTCATCGACGAGGTCGAGCTTCAGGTACTGCTGAATCACGTCGGCGCCGCCGGCGATGCGGATGTCGCGGCCACCGGCGCTTGCTCGCGCCAACGCGAGGGCACGCTCCGGACCATCGGTTACGAAGTGGAAGGTCGTCCCACCAGGGCGCGGCCACGGATCCCGCGCCCCGTGGGTCAGGACGTACACCGGCGTGTGGAACGGCGCCTCTTCCGGCCACGCGACCTCGCCCTGGTCGAACATCCGCCGGCCCATAATGTTGGCGCCGATGCGCTCAAAGGTGCCGCGGACCAGGTCGTTGATCGGTCCCGTCTCGCCGCCACCACCGATCTTCAGCTGCTCGCGGAAGGACTGCGTATTCACGATCCAGGCCATCAGCGCGCCCCACTTCGCGCCCCAACCCATATGATTGGGGTCGCTCATCGTCATACCCTCCGGCGCGAGATAACCGTCGAGACTGAGTCCGACGCTGACGAAGACCTTGCTCATCTATCCTCTGGCGGATGTTGCGGGGAGGGTGCGGCTACGGCTCCAAGCTATCAAGTCGGCAGCCTCTTCGTAGTCCTCGGCGGTCCGAGCTCAGGCACCGACCGGACGGGTCAACACCTCGTCGAGCTGGTCGAAAGTTTCGTCGTTCCAGTTCGTGCTGCCTGATGCGAGGGCTTCGTCGAGCGCTTGCTTCGACGGATACAAGTCGTGCATCACGACCAGCGTCTTGCCGCCCCGCTCCTCGAACGTGACCGTCGTGACCTGGCCCGCCTCGCCGGCCTCTTCGTTGGTCCAGACGATGCGTGACGGCGGCACCACCTCGAGGTATCGACCGAAGAACGACATCGGCTCCGGCGCGTCCGGGTGGCTAAAGACCAGAGTGTAGCCGCCGCCCGTGCGCACGTCCATCTCGCAAGAGAGCATCGTGATGGGCGCCGACTTCGGCACCCACCAGCGCTTGAACAGCTCGGGGTCGCTCCACGCCTTGAAGACCAGCGCCCGCGGCGCGTTGAACGTGCGCGTCACGACCAGTTCGCGGTCACCTGTGCGATCCATAGTCGTGCGGCCAGTCGCGTCACTTCTTGGTGCGGCGTCCATCGGCTCTCTCCTTGCGTTGAAGTTCCTCGAGCACGGCGTCGAGCTCGGCAAAGCGCGCATCCCACATCCGGCGGTAGCGTTCCAGCCAAGCATTCACCTCGCCCAGTCGCTGCGGTCCGAGCCGGCAGCTGCGCACGCGGCCGACCTTCTCGGTCTGTACGAGCCCGGCGTCCTCGAGCACCTGGATGTGCTTCTTCATTCCGGTGAGCGACATCGCGAAGCGATCGGCAAGCTCCGTGATCGAGGCGTCGGCATCGCCGAGTCGTTCGAGGACGCCGCGTCGGGTGGCGTCGGCGAGCGCGGCGAAGGCGGCGTCGAGGCGGGATGATGCATACTGAACCATATGGTTCAGTATACGGCACCGCGAGCCGCTCCGCAAGAGGGAGGGACAACTGATGCCTACCGCACCAACGCGCGCAGCGTCGCCGGCCGACGCGCGATGCGTCCTATGCGCTGCGCCTACGACGCCCGGACGTGGAGAACTCGGATTTGGGAAGCGTCGCGCAGGTGCGCGTTCGGCGCTACACTTGGACGCCGCCCGGCCAGTAGCCACGCCACTTCTCCGACGAGGAGATCACCGGCACGATGAGCCGCCGGCGGACCTGACGGGCAAAGCGGGGCAAGGGCCTTCATCGGCAGCACGCGTCACAAGGCGGCCACTCGTTGCAACCCTCACGCAGCTCCAGTCGTAGGCGGTAGGGTCCGTCCCCCCCAAACCACAATCGCTTCCCGCCTGATGCCCGTTCGTTTCGAAGAAGTGAACCGCAGGCGTCGGGCGGGCTGCCCGTGGATCCTGCCAACGGGAGTCGCCTGCTTGATGCTGTGCGCGACGGCGCTCGGCGCACAGGCACCGGCCGGCAACGGGCGATCGGTGCATCACGGCCGAGCCGGCGAGACCAGCGTCGCCGCGCCACGGATCCAGGCCGCGGTCATCGTCGACGGCCAGCTTGGCGAGCCGGCGTGGCAAGGCGCTGCGGTCCTGACGGGTTTCTCGCAGTACAATCCCGTCGATCGCCTGCCGGCCGCTGACTCCACCGAGGTGCTCGTCGCCTACGACGACAACGCGATTTACTTCGGCATCCGGGCCTTCGAGTCGCACGGCGACGTCGTCGCGACCCTCGCCGACCGCGACAAGATCGCGAGCAACGACCATATCGAGATTTACCTCGACACCTTCGACGACCGCCGTCGCGCGCTGTTGTTCGGCGTGAATGCCTTCGGCAACCAGAGCGACGGCACCTTCGTCGAAGGAGCGGGCGTGGACCGCAGCCCCGATTTCCTCTTCGAATCGAAGGGCCGCCTCACGGACTTCGGCTACGAGGTGGAGATCCGCATCCCGTTCAAGAACATCCGCTACGAACGGAAGCCGACGCAGCAGTGGGGCATCCAGGTGCTGCGCCGCGTGATGCATTCGGGCGTCGAGGATACCTGGACCGCCACCGAGCGCGGCGCGACCTCCTTCCTGGAACAGAGCGGCCGGCTCGTCGAGCTCACGAACCTTCGTCGTGGGCTCGTGATGGACGTCAATCCGACGATGATCGCCACCTCG
>CAZYQM010000056.1:4598-11672 GCA_964649965.1 uncultured Gemmatimonas sp.
CCACCTCGCCCGGTGGTCCGCGCAGCGACACTGATCCGAGATGGCGATACCAGGAGCCGAAGCCGGAGTTCGGCGGCCTGCTGCGCTGGGGCGTGACCCCGAACGTCTCGCTCACGGCCACCGCGAATCCTGACTTCTCGCAGGTTGAGTCCGACGTGGGACAGACGATCTTCGACCCACGGCAGGGCATCGCCTTCCCCGAACGGCGACCGTTTTTCCTCGAGGCGAACGAGAACTTCCAAGTGCCCAACGGACTCATCTTCTCGCGCCGCATCATTGACCCCGTCGGCGCGGTGAAGCTGAGCGGCAAGGTCGGCGGCAGCAACATCGGGTTCCTCTCGGCCATCGACGAAGGCGGAGACGCGGCGGATCCGACGTTCAACATCCTGCGATTGCGTCGAGACATAGGACCGGGCTCGACGCTCGGGATGGTGTACACCGACCGCGTGCAGGGCGGCGCCTACAATCGCGTCGCCGCCGTCGATACCCGCCTGCTCCTCGGATCGCGATACGTGCTCAGCGGCCAGGTCGGATCCAGCTTCACGCGCGCCGGCGAGCGGCAATCCGACGGACGTCCGCTCTTCGATGTCAGCCTCGTCCAGACCGGACGCGAACGCGGATTCACCGCGCTGCTCAAGGGCTTCCACCCGGAGTTCGAGACGGCGAGCGGCTTCATCCCGCGCACGGGCATCGTCCGTGCCGTCTTCCAGCCGCGCCGCACGTGGTTCCCGAGCGGCAGCATCTTCCAGTCCATTTCGTTCTCGCCGATCTCGGACAACACCTGGGAATGGGATCGCTTCACCCGCGGCACCGAGCCGAACGACATCAAGCTCAACACCAGCACGACCGCGGTGTTGCGCGGCGGGTGGAACGCCACCTTCTATACGTGGACCGAGACGTTCAAGTATCCGGCGTTCCTCTACACCGATTACTTCATCGAGCGGCGTGACGGCTCGGGGACGCCCATTGATACCGTGCCTTACGTCGGCACCGATCGGCTCACGAACCTCGGCGTCAACGTGCGCCTCGCCACGCCGCAGTGGCAGCGCTTCTCGGCGGCGGTGGACGTCTCCGGCGGTCAAGACGACAACTTCGACGAATGGTCCTCGGCCTGGATCCTCTACTCGACCGTCGAACTGGAATGGCGGCCGACCGAGAAGCTGCGTGTGAACGGACGCTTCCTCGAGCAGCGCGTCAACCGGAAGAGCGACGGATCGCTGGTGCGCCTGCGGTCGATTCCCCGCCTGCGACTGGAGTATCAGATGACGCGCGCGGTCTTCATCCGCTTCGTCGGGCAGTACGACGGGCTCAGGGTGGACGAGCTGCGTGACGATTCGCGCACTGACGACCAGATCCTCATCCGCACGGCGACGGGATTCCGCCGTGCGACGCCGATTGACCGTGGCGGCCTGCGAGCGGACTGGCTGTTCTCATACCAGCCGAACCCCGGTACGGTGCTCTTCCTCGGCTACGGCGCGAACGTCGGCAGCGCCGAGTTCAGGCCGTCGGACCTACAACGCACCAGCGATGGCTTCTTCGTGAAGCTGAGCTACCTCTTCCGGACGAGATAGTCGACGCGCGCGCCGAGTGCTGCCCATCGCCTCTGGCGCGTACATCGCCGCCCCTCTTGACGGCCACATCTTGACAATCAAGAGGAAGCGGCGCACGTTCTACGCGTCCCTTCACGGCGAGACCACGTGGCAGAGCACGGCACCGACGTCATCCAAGGCACGCTCGATATGATTATCCTCCGGGCGCTGAGCCTAGAGCCGCTGCACGGCTTCGGCATCGCCCGTCGCATCGAGCAAGTCTCGAAGCAGGTGTTCAAGGTGAACCCCGGCTCGTTGCTGACGGCGCTGCAGCGGCTGGAGCGCGATGGCTCGGTCGAGTCCGCGTGGCGCATCACGGAGAACTCGCGGCGCGCGAAGTACTACTCGCTCACCAAGAAGGGCCGTCAGCGCCTCAAGGTCGAGACTGAAGGCTGGCAGCTTCGCGTCGCCGCGGTCGCGCGTCTGCTCGGTGCGGAAGGATGATGTCCCTGTGGCGGCGGCTGTCGCGCGGCATCGCGGACCTCTGGGACCGTGCGCCGCGCGACCGCGACGTCGCCGATGAGGTCGCCCACTTCCGCGAAGCGCTGGAGGCCGAGGGACGCGCACAGGGAATGTCCGCGGCGGACGCGCGGCGGTACGCGCAGCTCGAGCTGGGCGGGGAGGCGCAGGTCCGCGCGGAGGTGAGGAGCGTGGGCTGGGAGCGCGCCGTCGCGACGTTCTTCGCGGACCTGCGATACGCGTGGCGCGGCCTGTGGCACAATCGCGTCTTCAGCCTCGTCGCCATCTGCACGATCGCCATCGGCATCGGCGCGGCGACGGCAATCGTGAGCGCGCTGCGGCCCGTGCTCTTCGACTCGCTGCCGTACCCGGCGCCCGCGCGGGTGCGTGCGATCGTCGAGTGGTCGGCCACGGGTGAGCGGATTCCCGGGACCTTCGGGATGTACGACGCGCTCGCTCAGCGCTCGCGCAGCTTCGCCGAGCTGGCGGTGCACACGCCGTGGTCGCCGACGCTCACCGGCGACGGACGGCCCGAACGACTGCTGGGGCAGCGCGTCAGCGCCACGTATCTTCGAACGCTAGGTGTCGCGCCCGCCCGAGGCCGCGACTTCCGCGCGGAGGACGACCGCCCGGGCAGCGCGCCCGTCGTCATCATCAGCCACGGACTGTGGCAACGCAGCTTCGGCGCTGACTCGGCGATCCTGCAGCGCTCGCTGCGCCTCGATGACGAGGACGTGTCCATCGTCGGCGTGATGCCGGCTGGCTTCGAGAACGTCTTGCTGCCGGGGGCGGACGTCTGGAGCCCGCTGCGGTACGGCCCCGAGTCCGGACCGGCCTGGGGACATCATCTCGGTACCATCGGGCGGCTGCGACCGGACGTCGATGCGAGTGCGGCGGAATCCGATCTCAATCGACTCGGCGCCCAAGTGATCGCCGAACTGCAGCCGCCGACCTACGGCACAGCGCTGCACGTAACCGCGCCGTCACTGCACGACGACCTGACGCGCGACGTGCGTCCGGCACTCTGGGCGGTGCTCGCCGCAGTCGGCGTGGTGCTGCTGCTCGCGGCGGTCAACGTCACCAACCTGCTGCTCGCGCGCGGGGCGCGCCGGCGCGAGGAGTTCGCACTCCGCGCCGCCCTCGGCGCCTCCCGGACGCGACTGCTGCGCCTGGTCCTGACCGAGAGTTTGCTGCTCTCGCTCATCGGTGGGGCGCTCGGCGTCGCGTTGGCGATCGCGGCGGTCGGAGCGATCGTCGCGGCCAGTCCAGCAGGATTGGCGCGCGTCGCAGTGATCGCCGTCGACACCCCCATCCTGCTCTTCGCCCTGATCCTGACGACCGTCATCAGCGTCGTCGTGGGGCTGCTCCCGGCATTGCAGGCATCAGGGCACGGCAGTCTGCACCTGAACCTCGGCGCCGCGCGTGTCACCGGCACGCGCCGCCGCATCAGGAGTGCCCTCGTGGGAGCACAGATTGCGTTCGCGCTCGTGCTCCTCTCGGGCAGCGGCTTGTTGCTGCGCTCGATGCGGCAGCTGCTCGCAGTGTCGCCCGGCTTCGACGCCCAGGGCATCTTGACGATGCAGGTGCAGGCCTCGCCGCGCCGCTTCGCCGAGTCCGATGCCGTGGACCGCTACTTCGATGACGTGCGTGCCGCGGTCCTTCGCGTGCCGGGCGTGACGGACGTCGCGCTGACGAGCCAGCTGCCGCTGAGTGGAGATCGTGACGCGTACGGCGTCACCCTCGCGACACCCTCGGACGCGGCGCCGAGCGATCGGCGCGAGATCTTCCGGTATGCCGTCAGCCCGGGATATCTCGAGCTCTTGCGCATCCCGCTGCGCGCTGGTCGGATGCTGACGGCGTCGGACCGCGACGGCGCGCCACGCAGCGTCGTGGTCAACGAGGCGTTCGTGCGCCGCTACTTCGGCAATCGCGATCCCATCGGCGAACGCCTGTGGATCGGTGCGACGACCGGTGAGCCGTACACGGTGGTGGGCGTCGTCGGCGACGTGAAGCAGCTGTCACTTGCCGGCGACACGCCGGACGCGGTGTACACGACCACCGGACAATGGCGCTTCGCCGAGCACACGCGGTCACTCGTCGTCCGCGGCAGCGTAGATGTCGAGGCGCTGGCGCCGGCGGTGCGCGAGGCCGTCTGGAGCGTGGAACGCGACCATCCGGTGACGCGAGTGACCACGATGGACGCGTTGATTGCAGGCACGGCCGCCGAGCGTCGGTTCATCCTGCTGCTCTTCGAGCTGTTCGCCCTCTCGGCGCTCGCGCTAACGGTCGCGGGCGTCTACGGAATGATGGCCGGCATTGTGGCGGAGCGCACGCGCGAGTTCGGTCTGCGCGCGGCGGTCGGGGCGACGCCGGGTCGGATCGTCGCGCTGGTCTTCTCGTTCGGGGCGCGCGTGACGTCGGTGGGGCTGGCGATCGGCATCGTCGGCGTCGTGCTCGGGTTGCGCGGGTTGCAGACGATGCTCTACGGCGTGTCGCACCTAGACGTGCTGACGCACGCGACCGGCGTGCTGTTGATTGCGCTGGTGGCCGGCGTGGCGTGCGCGCTGCCGGCGATGCGCGCGGCGAAGATCGATCCGGCGGTGGCCCTGCGTGAGTGAGGGGCGCGCCGGTATCCGCCAGATTCCCGCAGAGACGTCGCGCTCGGGCGCACGGTGCATCCCCTCATATCGACTGGTTCCAGTGTCTACACTCCTGCTCCTGATGTCGCTGGCTGCCGCATCGTCGCCGCCTTCGCAATCCGCGGCAGACTCGGTGCAGACCCGCCTGCAACAGATCGTCGACAGCGTCATCGCCACGCGAACGCGGATGCCGGGAATCATCGTCGCCGTCGAGCAGACCGCGACGGGAAAGCGATGGCAGGCAGCGGCGGGACTCGCCGATACCGCACGGAACGTCCGACTCACACCCGACCAGCCCGTCAGGCTCGCGAGCAACACGAAGACATACACGGCCGCCGCGCTCCTGCGGCTCGTGGAGATGGGGCGGCTTTCGCTCAGCGACCCGCTGGCCAGGCATCTGCCGCCATCCATTGATACGCTGCTCCGCCGTGATGGCTACGCGACGGAGACCATCACCATCGAGCAGGTGCTGAGCCATCGGGCGGGGCTCAATGAACACCCCGCCGTGCGCAGCTACGTCGCCAAGCTGCGCACTGACCCACAGCATCACTGGACGCCGCGCGAACAGTTGCAGTGGCTGGTGGACAGTCTGGCGCCGGTAGGACCTCCCGGCGCGCAGTTCCGATACTCGGACAGCGGGTACGTGCTGCTGGGGCTGATCGTCGAGCGGCTCACTGGGCAGTCGCTCGGCCCCGCCGTCCGGTCGCTCCTGCGCTTCGATGCCCTGGGGCTGCGCCACACCTGGTGGGAGAGCCTCGAGCCTGCGCCCCCTGGGGTGCCGGACCGCGCCCACCAGTACCTCGGCGGCTTCGACTCGTACGCGATCAGCCCGACCTTCGATTTGTACGGCGGAGGCGGCATCGTCGCACCGATGTCCGACCTCGCCCACTTCCTGACCGCGCTCTTTGATGGGAAGGTGTTCGCAAATCAAGAGACGCTCGCGACGATGAACCGCCCGCGGAGCCCGGAAATGAACGGTTACGGGATGGGCCTGTTCGGCGCGCAGGTGGGCGGGCAGACGGGGCGCGGCCACAGTGGATTCTGGGGCACGACGGCGATGCTGTTTCCTGACGCCGGCCTAACGATTGCGGTCGCCGTCACCGAGCCGAGCGAGTTGCGCAATGCGAACACGGTGATGGGCGAGGTGCTGAAGTTGTTCGCGGCAAACCCCTGAGGACACTGACGTGCATCACGCCCGACGTTTGCTCGTGCTGGCCGGTTGCGTTCTCCTGCTTGGCGGGATGGCCTGGCGTGCGCCGGCTTCCCCGACGTCCGCGCCGCCGGCCGCATCGAGCCGCCCGCCGATCACGGTGACGTTGCGGGGGCAGCGGTTCGTTCCCGCGCGGATCGTCGCGTCGCCGAGTGATACGATCCGGTTCGTGCTTGAGTCCGGTGAGCCGCACAACGTCGCGTTCGATCCGGATTCGATTCCACCGGGCGCGCTCGAACCCTTGGCGCGCAACCTGAAGACGGACGCGCGCAATCTCTTCACGCCGGATATGCTGATCATCCGCGGCGAGTCGGTGCTGCTGCCGCTCGCTGGACTGCCGCCGGGCCGCTACCACTTCTATTGTGCGCCGCACTACGGTGGCGGGATGCACGGCGAGCTGATTGTCGAGGCGGCAGCCCGTTAGGAGGTGCGCTATGGCGAAGGCAACTCCCGCAGCCAGATGTTGCGGAAGCTGATGGGCGGGCTGGGGTCGCCGTGTGATTGGAGCAGGATCGGCGAACGCTCGTATGGCCGGGATGTCGGCGCACCGATGAAGCGCGTCTCGCCGCGCATCGCGAAGTTGTCCTGCACGAGCACGCCGTTGAAGAACACGGTGACGCGCGCCGAATCCACCAACGCACCCGCGGCATCGAAGCGCGGCGCACGCCAGATCACGTCATAGACCTGCCACTCGCCCGGCGGCCGCGTGGGATTCGTCAGCGGGATGGCCTGCTTGTACATACTGCCGGCCATTCCGTTGACGTAGGTCTCGTTCTGGTACGAGTCGAGAATCTGCAGCTCGTAACCGCTGCCTGCCGTCGCAAGGAAGAGACCGCTGTTTCCGCGTGCCTGGCCCTCGCCCGTGATGTGCGTCGGCACCCGCCATTCGAGGTGGATCTGGAAATCGCGGAAGCTCTGCCTGGTGCGGATGTCGCCTGTGCGCTTGTTGACGGTCATCAGTCCGTCGGCGACGGTCCAGCCGGCAGGTTGGCTGTCGCGCGCGTTGACCCAAGCGTCGAGGGAGCTGCCGTCGAAGAGGATGATCGCGTCAGACGGCGGTAGCGTCGGGGCGGCTGTGGCGGGGACGCGCACGACGGGCGGGACGGGTCGCCAGACCTCGGTGTCTTCCGGGCGGGGGCGACGTGAGGCGTCCTGCGCGGTCACAGACTTGCTGATG
>CAZYQM010000057.1:0-11413 GCA_964649965.1 uncultured Gemmatimonas sp.
CGGCGTCGAGGAATGCCTGGAATCCCGCGCGTTCCTCGTCGGTGAAGCCCTTGTTGCCGACGTTCGGCTTGGGATTCGCGAGGTCAAGTTCCGTATGCGCGACGTTGAGGTCGCCGCAGAAGATCACCGGCTTCTTCTTCTGCAACGCCTTGCAGTGGGCGAGGAAGGCCGGGTCCCAGGCCTTTTCGCGCAGCGGCAGGCGGCTCAGGTCGTCCTTGGAGTTGGGCGTGTACACGCTCACGACGAAGTGCTTGGCGAACTCCGCCGTGATGACGCGCCCTTCGTCGTTGCTGTCGCGGCCTTCGCCGTCCACCAGCGCGTACCTCCTGCGGATGGCCGCCGGAAAGCCGGTGGTGACCTTGATCGGCTTCACGCGCGAGAAGATCGCGGTGCCCGAGTATCCCTTGGTCGCGGCGGAGTTCCAGTACTCCTCGTAGTCTGGCAGGTCCACCTCGACCTGATCGCGCTCGGCCTTCGTCTCCTGCAGGCAGAGCACGTCGGGCTTGTGCTTGGCGAGGAACTTCTGGAAGTCGCCTTTGCGGATCACGGCGCGCAGGCCGTTCACGTTCCAGGAATAGATCTTCATTTCACTTTCGGATTTCGCGGAGCAGGTGGCGCAGCTCGGGAATCAGCACGCGCGTGAGCGCGAGTTCGACCGCAGCCTTCGACCCCGGCAGGGAGACGACCACGGCGCCGTGCGCGCTGCCCGCGACGGCACGGCTGAGAATGGCCGTGGTGCCGATCTGCTCCTGATAGCTGAGGAGGCGAAAGAGTTCGCCGAAGCCGGGAATCTCCTTCTCGAACAGCGGCGTCACCGCTTCGACCGTGCGGTCCTTGCTGCCCAGGCCCGTGCCGCCGGTGATGACCACGGCGTGCAGGTCGCGCGGGGCGAGCCATTGCTGCACCAGTGCGCGCACGCGCGCTTCGTCGTTGGGCAGCAGTGCGTGGCGGGCGATCTCGTGCCCGGCCTGTTCGAGGAGGCGACGGGCCAGCGGGCCGGATTCGTCGGTGGCCTCGGTCCGCGAGTCGGTCACGGTGAGCACGGCCACGCGCAGGGCCCCGAGCGCCTGCGCTTCGCGACGATGCATCGCCGTCCCTTCCGGCGTCGGCGCGGACTCGCCGCGGGACGGATCGTGCACGGTCGCGGCCGTCGCCTAGCGCGTGAGGCCTTCGGCGCGCAGCGCGCTCATCAGGCGGTCGCGCAGCTTCTCCGACGCGCAGACCGACTTCTTGCTCAGCTGCAGGGCCTTGAGGAATCGCTCCTCGAAATCGTGATTCGAGAAGCAGTCCGGGCAAGACGTGATGTGCGAGCGGACCTCGCGCTCGCGTTCCGGCGTGAGCTCGCCGTCCAGCAGGTCGAAGAGCTTGTCCATCGCGCCGCGGCAATCCTTGATCGGCGCTCCTTCGTCGTGCGTGTGCTGCGTCATACGTCGCTCCGGTCGGGGCCGGGGGTGGGAATGAGGCCGAGGTCCTGGGCGTGGAGGGCGAGCCGTTCCTGCAGCAGCTTGCGTCCGCGGAAGAGCCGCGACCGCACCGTACCGACGGGAATCCCGAGCACCTCGGCCGCGTCCTCGTACGACTGGTCCTCCAAGTCCACGAGTACGACCGCCGAGCGGAAAGTTTCCGGAATGTCGTCCAAGGCCTCATGGATGGCCGGCGCGAGGTCGGCGCGGGCCAGCAGCGGATCGAGTCCGCGGCGCACCCAGCCTTCCTTCGACTGCGCGGCATCCACGGCCTCGGCGCCATCGTCGTCGAGGTTCACCTCCCGCTTGCCACGCTCGCGCGAGCGCAGGAACACGTTGCGGGCGATGGTGAAGAGCCAGCGGCGCACATCCGTGCCTGGCTGGAAGGTCTTCCAGCTGCGGAAGGCGCGCAGGTAGGTCTCCTGCACGACGTCCTCGGCGTCCGCCTCGTCGCGCGTGAGCGAACGGGCGAAGCGATACACGTCGTCCAGCGCCGTCAGGGTGAGGGCGCTGAACTTGGCGTGTTCGTCCGTGGCGGGGGCAAGCTCCTCGGTCATCATAGGAACTTCGCACTTATCCGGTGCGGAGGCTACGGGTTCCGGGGTCCACGGGCCTCTACACTCGGGCCGGTTTCGGGCCATCATTCAGGGAGCGCATCGCGCGCGCTGCGCCACCCGCACCCGTCACCCTACCCGCGCAATGGACCTGAGCCACCTTCGCGAGGACTATCGCCGCGCGACGCTCGACGTCGACGACGTCGCAGCCGAGCCCCTCGATCAGTTTCGCCGTTGGTTCCACGAGGCGCAGGAAGCGCGCGTGTACGAGCCGAATGCGATGGCGCTCGCCACGGCCGATGCCGATGGCTTCCCGAACGTGCGGATGGTGCTTCTGAAGGAGGCCACCGACCGCGGCTTCGTGTTCTTCACCGACTACCGGTCGGTGAAGGGCCTCGAACTCGACGCGAACGCGCGCGGCGCGCTGTGTTTCTGGTGGGGACCGCTGGAGCGACAGGTGCGCCTGCGCGGACCCATCACGCGCATCCCGGCCGAGGATTCGGCGGCGTACTTCGTGCAGCGGCCGCGCGGCAGCCGACTCGGCGCCTGGGCCTCGGCGCAGAGCTCGGTGATCGCCTCGCGCGACGAACTCGAGCGCCGTCACGCGGAACTCGACGTGCAGTATCCCGGCGAGGACGTGCCGCTGCCGCCGCACTGGGGGGGATTCCAGTTGCAGCCGGAGAGCTTCGAGTTCTGGCAGGGGCGCGCGAGCCGGCTGCACGATCGGATCCGGTACCGCCGCGACGGCGCGGCCTGGACTGTCGAGCGGCTGAGTCCCTGATCGTGCAGGGCGTCGTTCGGATCGCCACGCGGCTCAGCGCGGGCGCTCCGTCGCGCGCAGCTCCCCGTAGAGCTTGAGGTAACTCTCGTAGCGCCCGCGGTCCACGGCGCCGGATGCGACGGCGTCGCGCACGGCGCACTGCGGCTCCACCTCGTGGCGGCAGTCCTGGAAGCGGCACTCGCCGAGGTACGGACGGAACTCGCGGAAGCACTGGTCGAGCGATTCTGCCGGCAGTCCCCACATCGCGATCTCGCGCAGGCCGGGCGTATCCACGAGATAGCCGTCATCGCCGTCGGGCAGCGGGACGAGCTTGGCGCCGACGGTGGTGTGCCGGCCCTTGTTGACGCTCTGCGAGATCTCGCCGATGCGCAGCGCGACGCCCGGATGCAGCGTGTTGAGCAGCGACGACTTGCCGACACCCGACGGCCCCGCGACGGCGGTGACCTTGCCGTGCAGCACGCCCCGCAGCTCGTCGAGGCCGACGTCGCGCTTCACGCTGGTGCGATGCACGGGGTAGCCGGCGCGCTCGTACGGCCCGGCCACCGCATCGACCGTGGCGGCATCCACGAGATCCACCTTGTTGAGCACGAGATGCGGTTCGAGGTCGTTGGCCTCGCAGACGACGAGGAAGCGATCGATCATCCGCACGTGCGGCTCGGGGTTGGCGACCGAGAAGACCACGCAGACTTGGTCCACGTTCGCCGCGAGCACGCGTTCGCCGTAGCGGCCGCCGGGTTCGCGGCGCGCGAGCACGCCGTGGCGCGGCGCGATGGCGACGATGCGCCAGCCCTGCCCGCGCTCCTCCGGCTCCACCGTGACGAGGTCGCCGACGGCGAGCTTCACGAACTCGCGGTCTTCCTGCTTGAGTCGGCCGGCCAGCGCGGCGGGCATCTGCGCGCCATCCGGCGTGCGCACCTGCCACACGCCGCCCGTGCCCTCGATGACGATGCCCTGGCGCGCGCTCATCCGATCAGGCCGTCGAGGAGCGCCTGCGCGCGCGCCAGCGGCCAGGCGCCGAGTCGCGCGAGCGCGTCGGCCTTCGTCGCGCCGAACTCGAGGTAGTCGCTCTCGACGTGGCCCTCCACGCCCTCCTCGCCGATGCGCCGCCAGCGGAGGAACATCAGGTAGGCACCCCAGGCGCCGCGCGGGTCATCACGCAGCGGGTCCACCATCTGGGCGATGCTGTACGGAAATCCGTCCGGCGCGTCGAGCGCGGCCGGCCGTGCGTGCACGGCTTCGTACCCGCCGACGGTCGTCTCGTCGCCCTTCGAGTGGTCCGCCGGCAGGAATCGGCTCAACGGCGCTTCACCATCTCCTTCACCACGTTGCCCGTGATGAAGGCCAGGTTGGCCGGACGCTCGGCGAGGCGACGCATCAGGTACGGATACCACTGCGTGCCGAAGGGCACGTACACGCGCATCCGCCATCCCTCCTGCACGACGCGGTCCTGCAGGTCGCGTCGCACGCCGTAGAGCATCTGGAACTCGAAGCGTTCCGGCGCGATGCCGTTGGCCTTGGCGAAGCGGATCGCCTCGTCGATGATACGCTCATCGTGCGTGGCGAGCCCGGGATAGCGGCCGTGCAGCATCAGGCGCTGCATCGCCTCGACGTAGTTGGCGTCCACGTCCTTCTTGTCCGGGAAGGCGACGGTCGCCGGCTCGAGGTACGCGCCCTTGCAGATGCGCACGCGGCACTGCCTGGTCACGCTCCAGTCCACGTCGCCGAGCGTGCGGCGCAACGCGCTCTGCAGGACGACGCCCACCGTGTCGGGATACTCGGGATACAGCCGCCGCTCGAAGAAGTCGAGCGTGCGCTGCGTGTAGGCCGAGCCTTCCATATCGAGGCGCACGAATCCGCCGTACGACTTCACCTTGGCGAGGATCGCGCGGATGTTCTCCTCGCAGAGCGCGTCGTCGATGTCCTGGCCGAGGGCGGTGAGCTTCACCGAGACGTTGACCTCGAGCCCGCGGCGCTGCATCTCGTCCACGAGCGCGAGGTACTGGCGCGCCGTCTCGCGCGCCTCATCGGCATTGGAGACGGACTCGCCGAGCTGGTCGAGCGACGCCGTGATGCCGCGCGCCTTGAGTTCGACGACGGCGTCGCAGGCCGAGGCGATGGTCTCGCCGGCAACGAAGCGCGAAGCGAACTTCTTGGCGAGTCCGTTGTTGCGGACGAAGCGGAAGATCTGCGGTTGGTGCGAGAGGTACAGCAGGGTCTTGCGAAGCATCGGTGGGGAATGCGGAAGGAGGTCGCTCAGCGCCGCAGGGCGCGCGGCAGCGGCCCGGTGATGCGCAGCACCGGGTGCGGCGCACCGACGCGCAACGAGCTATCGAGGAAGTTCCAGGTCGTGAGGCCGTCGTCGCTCTCGGGCTCGAGCAGGATCGCGGCCAGCAGCGCCTGGCGCGGCGAGGCCATCACGAGGTAGTGCTCGCCGCGCAGGTCCACGCGCGTCGGCTCCCAGCGGCCGACGAGGCGGACCTCGTTGTGGCCCTGGAAGGTCCGCGGCGCGCGCACGATGGAATCCACGACGAATCGCTCGGCGTTCACCCGCCCCGCCGAGCCGCCGGTGGCGTTGATGGACCGCAGCTCCAGTCCGTGCAGCGCGAGCCGCGCGACGAATGCCGAGTCGTTGGCCGGCACGATCCACGCCGTCGGCAGCGGGCGGCGCAGCGTCGCCTCGAAGCGGTCGTACACCGGCATCTCGACGGGCGTGAAGACGTTCGACCGCCGGAAGCCGCGGCGCAGGCCCGGCTCGTAGCGGATGGAGTCGCCCGTCGCGATGAGGCGCTCGACGAGGATCGGCGCGGTGAACGGCGCCGTCGTCATCCGGGACCGCAGCGCCACCTGCGCGCCGCTCGGCAACGCGGGACGCGACGCCGTGCGGGCGAGGATCGTCGCGCGATGCTCGGCCACCGCCGCCAGCGTCTCGCGCACGAAGTGATACGTGGCGAGCACGCGACGTTCGAAGGGATCGTGCGAGTAGGCTTCGCTGAGGATCGAGACGCGATTGCGGAGGCCGTAGTAGTTCGTACCGAAGCGCGGCACGTGCTCATAGGTCTCCCAGGCGGCCTTCTGCGCCGACGTCACGTCGTCGCGTCCGCGGAAGTTGCCGTAGTCGAAGGTCTCGATCCGGTGACGGCTGCGCACCCGCTCGCGGATCAGCGGGAGCAGCGTGTCCCGCGTGAACGGACCGGCGGGCGCCAGCGCCGGATCCATCGCCGCCGGATGCAGCGAGGGCGAGTAGGTCAGCGCGTAGCCGTGGTACGACCCGTTCGTCGTGTGCAGGTCCATAAAGACGTGCGGATCGAACAGCGCGAACATCCGCATCGAGGCGGCCGTCTCCGGTGCCTCGACCTTGATGTAGTCGCGGTTGAGGTCGAGGCTCTGCGCGTTCGCCCGATTGCCGACGAGCTGCGGGCCGTTCTGCGAACCGCGCATCCGCTCCTGCGGCCCGAAGGCATCGTTGCCGTCGGCGTTGTAGATGGGCACGGCGACGAGTACGATCGAGTCGAGCACGTTCGGCCGCGGATCCGCGAGCAGGTCGCGCACGAGGGCGAGCAGCGCTTCCTTCCCTTCGACCTCGCCGCCGTGGATGTTGCCCTGCACATACACGATCGGCTTGCCGCTGCGCCGCGCCTCCGCCGCATCGCGCAACAGCGGCCGCGAGATCAGCAGGTACGGGAGCACACGCCCCTGCCCCGACGCGCCGATCTGCCCGCGCACGAAGGCATTGGGAAACGCCCGCTCCAGCGAGTCGATGAAGGCGACGACGTCCGCGTGCGTGGAGGTCTCGGTATAGCCGCTGCGTTCCGCACGCGTCTGTTGGGCGCGGATGACGGATGACGGAAACAGCACGAGCGTCATCGCGAGCAGCAGGAGTCTGGCAGTGCGCATTAGGCGTTGGCTTGAAGTGGCAGTTGGCATCCGTCTTCCGTCATCCGTCCTACACCGGCTTCCCATCACGCGGATAAAACGTCTTCCCTTCCCTCGCCATCGCGACCAGCAGCTTCGCCGGCGTGAACCGCCCCGGATACTTCGCGTCCAGCGCCTCGAGCTGCTTCACGACCTCGGCCACACCCACGCTGTCGATGTGCCGGAACGGACCGCCGCGGAACGGCGGGAAGCCGATGCCGAACACCGCCCCGATGTCGCCGTCGCGAGCCGAGCGGATGATGCCTTCCTCGAGACAGCGCGCCGCCTCGTTCACCATCGCCAGCGACAGTCGGCGTTGGATCTCATCCTTGGCGATGGACACGCGCTTCGTGCCGCCCGGATAGATCTGGTACACGCTCTCGTCCACGTCGCCGCGCTTGCCCTTCTCATCATAGAGGTAGAAGCCGCTCTTGCCCTTGCGGCCCAGGCGCCCGGCGCCGAGCACCTGCTGCAGCGCCGTACTCGGCGTCATCCGACCGCCGAAGGCCTCGGCCATAATCGCGCCACTCTTGCCGGCGATGTCGAGACCGACTTCGTCGATGAGGTTGATCGGCCCCACGGGGAAGCCGAACTGTCCCATCGCCTTGTCGATCGCATCCACCGCCGCGCCTTCGTCGAGCAGGATGCCCGCCTCGTTGATGTACGGCGCGAGGATGCGGTTCACGTAGAAGCCGGGCGCATCGTTGACGATGATCACCGTCTTGCCGATGCGGCGGCCGAACTCGACCACCGTCGCCGTCACCTCCGGCGCGGTGCGCGGGGTCACGATGACCTCGAGCAGCGGCATCTTGTGCACCGGCGAGAAGAAGTGCATCCCGATGACCTGCTCCGGCCGCTTGCTGCCGGCGGCGATCTTGGCGATCGGGATCGTGCTCGTGTTCGTCGCGAAGATCGCCTCGTGCGGCAGCACGGCCTCGGCCTCGGCGATCACCTTGTGCTTGACCGCGAGATCCTCGAAGACCGCTTCGATGACGAGCGGCAGGCGGCCGAAGCCCGAGTACTCGGTCGTGCCGGCGACCAACGACATCTGGTCGTCGAACTGCTGCTTGGTGATCTGCCGCTTGCTCAGCCGATCCTTGAGCACGTCCTTCACCGCGGCGACGCCCTTGGCGACCTGCGCGGCGGCGGTGTCCTTGAAGCGCACCGGCACGCCCTGCTGCACGGTGATGCTCGCGATACCCGCGCCCATAAAGCCCGTGCCGAGTACGCCGATGCGATCCACCGCGCGCGGCTTCACCTCGGCCGGCACGCCTGAATCCTTCTTGAGCGACGTCGTCGCGTAGAAGAGGAACATCAGCTGCTTGCAGACCGGCGTCATCGCCATCTCGCCGAAGAGTCGCGCCTCTTCCGCGAAACCCTGCGCCTCGGAGCCGGAATACCCGGCCTGGATCGCGTCGATGGCGGCGAACAGCGCCGGGTAATGGCCCTTCGACTTCTTCTGCGTCGTCTCGCGCGCCTGGCGGAACACCACCGCACGGCCGAGCGCGTTGTCGTCGAGCAGGATCTCCTTCGCACCGTGCTTGCGCACGTCTCGGTTGCGGTCGAGCGTGCCGGCGGCGAGCTCCTTGGCGCGCTGCACCGCCAACTGCCGGAGGATGCTCGGATGCACGAGCTCGTCCACGAGGTTCGTCTGCAGCGCCTTCTTGGCGCGGACGTTCTTGCCCGTGAGGATCATATCCAGCGCGACCTGCAACCCGACGCGGCGCGGCAGGCGCTGCGTGCCGCCGGCGCCGGGAATCAATCCCAACTGCACTTCCGGCAGCGCGAGCACGGTCTTCGGCGTGTCGGCGGCGATGCGGTAGGCACAGGCGAGCGCGAACTCGAGGCCGCCACCGAGGCAGGCGCCCTCGATGGCCGCGACGACGGGCACACGACCCTTCTCGATGCGCGCCATCATCGTGTGGCCGAAGGCGCTGGCCTTCTGCGCGTCCTCGGCGCTCTTGAACTCGAGGAACTGGTCGATGTCCGCGCCGGCGATGAACGTGCCCGGCTTGCCCGAGATCAACACGGCGGCCTTCACCGCCGGATCCTTCTCGAGGCGCTCGATCATCGCCGTGAACTCGTCGATCACGGCCGGCGAGAACTTGTTGATGCTCTCGCCCTTGAGGTCGAAGGTGAGGACGGCGACGCCGTCCACCATCTCCAGCGTGAGTGCGTTGGCCATTACGCGCGCTCCACCACCATCGCGTGGCCGAGTCCACCGGCCGCGCAGACGGTCATCAGGCCGAACTGCCCGCCGCGGCGCGCGAGTTCGTTGGTCAGCGTCGTGAGGATGCGCGCGCCCGTCGCGCCGAACGGATGCCCGATGCTCACCGAGCCGCCGAGCACGTTGAGCTTGGCGCGGTCCACTTCGCCGGTCGGTTCGCTGAAGCCGGCGCGCTGCGCCCACTCGCGGCTCTCGAATCCCTTGAGGTTGCTCAGCACCTGTGCGGCGAAGGCCTCGTGCATATCCACGAGATCCATATCCTTGAGCGTGAGGCCGGCCCGCTTGAGCGCCATCGGCGCGGCGAGCACCGGCGCCTGCAGCAACTGCTCGCCAGGATCCACCGCCGCGTACGCGTACGAGCGGATGAAGGCCTTCGGCGTGTAGCCCAGCGCCTTGGCGACGTCCTCGCGCATCAGCAGCACCGCGGCGGCGCCGTCGGTGAGGGGCGATGCGTTACCGGCGGTGATCGTGCCATAGCGCTTGTCGAACACCGGCTTGAGGCCGGCGAGCGCTTCGTAAGTCGTGTCCGCGCGGACGATGTTGTCGTCGCTGACGGCCTCGTACTTGGGACCGGCGATGACCGGCGCGACTTCAGCGCGTAGCCGTCCGTCCTTGATGCCCGCCGCGGCGTTCAGGTGCGAGGCCAGCGCGAAGCGATCCTGCTCCTCGCGCGTGATCCCGTTGAGCTTCGCCATCTTCTCGGCGCTCTGCCCCATCGTCTCGCCCGTGGTGGGCTCGGCGATCGCCGGCGTGATCGGGATGAAGTCCTTGCCGCGGATCTTCGAGAAGGCCTGCACGCGCTGTCCCAGCGACTTGGCCTTGCTCGCGGCGACGAGCGCGTCGGAGAATCCGCGCGAGTGCAGGATCGGCACGTTCGACAGCGACTCGGCGCCGCCGGCAATCGCCACGTCGGCGTGCCCCAGCGCGAGCTGGTCGGCGGCGTCGGTGATCGCCTGGTTGGCCGAGGCGCAGGCGCGCGAGACGCTGTACGCGTCCACGCCCTTGGGCAGCAACGGCATCAGCGCGACTTCGCGCGCGATGTTCGGCGCCGTGACGTTCGGGATGACCGTGCCGAAGGTCAGCAGGTCGAGGGACTGCGGGTCCAGATCGGTCCGATGCACCAGTTCGCTGACGGCGATCTTGCCAAGCTCGATCGCGCTGAGCGCCCGGAGGGTGGTGCCGGCCTTGGCGAATGGGGTCCGCACGCCCGCGATGATCGCGATGCGCCGCCCCGGCTCGTAGATAGGCATTCTATAAAGGTAGGGGACGCGGGGCGCCGGTGCAGAGCGGGCGGAGGCTATCATCTCCTCGGCGGAGGGGGTATCGTCCTAGCGATGTCCACCTCCCTCCCTCCGCGACGAGCCCAGCGGCTGCAGGCCCTCGCCGACGACCGGTTCGACCTGGTGATCATCGGCGGCGGCATCACGGGGGCCGGAGTGGCGCGTGACGCCGCCCGGCGCGGCCTGCACGTGGCCCTGCTCGAGGCCGAGGACTTCGCCGCCGGCACCTCCAGCCGTTCGTCGCGGCTGGTGCACGGCGGCGTGCGCTACCTGGAGCACGGTTACCTGCATCTCGTGTGGGAGTCGAGCCGCGAACGCCGCCGACTGCTGCAGCAGGCTCCGCATCTCGTGCGACCGCTGCAGTTCACCTGGCCGGTGTACCGCGGCGCCCGCGTGAAGCGGTGGCAGCTCGCGGCCGCGCTCACGATGTACGATGCGCTCGCGATGTTCCGCAACGTGGGCCGGCATCGCCGCCTGAGCTCGGACGGCGTGCTCACGCAGGAGCCGCTGCTCGCCCGCGACGGCCTGCTCGGCGGCGCCACCTACTGGGACGCCGCCACCGACGACTCGCGCCTGACGCTGGCCAACGTCCTCGATGCGGCGGCGCACGGCGCCGTCGTGATGAATCACGCGCCGGTGCGCAAGCTCACGTTCGGCTCGCCGAACGGTCCTGCCGACGGCGTGGAAGTGCAGGACCTGCGCGGCGGCGCGACGATCCGCGTGCGCGCGCGCCTCGTCGTCAGCTGCGCCGGCCCGTGGACCGACGAGATCACGCGCCTCGAGGACCCCGCGGCAGGCCCGGCGGTGCGCGGCACCAAGGGCGTGCACATCGCCGTGCCCGCCGAGCGCGTCGGCAACGTCGCCGCCGTCACGATGCTCTCGCCCGACGACGGCCGCGTGATGTTCACGCTGCCGGCCAGCGGCGGGATGACGATCGTCGGCACGACCGACACGCCGACCGCCGAGCATCCGGCCAACGTCCGCGCCTCGCGCGCCGACGTGCGCTACCTGCTCAACGCCTGCAACCGCTTCTTTCCGGACGCGAAGCTCGCGGAGGAGGACGTCGTCTCCGCCTGGGCGGGCATCCGTCCGCTCGTCGCCAGCGGCAACACCGGCGATCCGTCGAGCGCGTCGCGCGAGCATTCCACCCAGCTCTCGCCGCGCGGCGTGCTCGTGGCGACGGGCGGCAAGCTCAC
>CAZYQM010000058.1:0-3936 GCA_964649965.1 uncultured Gemmatimonas sp.
TCGTAACGGAGGCGGGCCTCGTCCCACACGAGCATACTCTCGGTGGCGTAGTAGTGGCCGATGCGTGCGAACTCGGCTTTGTCGAGCAGCGGCGGGATCAGCGCGCCGAGTGTGTCGAGCACCGAGGCCGCCGCCAGCAGGAGCCGCGGCGACACCGAGCGGTAGCGCGGCTTCTGACCCGTGAGCTCGAACAGCAGTGCCCCCTGCTGCCGCGGAGTCAGCGCCGGACCGGGACCACCGACGGGGAGGATGCGATTCCACCGCGACTCGTCCGCGATGCACTCCACGAGGAATCGCGCCACGTCCGCGTCGCTGATCGGCGTGCAGGCCGTGAGCGTTCCGTCGCCGAAGATCAGGAACGGCTTGCCGCGCTTGACGCGCTCGACTTGCCCCGACAACGACTTGAAGAACGCCGTCGGCCGGACGATTGAGTGGCGGATGCGACTCTCCGCCAGCGTTTCCTCGAACGCCAGCTTCGCGTGCTGGAAGGCCAGTCGCGGCTTCTGCACGCAGATGGCCGACAGCAGCACGAAGTGTCGTGCACCGCATCGCTGCGCTTCGTCGAGCACCATCCGGTTGGCGCGGTCGTCGACGGCCCAGACGTCCTTCGGTGCGCCCGTGCGCGAGGCGAGGCAGGAGATCACCGCGTCGAAGCGCTCGCCGCGGAAGGCGTCGCCGGCCAACGAGGCGGCATCGTGCACGTCGGCCTGCCGCAGCTCGACGCCGTCGGGCATCGCGACGCCGCGGCCTGGGCGCAGGATCGCGACCGTCGAGTAGCCGGCCTCCGCCAACGCACGCGCCGTGGCGCGCCCGATGCTGCCGCTCGCCCCGACGAGGAGAACCCGCCCGCGGATGTCGCTCAACGAACCTGCACGACCTCGATGCGCATCAGCTGCCGCACCCAGCGCGCGCCGCGGCTGTCGCCGACGATCACCACACGCCACGGTCCGTGCTCGGCGCTCAGCGGCGCGCCGTTCTCGCGGTCCACCGCGTACACCTTCGTCGCGCCGAGGCCGGTGTCGAGCTCCGGCAACGCGATGAGTCCCGTGTATCCGTCGCGCCCGACGAAGACCAGTGCGCGGCGCAGCGCGGCACCGCGCAACGAGTCCACCGGCCCCGCTTCGGCGGCGCGCAGCAACGCGGCGATCTCGACGCCCTCGAAGCGCTTGCTCGTCCCGTGGTCGGCGGCCTCGAAGCGCACACGAGGCAGCGCGGCGATGCGCGCCGAATCCAGCGTGACGTCAGAGCCATCCGCGCGGCGCACGACGATGGACTGCGCGCCCAGCGGAAGCGCGAGGGACAGCAAGACGGCCAGCAGCGAGAGGCGGCGGATCATTCGGAATCCCTGAGGGTGATGGTGACGGCAACCAGGCGGCGTGACTCCGCCTCGAGCTCCGCTTCGATGGCGATCGCCCCGAGCGTGAAGCCCAACACGCGGCGGTCGTCGGACGTGTCGGTGTAGTCAGGCGAGCCCAACGCGGACTTCAGCTGCGACTCGGCGGTATTGGCATCCAGTAGCGCCAGGCGCCGTCCGCCCCGCAGCAGTTCCAGCGTGCCGGGCGCGAACCCCTGCGCCGCGCCGAACGGGTGCCGCGACGGGTCGCAGAGCACTTCGATTGCTCCCACGCGATCCTCTGCCAGTTGCAGGATCGTGCCGAGCGAGTAATAGGTGAGGCGCCGGAAGCCGGCCGGCCCGGCGTGCCAATCCGCCGGCCCGAGCGGCTCCAGGGCGCGCAACGGCATCGTCGGATGCAGGCTGCCGGCGGCCACCGCGTCCACACTCACCACCGTGCGCGTCATTCGCGCGGCAGGGAAGTCTCGTGTCGGGTTCGTGCGCCGCATCCACGCGCGCATCAGCGGGAGAATGAGCCACGCGGCAGGGTTGAACCGCTGCGCCGGAGAGAGCTTCATCGCCGCTCGCTCGCCGCGCCGCTGCTGCGGATGCGCGTCCACATCGTGCCGAAGAACAGCAGGATGCCTAACATCTGCAGCACGCCGGCGGCGACGAGCAACGCGCGCCACGGCGCGGCGGGCATCGGCGCCAGCGTCACTTCCAGCGCGACGCGCAGCAGCGTGCCGCCCGCGATGCCCCACCACGCGAGTTCCGCGAGCAGCGGCCGGAAGACGACGTCCTCCGGCCGCGGGCGCGGAAACATCCACAGCGCGACACCGGTGATCATCAGCATCACGAAGCCCACCAGCAGCGCGTGCGTGTGCGCGCTGCGCAGGCGCATCGGCTGCCAGGCGCCGAACTCGCGGGCGTAGAGCATCCACACGCCCAGCGCCAAGCCCAGCGCGAGGAAGAGGACCGCGGTCTTCAGGTAGCGACGGACGAGCGGGTTCACGTCCGAATACTAATCGCGACCGACAGTCACCGCGTGCCTCTCCTACGGTTGCCCCTTCACCACGGTGGCCAGCGCGACGATGCTGCGCTCGGCGTCGACTGGCGGCTGCGAGGGTGTGGCGATCAACTGCTGGGCCGTCGCGCGCGCGGCATCGATCGCCCCGCGTGCCGACGGATCCAGCGCACGCTGGGCCCAGCGCGCACTGCGCTCCTCGTACCGCGCCGCGAGGTCGAGGTCCTTGCCGACGGCATCGAGCCGTCCAGTGCGCCGCTGATTCCATCCGAGCTCGGCGAGCTGCAGATGGTTCTCGGCCAAGGCGTGGTCGAAGGCCACGAATTCACGGACAAGTTCGCGCTCGCTGGCGACGCGACCGTTGCCGAGGCGCGAGATCAGCGCGTCAATGCGCGGCTCGAGATCCATCAGCGTGGCGCCGATGTCGGGGTCCTTGCAGCGGCCGATCTCCTGCCGGAACGCGGCGGAGACTTCGGCCAGCGCACGCGCAGCCTCACGCGGTTGTCCGTCGGCGTAGAGCTGGCGGACGCGATCGAGGGCGATGAGATCGTCCTGCGCGTGTGTGGAGGCGGGAGCCGCAGCGAGTGCGAGCGCGGCAAGCGCAAGGATGACAGCGCGGGGGTGACGCATCGTGACCTCCGGAACGGGGATGACTGGGATGCCAGCTTCAGCTTGCGCCAGGCTGCCCGGGCCAGATAGCGGGCAAATCACCGAAGCCGGGAAGGGGAATCCCCCGCGACACCGGGGGCGTGGCGGCGACTCCCCGGTTCAGGCATACTCTCCGGATGCGCATCCACTCCCTCGCCCGCCTGGCCGCCCTCGCGGCCGCATTCGCCGCGCCGCTCGCCGCGCAATCCCCGCGCGCCATCGAGCCCGCCGACCTCCTGCGCCTGCGCAGCGTCGGCGAGCCACAGGTCTCGCCTGACGGCGAGTGGGTGGCGTACACCGTCTCCCGCGTGGATTCCACGAAGGACAGCCGCGACAGCGACATCTATATGGTACGCTGGGACGGCACGCGCACGCTGCGGCTCACGTCGTCCGACGAAGGCGAGTCGCAGCCGCGCTGGAGCCCCGACGGCCGCTACCTGAGCTTCGTCTCGTCGCGGCAGGGCAGTGAGTCGGGGCAACTCTGGCTGCTCGAACGCGCCGGCGGCGAGGCGCAGCGGGTCACCGAGCTCGACGAGGGCGTGGACGATTACGCGTGGGCGCCGGACGGCCGTCGCATCGTCATCGTGTCCAAGGACGTGGACTCGCTGGCCAAGGCCGACACCACGCGTGCGCGGCCCATCGTGATTGATCGCTATCTCATCAAGCGCGATGGCGATGGCTGGCTGGATCGTCGGCGCACGCATCTGTACCTGTTCGACGTCGCGAGCAAGGAGATTGCGCAGCTCACCAGCGGCGACGCCGACGACCGCGAGCCGGCGTGGTCGCCGGACGGCCGTCGCATCGCCTTCACCAGCGCACGCCACGGCGACGAAGACCGCACCGAGGACTCCGATCTCTACATCATCGAGGCGCGCGTCGGCGCGCAGCCCGAGCGTCTCACCGCGACGCCGACGTACGAGCGCGCGGCGAC
>CAZYQM010000058.1:3946-11217 GCA_964649965.1 uncultured Gemmatimonas sp.
CCTTCAGTCCCGATGGGCGCTGGATCGCCTTCCAGCAGGGCACGTTCACGCCCGTGCCGATGTACGGCACGCCGCGCATCGCCGTGATCGCCGCCACCGGCGGCAACGCGCGTGTGCTCGCCCCCACACTCGACCGCCCGCAGACGGATCCCGTCTGGACGAAGGACGGCAGCGCCGTGCTCACCGTCCTCGACGACGATCGGCAGTCGCCGCTAGTGCGCATTGCCGTCGCCGACGGTGCCATCACGCGGCTGGTGGACGGCCGTCGCGCCGTGGACGCCCTGCACCAGGCCGCGGGCCGCATCGCCCTGCGTGTCTCCGACGTCGCGACGCCTGCTGAACTCTTCGCGCTCGACGCCGACACCCTGCGCCGGCTCACGCGCGAGAACGACGCCTGGCGCGCCACGGTGCGCACCGCCGACGCCGAGCCCTTCGAGGCCCGCAGCCGCGACGGGACGATGGTCCACGGCATCCTCACGCGCGCCGTGGGGCGCGACGCCTCGCGCCCGCAGCGCACCGTGCTCTGGATCCACGGTGGGCCGGTCGCGCAGAGTGATTGGTCGTTCTGGCTCGAGAAGGAAGCGCTCGCCGCCGCCGGGTGGAACGTGCTGCAGATGAACTACCGTGGCTCCAGCGGTCGCGGCGAGGCCTACCAGCGCGCCATCTACGCCGACTGGTGCGGCAAGGAAGTCGAGGACCTGCTCGCGTCGGTGGACGAAGCCGTCCGTCGCGGCATCGCCGACGCCAACCAGCTCGCCGCCGGCGGCTGGAGCTACGGCGGCATCCTCACCGACTGCCTCATCGCGAGCACGACGCGCTTCAAGGCCGCCGTCAGCGGAGCGGGGAGTTCGCTCTTCACCTCGATGTACGGCAGCGACCAGTATCCCGCGCAGTACGACACGGAGCTCGGGCCGCCGTGGAAGAATCCGCGGCTCTGGGAGAAGGTCTCCTACGCCTTCTGGCGCGCCGAGCGCATCAAGACGCCGACGCTGTTTATGGGCGGCGCCGACGACTTCAACGTGCCGATCGCCGGCAGCGAGCAGATGTATCTCGCGCTGCGGACGCAGGGCGTGCCGACCCAGCTCGTCGTGTATCCCGGCGAGCACCACGGCATCCGGCGGCCGAGCTTCGCGGTGGATCGCGTGACGCGGTGGATCGACTGGATCGGACGGCACGCGCGCTGACGCACGAAGCCGCCACCCCTGAGTGATGGGTGACGGCTCCGTCCCTTCCACCGATCGTATCGGGCGCACGACACGTCGGTGATGTCTCCGCTCAGCTCACGGCGCGTGGCCTCCGCCGCCGCTCGCCGACTCGACGTAGATGTCCAGCCACACCCGCTGCGCTGCGGTGTCGATCTTCGGCGTGTACAGCAGCGGCTCCGCTTCCACCGTGGGGATCACCAGGCCGTCGAGGCTGGTGTTCCGCGGGAGCCAGCTGCCGCCGATGTTCGCCTCCGAGTCGAGCACCAGCATAATGCGCCACCATCCGTACTTCTCGACGTCGGTCGGGAGGACGAGGTCGCGGATCGTCAGGCTGTAGCCCAGGATCACGCGCCCCGCGACGTTCACTTCGGCCTTGAACTGGCCCGGACCCTCGGCGCCGAGGTTCTCCCACAGCGCCACGTCCGTCACGGTCGCGGCCACGTCACCCTGCCCGGTGTTCGGGTTGTAGTTGGTGAGCTTCTGCAGCACGAGCCGCGCCGTCGGCGTGTAGATCGTCGGCTGCATCGCCGCGAGCACGCCGTTCGTGCCGTACATCTCCGTCGCCTCCGAGCCCACTGAGTACGGCATCTCGAAGCCCTGCAGCATTCCGCCCTGGTCCCACAGCGCCATCTCGATGCGGATCGGCGCGTGCGTGTTCCAGGTGTGGTGCGTAAGATTGTCGCCGAAGCTCACGAAGGCGCTCCGCGGGATGCCCGCCATTCCATCGAGCCACTCCGCGCGCCAGGTGTTCACGCCCTTCTGGCAATAGTAGATCTCGCAGTCCGGCACGTTGGCCTCGTACCAGAACGGATTCGACGTGACGGCAACCCCTTCCTCGGCGGTCGGGCGCAGGCCCGGGTCCGTAAGGGTCGGCTGCAGCGTTACGCCGATTCCCTCGGCGAAGATCACCGGCACGCCGGTGGCGACCGATCCGGGCCTGCGGCGGGCCGCCGGGACCGCCGCCTACGATGAGTTGCTGACCATCCCGGTCACCAACCCGACGGCCGAGTTCTTCTACAGCGGCAACGCCGTCAACACGCTGACCTACTACCTGCAGGGCACCGACAACACGTGGCGCGCGCAGTTCGTGGACGGCAGCGGCGCGGCCAAGTACGACGCCTCGGCACACTGGGGCGACAACATCGCCGGTGGCTCCGCCAGCCTGCGGGTGGATCGTCCGATCCGCATCGAGATGGCGCTCTCCACCACCGATGGCGTGACCCTGCTGGGTTACAATATGCCGTACGTCGTGAATCCGTCGTCCCCGCAGGAGATCCAAGGCACGGACGGCACGACCAGCGCGCTGGTGCCACTGATCTACTCGAAGGACGCGACGCTGACGATCGAGCAGCTGAGCGGCCCGGGTGGGACTGTGCTCGCCACCGTCTCGACGGGCCTGTTCAAGGCCGAGATCAACGTCGGTGGCCGCGTGATCTACGGCGCGCAGTTCCGCCCGACGGTCGCGGGCACGTATCGGTTGCGCTTCCAGCTGGCGAACGATGCGAACGCCCGTATCGCCGCGGCTGACGCCGGCAGCTTCACGCCGACGGAAGCGACGCTCGAGGTGACGGTCGCACCGTGAGTTGATGCGGCAGGACTCCAAGGCCCCCGGAGCGGATGCTCCGGGGGCCTTGGTGCATCGCAACGGTGGCGTTCACCGATCGGCTCGCCTGAAGTGCCGCCCCTGCGTGGCGAGCGCCTGCTTCAGCGCGCGGATGCCCTTCGGTCCCATACCGTGCAGCGCACTGACCTCACGCTCGGTGCGCTGCGCGAGTTGCGCCATCGAGCGGATCCCGGCGTGAGCGAGTGCCCGGAGCGCCGGGCCCGAAAGGCCGGAGGGAAACGCGGAGGCGTTGGGGTGCGTAGAGTCCGGTTTCATTGCTGAGTGGGTCAGTGGCAGGCGTCGTCATCCCACGCCCGGGCTGGGCGCGCCGACGGCAGCGCGGGCCCAGCGCACAAGGACATCGGCATACGTTGCGGCGCTGAAATCCCCGAGATCGGCGATGGTGACGGTGAACGATCCAGGGGCGAGTGCGTGCGGGGCGTCCGCGACGGCATACGGCTGCGCGCGGACTTGGCGACGACGGCAGCGAGCGGCTCGCCGGCGATGACGACGCGCGCCTGACAGGAATCGGTCACGTCTCGGTATTGCGCGCCGCATTCGTCGCAACGCGTGGGGGTCATCGGACGCTCCTTGGGTACGCGTACGTCGCGCCTAATGCCGAGTGAGCGACCAGACCTGCACCTGTTCGCCCCCGAGATCATCGATCCACACCCCGGCGATCCGATCTCGGCTGATGTCTGACGGCGTGAACCGCGCGGGGAGTTGCACCCTGGCGAGCGGGAGCCCCTCGCGCCCAAACACCGCCCACCGCGCGACCGCATCGCTTGGGGCGACGCTCTCCCGCAGCCAGATGCTCCCCTCGCGATCCAGCAGCAGCGCATCGAACGCCGGGTACGCGCCGGGGAAGACGTCGTCACTCGACAGCATCGTCCACTCGCGGCGACCGTACTCATCACGGACATCCCGGAGGACGCGCTCGCGGTAGGCGCGGCGGGTGGCGTCGTCGACTGCGCGCCGCGGCTGCGAGACGCGTATGAGGCGGGGCGGTCCGCCGCGTGACGGGTAGAGAATGAACTGTCGGTCCGCGGACGCGGCGACCACAACGACGCTATCGTCGGCCGTCGCCAGCAACTTGCGACCGAACGGCGGTCGTCCACCCGTCAGGCCGCCGCCCGGCGTGCGTCGCAGCACGCGATCGTCGGACGGATGGCGGCCAAAGGGCGCGATGACCTCTCCGCGGTCGTTCACTCGGACAATCGAGTCCAGGCCAGCGACGACTCCCTCGGCTGAGGGTTCCGGCAAGGGGCCTTGTCGCTGCACCAGGAGATGGCCATCCGAGAAGCGAGCCAGCGGAATCGACGAGCCGATGCCGAGCGCGGCGAGCGAGACCGTCCGGTGCTCGGCCCCGTTCAACGGAAGCTCGGTGACCTGCTGGCGCAACGCGTCGAAGAGCGCGAGGACACTCGCGTCAGGCGACGGGATCATCTGCAGGTGCTGGAACTCGAACGGGCCGTTGCCCATCCTGCCCCGGGACGTCAGGGTCACGCCCGTCGAATCCACCGTGAAGAGCTGCTTCGACGCGTCAGTCGCAAACATCAGGCGCCCTTCGCGGAGCAAGCGCACCCCTGTGAGCCGGCTGAACTGGGACGGCTCACCCTGAGCCGGTTCCCCGATGGCGAGGAGGGGTCGAGCGTCCGTCGTCCACTCGGGGGCACTCGCGACGGCGGCCCCGGGAATCTCGACGATGAGAACCCCGCTGCTGTCCCGTGTGACGATGTCGGAGGGAACGCGCCCGGACCTTTCGCAGGCGACGAGCAATCCCACCATCAGGAATGCACCAAGCGGGGGCAGCCTAGTCATCGAGGATTCAGTCTCAGCGGATCACTGGTGTGTGCGGTCGCGTCGCGGAGCGCCGCCATACGCAAACAGTGCCCAGAATGCACACCCGGGAACGCGCCGTCAATCCCACTCCGCGCCGCGTGCATCGACAGCGCGCATCGCTATGACGCAGCGATCTCAGCCACTCGCCGCCGCCAATCCGCCAGGATGGTTTCCCAGGGCCGTCCAAGCAGTCGTTCGAGCGTTTCCGGAAGCGCGTGACCAGGGGAGCGCAGATAGCTGAGAACGGCCTCGGTACCTCCCGCTTCGAACGCCATCTGCGCGAGGACCGCCCCCGCTGGATTGCGAATCTCCGACGAGATGCCTTGGTCGAAGACAATCCTGTGAAGGTCAACGGTTGGTTGGTCCCCGAGCAGCGCGGCAAGGTGACGCACCGATTCCGTGAAGTCGCGCTCGCCGCTCCCGCCGAGCCAGGTCGGGACTCCTTCCGACGCCAACAGCGATGATGTACCGTCTTGCATCAGTGGTCCGAGCAGCACGTGCGTCAGTTCGTGGCGGTAGTTCTCGCCGAGCGCGGGGATGCCCGAGAAAACCATATTCGTCCGAGCGAAGCCGCCGTTGGGTCCGAACCGCTCTGGCACAACGGCACCGAGAATCTCCATCGCCTGATCGACGCTCTCCGTGACGAAGTACTCGATCGGGGGCGGTGCGGCGATCCCGAATGCCCCAACAAGCGAGTCCACGAACGCGGCGGCCTGCTCTGCCCTTGCGGGGTTGAACTGCAGTGTCGGAGCGATGAAGTAGCTGATCCGGCCACGCGTCTCGCGGGACCAGCTCGTCGTGCTGTATGGCAACGCGCTCGCGAGCACCCAGCGCCTGCGCTCACGACGGGCATACACGGTCATCGTCATCACAAGGGCGCCGCTCGAGTCCGCGGTGGCGCCGTCTGCCCGATGGAAGCGCGTGACGATGCGGTATGCGGTATCTGCCGCTGGGTTCAACGGTGTCGCTGAGACCACTTCGGGAACGACGCCGTGCGGCAGGAAGTAGCCGGCGAGATCGTAGATCGGCCAGCGCTCCTGCTCGGAAGGGCTCCACTGCAGCGATGGAGTGCCCGCGTTGATGGAGAAGCGCCCCTGCTTCGACGCCAGATACTCTTCCCAGAGCGCACGGACGGCCTGTTCAGAGGCGGGGGTCGGCGGTCCAGTGCACGCGAAGCTCGCGGCTGCGGCCACGAGCACGCCGCTGATGACGTCGAGCACCAGGCGGTCACGGAGGCTGCGCCGAGCACGCGCACCTGCGACATCCACCGTCGTCTCGCCGGGCGCCGCAGCAGTCTCCACGCGAGTCCTCCGAATGAGCAGACGGTAGGTGTCCACGAAACGAGTGCGTCAGCCGCAGTCACTCCATATGATGCGCCGACGCAGCGGGCGCTACAATGCCGTGGCTGACAGCGGCAAGCGTCGCAGCCAGCGCGCGCCTATCGCGGCCAGAGATCGGGCGGAAAGACCTTCGTGGCGTCGGTGTTGAACGTGATGGTTGCCATACGCCAATCGGGGGCGCTGCGCCCGGAGTTGTAGGGTCTCAGCTCCAGAAAGACGGGCATACGCTCGTAGCGAATGATCGCGAACACGCGCAGGAAGTTCGGCGAGATGTGGCGTACCGCCACGAGGTCGACACCGCGTATGGCACCCGCGTAGTCCGCGATCGTTGTGAAACCGTTTACGAGTTGCTCTGCCTTCCCGGCGTCGATCTCGTGCGTCCAGTCGGTCGCCCAGTAGGCGATTGCGGCTGTGGCACTGTCGCGGGCAAAGAGCTCGAAGCCTCGCTGCACGTTCGGGGGCAAGGTCGACACCGCTTGGGCGGCGGCATCGCGCCCGACAAGCGTTGCACAGACGAAGAGAATGAGAACGCGAAGAGTCATATCTGTCTGGCTACCGTGTGCTTCTGTTGCAGGTGCTCCAAATAGAATGCGCAGGCGCAGCCCGCGCTACCATAGCGTGGCCGTCGGCAGCAAGCGTCGTTATACGCCTTGCACGACGTCACTCGGATCCCACTCGCGTCGCGAATGCCGGATGGTGAGCACGACGAGCCGCTTGGCGTCAACGCGATAGATGACGCGATAGGGATGATGGAGAAGCTGGCGATGCGTCGCTTTGCCGATCTCTGGCACCACGCGCCCGCGCCTCGCAAACCGGTCGAGCGTGCCGACGCGCACCACGAGCTCGCGGAGCCACTTGGCTGCGGCCCGCGGCCGATCCTTGGCAATCACCTCGTAGGCTTCGATGGCGCGCCGCTCGGCGAGCGGCGACCAGATGACCTTCACTTCGGGAGCCGGGCGAGTAGGGATTTGGCGACCGCCGAATGGCTCCGCCCCTTGCCCGCAGCGACCTGCGCCTCGGCGGTGCGGACATCGCGGAGGAGCTCGAGTTCGTCCACGAGGGCCTCGTAGGACTCGACGTCCAGCAGGACGGCGGCGCCGCGCCCGTGCTGCGTCAGGAAGACGGGTGCGCCGGTCTCGCGGACCTGTTCGATGACCTGGGCGGCGTTGGCGCGGAACTCGGTGACGGGCTGGATGTCACGCGAGGGCTTGAGCTTGGGCATGGCGACTCCGGAAGGTCGGTACAGAATAATGTACCGAACACTCTCCGGTTACGCCAGCG
>CAZYQM010000059.1:0-3119 GCA_964649965.1 uncultured Gemmatimonas sp.
ATCACGCGCAGTTCAACTCCCGCTGGGGCCGCCGGGACATCCCACCGCCGCTCGGGTGGCTGCTGCGGGACCGGCCGGTGCTCGACGGCGCGCTCCAGCGTGAGCTCACGACGGCCGCGACGCTCGCGTTCCTCGAGGACGTGCTCGCCGCCGGCCCGGAGAGCTTCCGGCATTTCCAGGCACAGGTAGACACGCTGTCGCGCATCAGCGGCGTGCAGATCCGCCGGCGCATTATGTCGGCGCAGAGCACGATGTTCGAGATGTTCGAGCGCGATGCCGACCCGTACCGCGGCGACTTGCCGGGCGTGCAGATTACCGCCGAGGGCTTCTCGACCTGGCGCGAGTGGCGGCGGCGCCGGACGGGCAACTCGATGGTCCAGCTCGTGTGGCCGCCGCTGGCGGACTCGGCGCGCTTCACGCTCGACGTGAGCGCCGTGCGCCCCACAGCGACCGTCGCCCCGGGGACGCAACTGGTCTTTGCCGCGGTGGGCCAGTCGGGCCCGCAGCAGCTGCGCGTCGAGGTCGAGACCGTGGACGGCCGCCGCAGCGGTACGACCCTGCTCGTGGAGCCGGACCCGGAGTTCTCGCAGCAGGCACAGCGGTACCGCTCGCGACTGCTCGAAGGCCAGCTCGTGCTCGGGACCTTCCCGTCGCTGCACACCTACAGCGTGCCGTTGGATTCGCTGGTCGGGGGCGGCGTGCGCCGCATCCAGTTCGTGATGCCCGCCGGACGTCCGGGCGCCGTGGTGCTCGACGACATCGGCCTGCGCCCGCCGCCGGGTTGACCGTCCGCCGACCGAAACGACGAGGGCCGGTTCCGCATCGCGGAACCGGCCCTCGCTGCGTTTGCCTGAACGCTTACGCCTTCACATCGAAGCGGTCCGCGTCCATCACCTTCGTCCACGCCGCCACGAAGGTCTTCGCGAAGCGCTCCTGCGCATCCGCCTCGGCGAAGGCCTCGGCCAGCGCGCGCAGCTGCGAATGCGACCCGAACACGAGATCGGCGCGCGTGCCCGTCCACGTGACCTTGCCCGTCTTGCGGTCGCGCGCCTCGAACAGCTCCTGCGCCTCGGACACGGCCTTCCACTCCACGCCCATATCGAGGAGGTTCACGAAGAAGTCGTTCGTGAGCGTCTCGGGACGCGTCGTGAGCACGCCGTGCTTGCTGCCGCCGTGGTTGGCGCCGAGCACGCGGAGGCCGCCGACCAGCGCCGTCATCTCGGGCGCGGTGAGCTGCAACAGCTGCGCCTTGTCGAGCAGCAGCTCCTCGGCCGTGACGCTGAAGCGCGTCTTCTGCCAGTTGCGGAAACCATCGGCCTGCGGCTCCAGCCAGCTGAAGTTCTCGAGGTCCGTCTGCTCCTGCGTCGCGTCCGTGCGGCCCGGCGTGAACGGCACGTCGAGCTTCAGGCCGCCCTTGCGCGCAGCCTCCTCGATGGCGGCAACACCGCCGAGCACGATGAGATCGGCGAGCGAGATCCGCTTACCGCCCTTCTGCTGCGCGTTGAACTCGGACTGCACCTTCTCGAGCGTAGCCAGCACGCGCGCGAGCTGCCGCGGCTCGTTCACGTCCCAGTCCTTCTGCGGCGCGAGGCGGATGCGCGCGCCGTTGGCGCCGCCGCGCTTGTCGCTGTCGCGGAACGTCGAGGCCGAGGCCCAGGCGGTCGTCACGAGCTCGCCGATGCTGAGGCCGCTCCCCAGCAGCGTGGCCTTCAGCGCGGCAACGTCCTTGGCATCCACCAGCGGGTGATCCACCGCCGGCACCGGATCCTGCCAGATGAGCTCTTCGCTCGGCACGAGCTTGCCGAGGTAGCGGGCGCGCGGGCCCATGTCGCGGTGCGTGAGCTTGAACCACGCGCGCGCGAAAGCATCGGCGAAGGCCGCCGGGTCCTTCTGGAAGCGCTCGGAGATCTTGCGATAGGCCGGATCCTCGCGCATCGCGATGTCGGCCGTGGACATCGCCGGCAGTACCTTCTTGCCCTTCACGTGCGCGTCGGGCACGGTACGCGCGGCTTCCTTGTCCTTCGGCTCCCAGATCCACGCGCCGGCCGGCGACTTCACCAGCTCCCACTCCCACTCGAACAGCGTGTCGAAGTAGCTGTTGTCCCACTGGGTCGGCGTCGGCGTCCACGCGCCCTCGAGGCCCGAGGTCGTGGTGAACTCGCCCTTGCCTGTGCCGAGCTTGTTGCGCCAGCCGAGGCCCTGCTCCTCCATAGGAGCGCCCTCGGGCTCCGGGCCCACGAGGGCCGGATCGCCCGCGCCGTGCATCTTGCCGAAGGTGTGGCCGCCGGCCGTCAGCGCGACGGTCTCCTCGTCGTTCATCGCCATCCGGCGGAAGGTTTCACGGATGTCGCGCGCGGACGCGAGCGGATCCGGCTTGCCGTTCGGGCCTTCGGGGTTCACGTAGATGAGGCCCATCTGCACCGCGGCGAGCGGGTTCTCGAGCTCGCGGTCGCCCTGGTAGCGCTTGTCGCCGAGCCACTCGGCCTCGGGGCCCCAGTAGATGTCCTGCTCCGGCTCCCACACGTCCGCGCGGCCACCGGCGAAGCCGAAAGTCTTGAAGCCCATCGATTCCAGCGCGACGTTGCCCGCGAGGATGAACAGATCGGCCCACGACAGCTTCTTGCCGTACTTCTGCTTGATCGGCCACAGCAGGCGGCGGGCCTTGTCGAGGTTGCCGTTGTCCGGCCAGCTGTTGAGCGGCGCGAAGCGCTGCGTGCCGCTGCCGGCGCCACCGCGGCCGTCGGCCGTGCGGTAGGTGCCCGCCGAGTGCCAGGCCATACGGATCATCAGCGGGCCGTAGTGCCCGTAGTCGGCCGGCCACCAGTCCTGCGAGTCCGTCATAAGCGCCGTGAGATCCTTGACGACGGCATCGAGATCCAGCGTCGCGAACTCCTTCGCATAGTCGAAGGCGTCGCCCATCGGGTCGCCCGCAGGCGGGTTCTGGTGCAGCATCCCGATGTTGAGCTGGTTGGGCCACCAGTCACGGTTCGAGCGGCCGCCGGCCTTCACGGCACTCGGGCTGCCGTGCATCACGGGGCACTTGCCCCCGCTGTTCGCGCTATCGGACATCACGTTCTCCAAGTCAGGATTGCAGGTGAAGGACTGCGTCTGGGACAACC
>CAZYQM010000059.1:3219-7638 GCA_964649965.1 uncultured Gemmatimonas sp.
GCGACGTACCCGCCCGCGTAGTTCATCACGCACATCACGCGATAGCGCGTGTGCGGGCCACAGGCCGCGCCCATCACGCGCAGCTGCGGATTGAAGATGTTCGCCCGGTGGCCACGCGACGGCACGCCGTCGTCCACGATCAGCGAGACGAGGACGTCGAGGGCGTTCGCCGAGCCGTAGTCGATGTTCTCGGCGGCCGTGGACTGCCACTCGCCGTAGCGCGAGATGCGCTGCCCCATAGATGAGCCGTCGTTGCCGCTGTGCCCGGTGCCGCCGCGCGGACCTTGGTCGCGCACGTGGTCACCGGCGGCGCGCCAGAGCCCGTCCTCCCAGGTGAGCGGCGGCAACGGCTCCTGCGCGCGCAGGAAGCGGATCGCCTCCTGCACTGCGGCGGGGCCTTCGTTGGTGCGCAGACCGACGCTCTGGCCCGGCCGGCGAATCACGTTGCCGTCGAAATGGCGCAGCAGCTGCTCGAGGTCGCGCGCGAACGCTGCGGGGTCGGTCCGCGCGCGGTTCGTCTGCTCGAGGATCCCGCGCTCGAACGCGCTCGGACCGCCGGCCTGCGCGATGAGACTCGACGGAAACAGGCAGAGCGCCGCGATGGCGACGAGACGCACGGAACGGAATCGCATCGGCGGAATATGCTGCGCCGCGTGAGTGGCAGCGAGCGCCCGAGGGCTACGGCGCCGGCGGCTCCCCGTGCGCATCCAGCCAGGCGACGAGCGACGGATAGTCGGCGATCTCGTCGCGCAACAGCGCCAACGCGAGGGCGTGCACGACCATCGCGCTGATCGGCCGCTCGTACGTGACGCCGCCCGTCGCACCCGGCAGCTTGACGATGAACGGCACGCGGGTGTCGTCCGGTTCATCGATCCAGCGCGGCCGATACTGCGCGACGTGATCGGACGTGACGATCACCGCGGTGCTGTCCCACTGGCCGGCGTGTTCCATCGCCGCGCGGATCTCGCCGAGCTTCACGTCGGCGAGCTCGAGATTGAAGAACATCCCGTCGGGACTGAACTCGGTCAGCGAGTAATCCTGGCTCTCGTGGTCCCAGATCCACGGCGTGTGCGGCGCGATGACGTGCAGGAACACGAAGCCGCGTTCGCCGAGCACGGCGGCCTGCGCGAGGTCGTCGCGCTGCGTCTCGACGAGTTCGACCTGGCGCAGGCGCAGGCTCAGGTACGGCACGAGCGCCAGCGGCTGCTCGACCAGCGCGCGCCAGAAGCCGGTGTCGCGGGCACGCGAGCCGACCGTGCGCGCCGGGTACGTCGCGCAGGCATCGGCGTGATCGAACAGGCGGCAGTACGGATGATACCAGCCGGCGATGACGCCGACGCCGCCGAGATCCTGCGCTTCCTCGATCAGGTGATCGGTCTCGCTCCACGGCACGTTGCTGCCGTCCTCGAGCGTCAGCATCAGTTCGTCGGCGCCCTCGGGCTCCGAGCTCTCGACTTCGACGCCCGAGAGCATTCCCGGCACGGAGATCTTCGTCACGCCGCCGATCTGCGTGACCTTCGTCGCGTCGAGCGCCTCGGCGCGGAGCCGGTCCAGCGCCGGCATCTTGATGGAATCGGGCCGCGCATCGATTGCGTGCCGCCGTCCCATGGCATCGAGCACGACGAGGACGACGCGCGGGCCATCACGCCTCGGCACGGCTGCGTCCAGGCTCGGCGCCTTCGACGCCAGCGCCTCGCTGGGATTGACCTGCAGCAGGACCAGCGCGGCGCGCCCGAAGGTCACCGCCACGAAGGGCGAGAGCACGAGCACGAAGCCGACGGCGAGGCGCAGCGCGCGCTGTGGCCACCTCACGCTCGCCGCGACGATGAGCGCGAGGACGGCCAGCGGCGCCAGCACGTCGAGATACTTGCCGCTCTTCCACGGGTCCACCAACGCGAGGAACCCCGGATTCAGCTCGGGGCCGAGCTGGTTGAACTGCACGAAGAGCACGAACACGAAGCCGGCGATCATCACGCGGCGGCCGCGCGGTCCGGCGCGGCGCGCCAGCGTCGCGCCCGCCACGAACAGCGCGCCGAGCAGCAGCACGTTCAGCATCAACGCGTAGATGTCGGCGTTGCTGATGGCGCTGAAGTACGCGTCCGGGCCGGCGATGGCGAGCACCTCGCCCCAGAGACGGACGTACCAGAGGTTGGCCAGCGAGAGGCCGACGAGGACGTCGCGTCCGCGGATGCCGGCCGTCGCGTTCACGCCGCGAAGCGGAAGAGGGTGCGCCCCGAGTTGCCCACCGCGGCGCGCTGCACCGGCGCGAGACCGACGGCGGCGAAGGCCGCGAGCAGCCCCTCCTCGGTGTAGCCGTCGAAGATGTCCTCGCGCGCGGCGAGCAGGCGCTGCACCTGCGGATCGGGCTTCGGCACCCACTCGATGATTACCTGACGACCCAGCGCGGCCAGCATCTGCGCCACGCCGACGAGCGGCACGTTGTTGCCGATCGCCAGGTGATGCACGAGCGCCAGGGCGAGCACGGCATCGAAGGGGCCGCGCGCCGCCAGCGACGGCCACTCCGCGTGGTTCCACCCCTGCGCCGGCGCCGGGTTGGTCAGGTCCACGAGCAGCGGATGCACGCCGGACTCCCCGCCGTCGCGCAGGCGGCGGAAACCGCGCTCGACGGCCATCGGGTCGCCGTCCGCGGCGATGACCAGCGTGGCGCCGGCGTCGCGGGCCACGCGCGAGTACTCGCCGGCGTTCGCGCCGAGGTCCATCACGCGCCGTGCGTCGGCGGCGCGCACGAACTCGGCGACGAGGCCCTGCTTGGACGCCCGCCCCGCCGCGTCATAGTTGTGCGTCTCCTCGTAGGCGCCCCACTCCGTGCCCGCCTGCCACGACAGTCCCGCGATGGCACCGCGCAAGGATGCCAGCACGCCCTCGAGCCCGGCGCGCGACACGCGCGCGCGCGACGCCGTCTCGCCGCTTGCGCCGTCGCGGCGCGATCCCGCCCGCGCGCCGTCCGTGGCTGCGTGCTGCGCGATGCTCCGCGCGTGCAGGTGGATGTGCATCGCGATTGCCGGACTCAGCCAACTGCGGCGCGGCAGCAGCGTCGAGGCGAGGTCCAGCGGGATGCCATCGAGGTATTGCCGCAGCAGCGCCCCGAGGCGCACGTCGAGCCGCGACTGCAGGACCAGCGGCGCGAGGAAGTGCTGGCAGAACTGCCGATACGCCACCCAGGGCGTGCCCTCCTCGTAGCGCTCGAAGGAGAGCGTGTCGATGAGCAGTGGCTGCACGCCGCGGAACTGCACGTTGAACGCGCTGGCGTCCTTCAGCGTCATCCCGTGGGCCAGCGCGAGTTCCTGCACGCGCAGCGTGAGCAGCGCCGCCGCCTGTCGCTGCGCGAAGCACCATTCATAGGGCAGCGAGATGAACGGCAGCAGCTCCGGACGCAGCACGAACGCCGCACCGGGGCCGTCGGCCTCGGCCAGCGGGCGCTCTTCGTGCGGCACGAGCAATCCCTCCGCGGTGAGTGCCGCGTAGAGACCGCTCGACATCAGATGTTCATAGTGAGGGCGGTATCGCTCCTGCACCTGACGGAGCAACACGCCCGCGCGGCGATAGAGATAGCCGCTGGGGTCCCGGAACGAACTGCCGATCCGCGATGGATCGGCGCTCCTCCTTTGCTGCGCCTCCAGAACCTGGCGACCACGTTGCGAACGGTGAGACCCGTGCGCTTCATCGTGACGATGCCACCGAGTACGCCGGCGACCACGGCCTGCAGGACCAGCGAACCCGACATCGGGTCGAGATACGCGAACACCAGATCCGGATGCTGCATCTATAAATCCTCGTGGGGTGAGGTCGGCGCGAATATGCGCCCAATACCCGGGCGGGGCAATACCGTGTCACGAAATTTTCCAGTCGGTCACGAAATCCTCACATTTGGCCGGGCAAGGCGCCGTGACGCCGCGCACATTGCCTTGCCCTTCCGCCGCGCGCGCGCGAAGATAGCCCGACTCGCCCCCACCCCGAGTCCGTCGTGTCGCATCGCCTCACGAACGTCCACATCCACACGTTCACGCGTCGCCACGTCCCGCGTGGCTTCGTGCCGCTCGGACTCGGCCGCCTGCTCGAGTTGCCGGGCCTGCGTGGCGCCGCAGCCGCCGTGCTCACGCGCGTCGGCACGCGCGAGTTCCGCGAGCTGGCCAAGCGCTATCGCGACTTCCTGCGCATCGCGATGGAAGAACGGCAGGACGCGATCTTCCGCATCGTCGAGTCCCGCTATCCGCGCGACGCGCGCTTCGTCGTGCTGCCGATGGACCTGCGGCATATGGGCCGTGGCGCGCCGCCGGAAGACCTCGACGCGCAGCACGACGAGCTGCGCGCCCTCGCGGCGACGTTCCCCGGGCGCGTCCTGCCCTTCGTCGCCGTGGACCCGCGTCGTCCCGACCTCCTCGCGATGGTCCGCCGCCG
>CAZYQM010000059.1:7648-11137 GCA_964649965.1 uncultured Gemmatimonas sp.
GCCCAGCGATCCGGCGCTGCAGCCGATCTTCGCCTACGCGGCGGAACGGCGCCTGCCGGTGATGGCGCACTGCTCGCGCGGCGGCGTGCGCTTCAAGAACGCCAGCGACGCGCAGGTCGCGGCCTGGGGCGCACCGGAGGCCTGGCTGCCGGTGCTGCGCGCGCATCCGACGCTGCAGGTCTGCCTCGCGCACTTCGGCGGCCACGAGGAGTGGGATCGCTACTTCGGGAACGGCTGGCGCCGCGACGACGCCACGCAGGAACACTCCTGGCTCGCGCGCATCCTCGACCTGCTGCGCGGCGAGTTCGCCGGCAAGAACCTCTGGACGGACATCTCATACACGATCTTCCACTTCGAGCACTACGCGCCGGCGCTGAAGGTCTTCCTGACCGATCCGCTGGTCGCGTCGCGCACGCTGTTCGGCTCGGACTTCTATATGGCGCAGCAGGAGGACTTCGAGGAGCGCCTGCTCTCGATGCGCCTGCGCGCGACGCTCGGCGAGGCGTTGTTCTGGCAGGTCGCCGAGGAGAACCCGGAGCGCTGGTTGGGGGAACGTGCGTAGGGATGCCGCGGCGATGCCGGCAATCGCCGGATGGCAACGCCGCGGGCCGATGCAGCCAGCTTCGACGCTCACTCTCACCGGAGGTTGTGATGCGTCGATTCCGTTCTGCCTTGCTCGTCGGTGCCCTGCTGGTCAGCGGCGCGGCGTCTACCGCCCGCGCCGACGACGGCCTCAAGGAACTGCTGGACTGCGTGAAGTTCACGACGGTGTGGTGCGACCTCACGCGTGCGGAGGTCGAGAACTGGCTGGAGTATATGGCAGTCGAGTTCGGCTGCGGCGTGCTGTACCTCGGCTGCCTCGCGCCGATCTAGGGACCGGGTGACGCCGCCGCCCGTCGCGCCGACGGGCGATGACGTGGCGGTGACGGTACCGGCAATGTTGCGATGATGCCGTCGGCGACGACCCGTGTAGGTTCGCGGCTCACCCCAACCTGGGAGGCAGTATGCGACACCTGACGTTGCACACGCTGGCCGCGCTCACGCTCACCGTCGCCTCGGCGTCGCCGTTGCTCGCGGAAGAGACCGTCGGCCAGTGCATCGAGCGCGTGACCCGCGACTGCGACGCCGCGCTCGCCGACTCGAACTGGTTCGAGAAGGTGGCCGTGGGCATCGTGTGCTCGGGGATGTACCTCGCCTGCGGCGGTACGAACATCAACGTGAACCTGACCTGATGCGACAGGCATCCCGCCGACTCATCCCCATCGTCGGTGGCCTGCTCCTGCTCGGGTGGGGCGCGTCGTTCCTGACGCGTCCCGCCCCTGCGGGCGGCGCCGCCGCCGTCGGATCCCTCGCGAGCTTCGATTCCACGCTCGCCTCCGCCTGGCCACCCGTCGTCTCGCTCGGCGACGACGCGCTCGACGGTGGCCGCATCCTCGCGCTCGACGCCCGGCACGACACGCTGGTGCTCGCCCACCCGCACGCGGTCACCGTCGTCGTCGGGGGCCGCGTCGCGCGACGCTTCGGCAGCGATGTGACCGGCGCGCCGGAGTTCATCGCGCGCGGTGCCGGCATCGCGATCACCGAGGCGGGCATCGCGGTGCTCGATGCGCCGCTGCATCGCGTGGACACCTGGACCTTCGACGGCACGCGGCGGACGCGACTGGCCCTCCCCTCGTCGGCCATCGGTGCGCAGTACGGCGCCCTCGTGCCCGCCGGCGGCGCCGCGGTCCTCTCCGCGTATCGCCACGGCGAGGCGGACGGCGGCTGGTGGCTCTTCCGCGTGAGCGAGACCACGCTCGACACCTTGCTCGCCCGCCACGCGCGCGGCGAGCGCGGCGCGGCGTTCCGAATTCCGCTCGTGACCCCGACGGCGTCGGGATACTCGAACCTGGATGCAATGAGCGGCTGGCTCGTCCCGCTCGACCTGCGCGGCAGCCGCGGCGACTCGACGCAGCGCCGCGATCAACTGATGTACCCCGTCTCCGAACAGAGTCGCCGCCGCGTGCGCGACCTCGCCGCGACGATGTCGGCCGACCTGCGCCGCGCACTCGACGTGGGTGAGTTGGCCCCCTCCGCGCGCGCCATCACGGCGACCGCCGACGGACGCCTGCTCGTCCTCACCGGCGACCTCGACGACGCGATGCACGTCGAGGTGCTCGCGGCGGACGGCCAGGCCATCGGACGCCTCTGGCGCGACGCCGAGCATTCGCAGCTCTTCCTCGTGCGCGGTGGCGTCTATCGCATCCGCGAGGTCGCGGAGTCCCTCGTGATCGAACGCCAGTTCCCCTCGCCAGCGACAAGATGACCGACGATCTCCTCGTCTCCCGGAACCTGGAGCTGCGCTACGCCGACGGCACGGCGGCACTGCGAGGCGTGGACCTGCAGCTCGGCGACGGCATCGTCGGTCTCGTCGGTGCGAACGGCGCCGGCAAGACGACGCTGCTGCGGCTCGCCGCGGGCCTGCTCGCCCCGAGCGCCGGCGAGATCCTCGTCGGCGGGCGCTCCGCCGTGGCCCATCGCGTGGCGGTCGGCGTGGGCATCATCCCCGAAGGCGCGCACCTGCCGCCTTACCTGACGGTGTCCGCCTTCCTCGACGGCCTGCGGCAGGCCGCCGGCAGTCCACCGCCGACGGCGGCGGAGGCAGCCATTGCCGCCGACTTCGCCATCGCCGAGCTCGCCGCGCGGCGGCTCAACGCGCTCTCGCTGGGCCAGCGGCGGCGCGTCGAGTTGCTCGCCGCGCTGATCGGCGATCCCGACCTGCTGCTGCTCGATGAACCGACGAACGGCCTTGATCCGCTGGCGATGGCCGCGTTGCGCCGTGGCCTGCTCGCGGCGCAGCGACCCGGCCGCCTGATCCTCGTGAGCTCGCACCATCTCGACGAGCTGCAGCGCATCGCCGGCTGGATCGTGCTGATGCACGAGGGCCGCATCGTCGGCAGCGAAGCCGCCGCGACGATGCTCGCCCGCGGCGGTTCGCTCGAGGAGATCTTCCTCGCCACCGCCGGAGGCGGGAATGCCTGACGCGACGCCGAGGCGCGGGGGTTCGGTGCCGCTGTCGTGGCACGTCGCGCGCTGGCGCGAGGCCGAGCCGGGCCGTCGCGGTCTCATCTGGATGGGCGTGCTCACGCTGCTGATGTGCATCCCGTTCGAGCGCTTCGGCGCCGATATCGCGTGGAGTACGCAGATCCGCATCTTCCTCAACGTCGGGATCGTCCTCGCGTCCGTCGTCATCGGGCGCGAGGCCGCGCTGCCCGATGACGTGGAGCGCTGGCTGGTGAACCAAGGCTACTCGCCGGCAGACTGGGTGCTCGCGCGCTGGAGCGCGAACCTCCTCCCGCTCCTCGCCCTCTGCATTGCCTGGGCACTGGCCGTCGCGGCCGTCACGGTGGCGCTCGGGCAGGACCCCAGTTGGCGCGGCATCGTCGGCCTCGTCGCGCAGCTCTTCGTCACGGCCGCCGTGCTCACGCTCGTGATGCTCGTCGCCGGCGC
>CAZYQM010000060.1:0-6811 GCA_964649965.1 uncultured Gemmatimonas sp.
CTGCACGACCGCAACGCCATCGTCGAAATCCGCGCCGGCACCGGCGGCGACGAGGCCGCGCTGTTCGCCGCCGACCTGTACCGGATGTACACGCGCTACATCGAGCGGCACGGCGGCTGGCGCATCGAGATGATCTCGCTCGCCGACGCCACGCTCGGCGGCATCAAGGAAGCGATCTTCAAGGTCAGTGGCCCGCAGGCGTTCGGCGCGCTTCGATTTGAGAGCGGCGTGCATCGCGTTCAGCGCGTGCCGGCGACGGAAGCCGCCGGGCGCATCCACACGAGCGCCGCGACGGTCGCCGTGCTGCCGGAAGCCGAGGAGATTGACCTCAAGATCGAGGAGAAGGATCTCCGCATTGACGTGTTCCGCTCGTCCGGCCCCGGCGGGCAGTCGGTGAACACCACCGACTCCGCCGTGCGCATCACGCACATACCCTCGGGGCTCGTGGTCTCGCAGCAGGACCAGAAGAGCCAGCTGCAGAACAAGCTGAAGGCGATGGAAGTGCTGCGCTCGCGCCTGCTCGACTTGAAGGTCGCCGAGGCGGAAGCCGAGCGTTCGCGGATGCGGAAGTCGCAGGTGAGCACCGGCGACCGCTCGGCGAAGATCCGCACGTACAACTATCCGCAGTCGCGCGTGACGGACCATCGCATCGGGTTCACGACGCACGATCTCGCGGGCGTGATGGATGGCAAGCTCGACGAGCTGATGGACGCGCTGCACCTCGCGGATATCGAGGAGCGGTTGGCGGGCGAGGGCTGACGGGAGCTGGCCGCGGCGGTGGGTCGGTACCGATTCGACGCTACGCCGTTTTGGACAACAGGTGGTCCCTCTAACGCGATTTCGACTTCGCGCCGCCGCCGACCGGTCGCTTCCGCGGCCGGCCGCCTTTCTTTCCGTTCGCCCGCGATGCCGCCGCCTTCGCGCCGCCGCGCGCCTTGCCGGCAATGCGCGCGAGCTCACGGCGCTTGGTCGTCTGGTCGACGGCGTCGAGGAGCAGGCCCCCGACGGAGAGATCGACGTCGTCATTCCAGAGCAGTCCGCTGCCACCGGGGCTGACGGTGACGTTCGCCAGTTCCTCAACAGAGAGCGCCGCGAGCATCGGGAATCGCGCGGCGACGAAGCCGAACACCGAACCGTTGCTCAGCTCGATCATAATGCGGCCGGTGTCGTGATCGTACGAGGCGCTGACCGCGCGGCGGCCGGCGGCGCGCTCGGCGGCGTCGCGGCGCCGGGCCGCGCGAATCTGCGCACGGAATTCGGGGGTGATCTCGTCGGAGTCACGCATCGTGCAGTTCCCTCCACCTGGCAAGCAGGAACTCGGTGTGGTTTGCGATCAACCGACACGCCCTCAACGCCAGATCCTCGCGCATTCCTCTTACTTCCTCCACGGTCGGGTCCTCGTCTCCCATCGGAATGAGGATCTTGGCCTCGCCGTCACCGGCGTACACGTGGACGTGCGGCGGTCCGTGCTCGCGCTGGGGAGGATAGATGACGACGCGAAATCCGTTTGCGCGAAGGACGGTCGGCATTCCACGATAACCCAACTGTTAGGTTAATGGAAGCACGGAGGTGCCCCTGACTGCTGCATCAGACCGCCGCTAGCGCGCCAATTCGAGCAGCCGCGCCCGCACTCGGGCCCACGCCGTCGTCCACGGTGCCACGAGATCGAAGTGCCCGCCGGGCACTGGCAGCGACTCGGTGCCGGGAAACCTTGCGAGGTAGGCCTGCGCCTGCGTCATCGGGACCACGCGATCCGCCTCGGAAACCACAAGTAGCACCGCCGTGCCCGGCGGAGGCCCCGCTCGCGTCACCGGCGACGCAAGCGCGTAGCGAACGACGCTCACTTCGTCGTCCGCATCGCGCGCCCCGCCCATCAACCGCGGCACGGCCGAGCCACAGCCCGACGGCGCCGCGAACGACGCCAGGTCCGTCACCGCGGCGAGCGCGATCACGCCGCGCAGGCGCACTCCCGGCTCACTCGCCAGCCACAGCGCGAGATGCCCGCCGGCGGAGTGGCCCATCGCGAACACGCGTGAGGTGTCAAGCGCATATTGCGGTGCGACTGCGCGCAGGGAATCGTACGCCGCGCGCACATCATCGAACGTGCCGGGGACGCCCGCGCCCTCCTCGCCCACGCGGCGATACTCCGCCGCGAACACCGCGAACCCCGCCTGCCGCAGCGACTCGGCGATGCCGGCCACGTGATCCACTCCGTACGCGCTCAGCCAACAGCCGCCGTGCAGCAGCAGGACGGTCGGATGCGGCCCGCGGCCGGAGGGAATCCGCAACTCCGCGAACTGCGAAGGCGCGCTGCCGTGCGTGACGCGCGTGTCTGCGGCGGGCGCAACGCGCGCCGAGTCGGCGACGGCGGTGAAGGGCACGCCGCCCGACTGCGCGCCAGCGAGCGTTGGGGCGAGCGTTGGGGCGAGCGTCAGGGTCGCGGCGAGCGCGGCGTGTCGCACGTGGCTTGCTGGCATACGTGGACGAAGATACGCGCCGCGCGCTATCCTTTGCAGGATGGCGCGCGCGGCCACGACCCGGCTGGGTCGCGGCTAATGGCGCCTTGCCGAGGATCCGAAGTGCACCGACGTGACTGGCTCAAAGGCGCCGCGGCCCTTGCCGCCGCCTCCCCGGTGGCAAGCGCCGCCTTCCGCAGCGCCGCGCAAGCGCGCACGCTGCGCGCCGACGGCGCACGGGTCAACGCGCAACTCGCGCGCTTCGACGCCATCGGCCGCACCGCCGGCGGCATCAACCGCGTCGCCTACTCCGACGCCGACCTCGAAGCCCGCGCGTTCACGCTGGCGCTCTTCCGCGAGGCGGGACTCAGCCCGCAGGTGGATGCGGCGGGCAACATCATCGCGCGGCTCGCGGGCCGCGAGGACCTGCCGCCCATCATCATCGGCTCGCACGTGGATTCGGTGACCGACGGCGGCAACTACGACGGCCCCGTGGGCTCGTTCGCGGCCATCGAGGTCGCACGCTCGCTGCGCGAGCAGGGCACCCGCCTGCGGCATCCACTCGACGTTATCGTCTGGGCCAACGAGGAAGGCGGCACGATCGGCAGCAAGTGCTACGTGGGCGAGACGGCGAGCGTGAACTTCGACTCCACGGCGCGCTCGGGCTTCACGCAGCGCGACGGCATCGCGCGGCTCGGCGGCGACGTCACGAAGCTCCCCGCAATGGCGCACGCGAAAGGCAGCGTGCACTGCTACCTCGAACTGCACATCGAGCAGTCGGCGTCGCTCGAGCGCACGGGGCGCAGCATCGGCACGGTGCAGGGCATCGTCGGGCTCAACTGGATGGAAGTCACCATCACCGGCTTCGCCAACCACGCCGGCGCGACGCCGATGGACCAGCGCCAGGACGCGATGCTCGCGGCGGCGCGCTTTACCGTCGCGGTGAACGAGGCGATCCGCGCCGAGCCGGGACGGCAGGTGGCGACGGTCGGTCGCCTGAACGCGACGCCGAACACCACGAACGTCGTCGCCGGCAGCGTGACGCTCACGGTGGACCTGCGCGACCTCGACGACGCCAAGATCGCGCGCTTCGCCGCGCGCTTCCGCGAGATGGGCGCGGAAATCGGTCGCGCGACAGACACGCGCTTCGCCTTCCGCGACCTCGTGAGCAGCAAGGCCGCGCTCGCCGACGCGCGGGTGATGGACGCCATTGACGCCAGCGCCGCCGCGCTCGGCCTGAGTTCGCAGCGGATGCCCAGCGGCGCGGGGCACGACGCGCAGGAGCTCTCGCTGATCTGTCCGATGGGGATGATCTTCGTGCCCAGCGTGGGCGGCATCAGCCACTCGCCGCGGGAGTTCACCAAGCCGGAAGACGTCGCCAACGGCGTGAACGTCCTGCTGCACGCGGTGCAACGCGTGGACGGTCTCTAGGACTCGTCCGAGTTCGCGGCCTAGGCTGACACAGGCGCGTGCACCGCACGTAGGTTACTGGGAAGTCCCGCCACCCCCGTTCGGAGGTGCCCCCCGTGATGTCCATCTATCTGTTCGCGCTCGTGCTGGGCGCCGGCCTGCTCGCCTTCTCGATGTTCGGCGGCGACGCCGACGGCGACGTGTCCGGCGATCTCTCCGGCGACGCGGACGTCGAGGCCCTGCGCTGGCTCTCGCTGCGCAGCCTGAGCTACTTCGCCTTCGTATTCGGCGGCGTGGGCGCGGTGCTCTCGCGGTTCTGGCCCAGTGCCACGGCGCCGATCGTCGCGGTCTTGGCCGTGGCGTCGGCGCTGGGCGTGTCGGGCATCGTCAACGCGACGTTCCGGTATCTCAAGCGCACCGAGTCCGGCGACCGCGGCAGCGACGACACGTTCATCGGGCTCAGCGGCCGCGTGACGCTGCCGTTCGGCGCCAGCGGGGCGGGCAAGGTGATGATCACGCGCGCCGACCGCACCTTCGAACTGACCGCACGTCCGTTCGACGACTCGCACGGCGACCCGAGCACCTGGAAGCAAGTCATCGTCGTGGAAATGCAGCGCGGTACCGCCCTCGTCACGCCGCTCGACGCGACGGCACCGGATCCTCTCTCCCTCCCGAACAGCTAAGGAGCAACCGTGGACCAGTTCATTGGACCGCTCATCGCCGCCGGCGTCGTCGTCGGGGCGCTGATCGCCCTCGTTGTCACGATCAAGGCCCTCATCGTCATCGTGCCGCCGAACGCGGCCGCGGTGATCACCGGCCGCAATCGCCAGCTCGGCGATGGCCGTAGCGTCGGCTATCGCGCGGTGATCGGCGGGCGCACGGTGCGCATCCCCATCCTCGAGTCCGTCTCGTGGATGCCACTGGCGACGATCCCGATCGAGCTGAACGTGCAGAACGCCTTCTCCAAGGGCGGCATCCCGCTCTCGGTGCAGGCGGTCGGCAACATCAAGGTCGCGTCCGAGCCCGAGGCCACATTCAACAACGGCGTCGAGCGACTGCTCGGCAAGAACGTGATGGAGATCGAGGACCTCGCCAAGGAGACGCTCTCTGCGAATCTCCGCGGTGTGCTCGCCACGATGACGCCCGAGGAAGTGAACGAGGACCGGATGAAGTTCGCCGCGCAGCTGCTCGACGAGGCCGACCAGGACTTGCAGAAGCTCGGCCTACAACTCGACACGCTGAAGATCCAGAACGTGACGGACGAAGTCGGCTACCTCGCCGCCGTCGGCCGCTCGAAGACCGCGCAGGTGCTCAAGAGCGCGCAGATCGCCGAGGCGGAGAACGAAGCCGAGACCAAGCAGCGGCAGGCGGAAGCGATGCGCGTGGCGGAGATCGCCAAGGCCGAGGCGGAGATCGCCGTGGCCACGGCGCGCAACGAGTTGCGCGTGAAGCAGGCGCAGCTGAACCAGCAGGCCGAGACCACCGAACGCGTGGCGCAGGTGGAGGCGCAGCGCGCCGAGGTCGAGGCGCAGCAGAACCTCGAGAGCCAGCGCGTCGAGCTGCAGAAGCGCAAGCTGCTCGCCGACGTCGTCGAACCCGCGGAAGCCGAGCGCAAGGCGGCGGAGCTGCGTGCGCGCGCCGAGGCGGCGCCGATCCTCGAGAATGGTAAGGCGCAGGTCGAGGTGCTGCGGATGCTCTACGCGCAGATCAACAACGCCGGCGAGCAGGGCTTCGCCGTGTTTATGGCCGAGAAGCTGCCGACGCTGCTCGAGACCGCGGTCGGCGCGGTGAAGGGCATTGATATCGATCGCCTCGTCGTGATGGACGGCGGTGCAGGCGACGGCGTCAGCAACGCCGCGAATCAGCGCGTGAACGCGGCGTACAAGACGCTCGAGGGCCTCGGCTCGGCGTTCGGCATCGATATCCAGTCGGTGCTGCAGGCGGCGGCGAAGCGCGCGGAAGCGCCGCCGGCACCGGCGATCCAGGCGCCGGCGGAGAACGCCAAGAAGTAGCGTCGGCGTGCTCGCGTCGAGGATTCGTCACAGCCTGCTCGGCGCCGCGATCGCGGTGCTGGCAGGCTGTGCCGATTCCGGGACGTCGGCATCCGGCGCCGACGCGGCGCCGCCCGAGTTCCGCCGCAATGGCCCCGAGGGGCTTGCCCGTGCGGAGCTGGTCGAACGCTCCGTCGAGTTCGACGTGCACGATCCGCCGGCACAGTTCCACGTCATCGTGCAGCGCAACAACGGCCGAGTGGACACGCTCGCCCTGCCGGTAACACGCGTGCGCGACACCAGCGTGGCGCGCGTGGTGGACGGCCGCGTGCAACCGGTGGACGCGGGGCGGACGACTGCGGAGATCGACCTCAATTTTCAGCTGCGCCTGACTGCCTACATCGGTGTGCAGGAGCGCATCTTCGCCGACTCCATCTGGCTCTCGCGCGGCCAGGTGCGCGCCTGGGACCTGCGGCCGGGCTGGCATCGCATCACCGTGGACGCGAAGGCGCCGCCGGGCGAGCCGCAGCCGCTGGAACTCGCCGCCGACCTGATCTGCGTGCCGGATGCGCGCGGCCCCAAGGAAACGATCATCTGCCGCGTACGACAGAACACCCGTGTGCTCTTGCGGCACACGGGTGTCGGAAGTCAGGCCGGTCCAGCCCTGGCCGTGGTGGAGATTACGCGCCTGCCGCGATAAGCATCGGAGACGCGACCGGCGGCGCGGCCAGCGCCTTGTCGTGCGGCACCATATCCTGCGCGCGCAGCACCCACTGCGTGAGCGTGTGCAGCGTGGGAATGCTGCGCGTGAGCCGCTTCTCCTCGTTCACGCGATGCAGCAGGTTGAGCAGGTTCTCGGCGTTGCGCATACTCAGCTCGGCCACTGACTCCACGCCCGACGCCTCGAGCAACTCGCTGAACTGCGGACCGATGCCCTGCACGCGCATCAGGTCG
>CAZYQM010000060.1:6821-10992 GCA_964649965.1 uncultured Gemmatimonas sp.
GGCGCGCGCGGCCCACACATCGAGCGACGCGAGCGGAATGGACGTGCGCTCGGCGAGGCGCGCGAGACCGCCCTCGGCGTTGGCGTGGCGCAGCAAATCGGACGTCGTGGAGACACCCGCGTTGGCGAGGAGGCTGGCGAAATGCCCGCCGATGCCTTCGATCTTCTCGAGCTTGTAGGTCATACGTTGCTCCTCCTTGTAGGATGCCCCGGGATTGACACACCGTGAGGCAAAGGGCGCAGGGCGAGTGCTCAGCTCCTGCGGGGCGACGTGCGACTGAAGTCGCGGGACTACACCTCCAACCTAGTCTGTTTGCGACGAGATGTCAAGTCTAAACTATTGCCCGGCAACGACTTGAGACTTCCGTAGAGTCCTCTCCATCGCCGTCCCTTGGCCAGCTCGTCCACCAGCTGGTCGAGTCAGCGGATGACCTGATCCACCTCAGCCTGTGCGCGGGCTGCCGGCATTCACGGACACGGCGCGGAGTCTCTCCTCACGCGAGCTCCGTATATTCCGCCACGCAGGTCTTGACGCTGCTCCCGTAGGTTCTGGCGCGAGGTCCGCCCTCCGCATCCGTCATAGAGGTTTCCGGTGCATCCGACTGTCCTTGCCAGCACGAGCGATCCCACGTCGCAGCTGATCGTGGCGCTGCTGCTGGTGTTGGTCTTCGCCGTGCTGGCCGTCGAAGCCGCGCACCGTGTGCTCGTGGTGCTCGCTGCCGTCGCGCTGCTGTGGGGCATCACCTACCTGACCCCGTACCGATTGCTCCCGCTGGAGCACGCGGCCGAGGCGCTGGACCTCAACGTGCTCCTGCTGTTGGCGGCGATGATGGCGCTCGTGGGCGTGCTCAAGTCCACGGGCGTCTTTGCGTGGGCGGTGGACCGATTGCTCGACCGCTTCGAAGGCGATCCCGCGCGGGCGGTCGTGGCGCTGTGGTGGTTCACGGCGATCGCGTCCGCCCTCGTAGACAACGTGACGACCGTCATCTTCGTCACCCCGATGGTGCTGGCCACGGTCAAGCGCATCGGCGTGCCGCCGATGCTCGTGCTGATCCCGCTCGTGATGGCGGCCAACATCGGCGGCACGGCCACGCTGATCGGCGATCCGCCGAACATTATGATCGGCTCCGGCGCGGGGCTGAGCTTCCTCGACTTCATCAAGGAGCTCACCCTGCCGACGCTGGTGATGATGGGCGGGCTGCACATCTGGGGACTCGGCCGCATCCGTGCGGCGCTTGCCGAGCAGCAGGCCAACGCGTGGCTGCCGAGCGTCACCGCCGAACGCGAGTCGCCGGAGATTGCCGATCGCGGGCTGCTGCGCTGGATGACCGCGATCGGCGTCTGCGTGATCGTCGGCTTCCTCACGCACGGGGCGACCGGGATGCCCACCGCCGTGCCCGCGCTGCTCGGCGCCGCCGCGGCGCTGGTGGTGCAGGACATCCGCTATATGCGCGCGGCGCAGCCCTCGCACGCCGACCGCGTGCACGGCATCCTGCACGTGCTCGAGCGCGAGATCGAGTGGCCCACGCTCACCTTCTTCGCGTTCCTGTTTTTGCTCGTGGGCGCCGCCGAGGCGACGGGCCTCACGGCCACGCTCGCGGGTTGGCTGCGCGACGGTATCGTGTTCGGCCAAACCACGCTCGGCCTCGGGGACGCCGGCACGCTGGTGTTCGCCGCGCTGCTCGTCTGCTGGGCCGCCGCCGGCTTCTCGGCGCTGATGGACAACATCCCGTTCGTCGCCGTGAGCATCCCCGTGATCGGCGCGCTCGTACCGACTTTGCCCGGCGAAGGCCGCGTCCTCTGGTGGGCCCTCGCGCTCGGCGCCTGCCTCGGCGGGAACGCGACGCCGATCGGTGCGTCGGCGAACGTGACGGTGCTCGGGCTGGCCGAGCGGGCGGGCGTGCGCATCAGCTTCGGCGAGTTCGCCAGGACCGGCGTGCCGGTCACGATCGGGACGCTACTCGTCGCGAGCGTGTACTTGGTGGGCTATGTGCTGCTGGACAGCTCGCACGTGCCGTGGCTGATGGGGGCGCTGGCGATTGCGGCGGGCGTGTTGGTGTGGCGGGCGGAGCGGCGCGCGCTGCGCCCGTCGGACCTGGCGGTGGCGACGCGGATGTAGCCGCGGCGCGGCGCTACGGCGCCGGCCTGCGCAGGATCTTCTCCATCGCCCGGCCCTTGGCCAACTCGTCCACGAGCTTGTCGAGCCAGCGGATCTTCTGCATCAGCGGGTCCTCCACGTTCTCCACCCGCACGCCGCAGACCACGCCGGTGATGAGCCCGACGTTGGGGTTCAGCTTCGGCGCCTCCGCGAAGAACGTGCGGAAGTCCACTTCCTTCTTGAGCTGCTTGGCGAGGCTGGCGGCGGTGTAGCCGGTGAGCCAGCGGATGACTTGGTCCACCTCAGCCTGCGTGCGGCCCTTCTTGGTCGCCTTGGTGACGTAGTGCGGGTACACCGAGGCGAACTTCATCGCGAAGACGCGTTCGAGGTTCATTCGTTGAGTTTACTTCTTCTTCGCCGGCTTCGCCGCCGGGCGTGACTTGGCGCCTGCCTTCGCCTTCGGCAGCGGCGTGATCGTCTCGCCCTTGGCGAGCATCGCAACCAGCGCGGCGATCTTGCGCGCGCGTCCCTCCGGCGTGCGCATCGCCGTGGTGCGGTAGTTGAGCGCGAACAGGTTCGTCTTGTTCAGCGACTGGAACGTGCGCTCGGCCTTGGCGTTCTTGCGGATCGCCGCGCGCAGGTCATCCGGGATGCCGTCTGCGCTGGCGCTGCGGATGGGCGCATAGGCGGCGTCCCAGCGCCCGTCCTGCTTGGCGGCTTCGACGTGCTTGAGGCCGTGCGGGGTCATCCGCTCCTCGCGGACGAGCCGCGCGACGTTGTCGCGGTTCACCTGGCTCCAGACGCTCCTGGCGCGGCGCGGTGTGTAGCGCTGCAGGAAGGAGATCTCGTCGTAGCCTTTGCGGATGCCGTCGATCCACCCCCAGCACAGGACGATGTCGATTGCCTCCAGGTGATTGATGCTCGCGATGCCGGATCCCTTCTTATAGATGCGGATCCACAGCTCCTCCGCTGTGTGATGGTTGGCGGCGAGCCAGCGCTCGAAGGCGGCGGCCGTGGGGAAGGGCTTGATGCGCTTCGGGTTGACGACGACAGGCGGCATTAGGGCTCGGGAACGGTGACGGCTTCGAGAATGTAGAGCCGGAACGTCACGCGCACGATGTCGCGCAGCATCACGAGTCGGCGCCAGAACCCCACGAGGACGCCGTACTTGCGCTCCTTGGGCTGGTGTGTGAGTCCGGTGATCAGCGCGAAGCCCATCTTGCGCGGGAAGCGCTTGGCGGTGTGGTTCATCGCGATCTCGATCTCGAAGCCGCGCTTGTGACCGACCGGCACGGCGTCCCAGAGGCGTCGCGTGAGCGCGCGGTCGCCGCCGATGATGGGGAAGACGTGCAGCAGGCGATTCAGCCACAGCGTGCGCCGCGCGTGGATGCCGACGAACATCTCGACTGTTCCGGCGAGCACCGGCTGCGCGATGCGCGTCACCGTCTCGTGCGTGTGGCCCGTGACGTCGGCGTCGAGGAAGAGCAGTACGTCATTGCGCGCCGCGCGGACACCGGCGTCGAGGGCCATCGCCTTGCCGGCATTCTCGGCGAGGCGGATCACCCGCGCCCCCGCACGCTCGGCTTCACGCGCGCTCGCGTCGGAGGAGCCGTCGTCCACGACGATGACTTCGTCCACCAACGGTGCCCCGAGCACAGCCGCCACGCTCGCGCCGACGGTGGACTCCTCGTTGAACGCGGGAATGATGACGGAGATCATCGGGCGATCGCTACCGCGATGCTGGCCAAGAGCGCATTAATGGCGACGATCGCCGCCGTGTTCACCGGCAGGTAGCGCCTGAGCGGCATCGCGTGCAGTCCGGCGAGCAGCTGCGCCATCACGCGCGTGCCGTAGACGAACTTCGAGGCGAACAGCGCCTGCGCGCCGCGCTCGGCGAACGCGCGTTCAAGCCAGGGCAGCAGGCGTCCGCCCTGGCGCTTGGATAGCCGCTTGAGCGCGGTCGTCGGGAACGCGCGGCCGATCGTGTACCACACGAGGTCGGAGAGCGTCGTCGCCGCGATGGCGATGCCGACGACCAGCGGCAGGTCGAGTCGGCCCGTCACCGCGAGATAGA
>CAZYQM010000061.1:0-10986 GCA_964649965.1 uncultured Gemmatimonas sp.
CGCGCGACGCGAGGCGCGAGGCATCGAGCGCGAGCGTCACGTCACCGGCGACGACGCGCCGGCCCGGTCCGCTGGCGACGCTGCGCGTCGCCGAGGCCCGCCACTTGGGCAGGCCGCCGTCGAGCACGGCCACGCGCCCGCGGAATCCCGCCCACTCCAGCGTGAAGAACGCGCGCCCCGCTTGCAGCATCCGCGGCTGGGCGTCGAAGACGAGCACGATCCGCGAGTCGTCGCGCACGCCGAGCGCGCGCAGGCCGGCCTGCAGGGCATCCGCGCTCGGCAGCTCCATCCGCAACCCGCCCGGCTGCTGCGGCGCGACGATCACGTGCTCGAAGTCCAGTCGCAGCGCACCGGGCACGTGCGCGGCGCGGTACGAGGAATCGCTGCCGACGTGCAGCACGACGACGCCAGGGCGCGCGCTCTGCGTCGCCAGCCACTCGGCGTTGACCACCGGCGGCAGCGGCGCGGACTGCGCGCCGAGCCGCGTCGGATGCGGAAGGAGGGATGCACCGGACGCAAGCGCGATCTGGACCAGGCCAGCGGCGATACGCCGCGCCGTGAATCGGAATCGTGTCGTACGCATCATTCCTCCCGCATCGAATGGGTTCACTTGATCACGCCGGTCTTGAGTCCGACCTTTCGGATTGCCGCCACCGCGTACTCGAGGTCGGCGCGGGTATGGCTCGCCGAGATCTGGCAGCGCAGCCGCGCCGTCCCCTGCGGGACCACGGGGAAGCCGAAGCCCGTCACGAAGATGCCTTCGTCGAGCAGCAGCTCGCTCATCTTGATGGCGTCGGCCGTCTCGCCGATGATGATCGGCACGATCGGCGTGTCGCCTTCCAGCGGCTTGAAGCCCGCCTCGACGATCGCGCTGCGGAAGAACGCCGTGTTGTCGCGCAGCAGCTGCACGCGCTCCGGATGCCGCTCGATGAACTCCACGGAGGCCAGCGCACTGGCGGCGACCGTCGGCGGCAGCGCGTTCGAGAACAGCTGCGGGCGCGAGCGCTGCGTGAGCGTGTCGCAGAGCGCCGCCGGACCGGCGACGAAGCCGCCCGCCGCGCCACCCAGCGCCTTGCCCAGCGTGCTCGTGATCACGTCCACCTCGCCCAGCACGCCGAAGTGCTCCGCGGTGCCGCGGCCGGTCTTGCCGAGCACGCCGGTGGCGTGCGAGTCGTCCATAATGAGGATCGCATCGTGATCCTTCGCGATCTGCAGCAGCTGCGGCAGCTTGGCGATACTGCCTTCCATCGAGAACACGCCGTCCGTCCAGATGAGCCGACGCTTCGCCGCCGTGTTCGCCTTGAGCTTCTCGACGAGGTCGTCGAGATCGGAGTGCTTGTACACCGCCGTCGTGCACTTCGTGATCGCCTTGGCGAGGCGGATCGAGTCGATGATCGAGGCGTGGTTCAGCGCATCGGAGATGACGAAGTCGCCTTCCTGCACGATGCTCGCCGTGAGGCCTTCGTTGGCGTTCCACGCCGAGACATAGCTCATCGAGGCTTCCGTGCCGACGAAGCGCGCCAGCGCCGTCTCCAGCTCGCGGTGCACCGTGAAGGTGCCGCAGATGAAACGCACCGAGCCCGTACCTGCGCCGAACTTCTTCAGTCCGTCGATGCCCGCCTGCACCACGCTCGGCTCGTCGCAGAGCCCGAGGTAGTTGTTCGATGAGAGGATCAGCACCTCGCCGCGGCCTTCCATCTGCACGCGGGCCGACTGCGGGGAGTCGAGGTGATTCAGCTTCTTGTACGTGCCCGCGGTCTTCAGGGCATCGATGCCGGACTGGAGCTCGGCGACAAAGTTCGGATTCATCTGTATGACTGCAGTTGGAAGTTGGCAGCTGGTAGTTGAAAGAAACGGACGGAGGGAGACGCGCGCCTGGGGCAGTGACTCCCAACTCCCAACTCACAACTCGTAACTGCAGTTGTGAGCCAGCCTGTCCGAATCAAGAAATCTCAAAGACGACTTTCCCCGCCTCCCCGGACTTGATCGCCGCGATCGCCTCGGCGTGCGCCTCGAGGGGGAAGCGGTGCGTAATCACCGGCGTCGGGTCGAACTGCCCCGCGCGCAGGAACTGCGTCATCTGGATCCAGGTGTCGTACATCCGCCGACCGACCACGCCATAGACGGTGATGCCCTTGAAGATGATCTCCGTCGCGAAGTCCACGTCCATCGGCTTCGCCGGGATGCCGAGCATCTGCACGCGGCCGCCCACGCGCACCAGCTTGAAGCCCTGGTGGATCGCCGCCGGCACGCCGCTCATCTCGAGCACCACGTCCACGCCGAGTCCCTGCGTGGCCTTCGCCACGGCCGCGTCGGCGTCCTTGGGATGCACCGCGCTGTGCGCGCCCATCTGCGTCGCCAGCGCCAGGCGCTTCGGGTTCACGTCGCTCGCCACGATGTGCGAGGCACCCGCCGCCTTCGCGATGCCCACCGCGAAGATGCCGATCGGGCCGCAGCCCGTGACCATCACCGTCTTGCCCGAGAGCTCCGTGCCGTGCAGCGCCGTGTGGAAGGCGTTGCCCATCGGATCGTGGATGCCGCCGATCTCGAAGGGGATGTTCGCGTCGAGCTGCCAGACGTTCGTCGCCGGCATCGCGATGTAGTCGGCGAAGGCGCCGTCGCGGTCCACGCCGATGATCTTCGTGTTCGGGCAGACGTGGGCGTTGCCCGTGCGGCAGAGATGGCACATCCCGCAGACGATGTGGCCCTCGGCCGTCACGCGGTCGCCGACCTTCACGTCCGTCACCAGGGCGCCGACCTTCTCCACCTCGCCGGCGAACTCGTGGCCCACGACGAAGGGTGGCTTACAGCGTCCCTGGGCCCACGCATCCCATTCGTGGATATGGACATCCGTGCCGCAGACGCCGGCCCGACGGACGCGGATCAGCACCTCGTCGTCGCGGATGGTGGGGACGGGGACTTCCTTGAGCGTGAACCCCTGCGAAGGGGAATCCTTGACGAGAGCGCGCACGATGTGATGGGTCGGAGCCGATACTGCGGGTGAGGGGGGTAGCTTTAACCATAGAAACGTCGCCCCCTCGCCCCCTCGAAGAAAGGGGTCCCTCCGCAGCCACACTGATGCCCAACACGGGTTCGCTCCGCGTCAACAACGCCGGCTACTCCACTCCCGCCCTCGTGGCGTGGGTGGTGATTGCCGCGGTCGTGACGTACACGGCGGGCCCCGTGCTCCGGCATATACCGCTGGCGGTCATCCCCTGGCCGCTGCACGGGCTCGTCGTCGGTGTGCTGTTCGGGACCGCTGAGCGGCAACGTTGGCCGATGGCGCTGGCCCTCGGCGCGGCGGTCATCGCCGGTGCGGGTGCCCACAGCGACGATTGGTTCCGCGCCTTCATCGGGACCAGCCAGCTGATGGCGCAAAGCATCGTCGTCGTCGAGCTGCACCGCTGGCTCTCGGAGGGACGCCACCCGATGCGCGGTGTCCTCTCGTTCGCGTGGCTGGCAGTCTGCGCCACCGTCGGCGTGCTGCCGACCACGATCCTCGCGAACCTCGTCATCCACTTCGCCGGGAGCGAGATCGCGCCTGGCTACACGATCTGGGATTGGTTGACCTCGGCGGTCACCTCCCTGTTCGCCATCACGCCCATTCTGCTGGCCTTCAGCGCGCCGGCGCGCAGCGGCGCGCCCGTGCACCGTACTTGGCCCTGGGAACTTCCGTTGCTGGCAAGCGTGTATGCGCTGGCCTTGCTGAATGCCTTCGGCGCGGTGCTCAACGACGTCATCGTCGTGAACCCGGCCGTCGCGACGATTCCGTTTCTCGTTTGGGCCGGCCTGCGCTTCGGCACTCGCGGCTATGCGGTCTTCGCCGCGCTGTTCGCCATCATCGTCGTCGCCTCCGCCGTGCTCAACGTCGGCCCGTTCTCCGATTTCGGGCCCGATCCGATCGAACGCGGCCGGCGCGCCTGGATCTACATCGCGTCGCTCGCCGGCCCCACGATGATCTTCCCGCTCGCACTCGCCGAGCGCGCGACGGCCGAGAGCCGTGCGCGCGGGGCCTTTGCACAGCTCGCCGCCATCATCGAGAGCTCGGGCGACCTCATCGCCGCCGTGGACCACGATCTCGTCATCATCGCGGTCAATCCGGCGTGGGTGCGCGGCTTCCACCGCATCTCGGGCATCACCGTGCGCCCGGGACAGCGGATGGACGAGGTGCTCGAAGGCCTGCCCCTCGACCGTGACGAGTCCGTCGCCCTGTGGCGCCGAGCCCTCGACGGCCATCGGTTCACCGTCATCCGCGAGATCGGCGATCCCGCCTTGGCCCGCGACGAGTTCGAGATCACCTACAGTCCCGTCCGCGATGAGCAGGGCGACATCGTCGGCGCCAGCCAGGTCGTGCGCAACGTTACCGACCGGCGCCGCCAGGAACACGCCGAGGCCGAGACGCGTCGCCTCGAGGCGCTCGGCCGCCTCGCCGGCGGCGTCGCCCACGACTTCAACAACCTGATGACCGCCGTCGTCGGCTACGCCGGCATCATCGGCCAATCGCTGCCCGCGCACGACCCGCGCCAGGCCGACCTCACGGAGATCGAGAAGGCGGCCACGCGCGCCGGTGAGCTCACGCAGCAGCTCCTCTCCTTCGCCCGGCGACGCGTCGTCGCGCCGAAGGTCGTGGATGTGTCCGAGATCGTCGGTGGATTCCTCCGCCTCATCGAGCCGCTGCTCGGAAGCACCATCCGCCTCAACGTGCGCATCGGCAGCGATCTCCCCGTGGTGCACATCGACCCGACGCAGTTCGAGCAGGTGCTGATGAACCTCGCCGTCAACGCCCGCGACGCGATGCCCGACGGCGGCGAACTCGGGGTGGACGTCGTGCGCACGCGGTATCGCGAGGGCCCGGGCGTCCGCATCTCCGTGCGCGACTCCGGCACCGGAATGGAACCCGCCGTGCTCGAGCGCATCTGGGAGCCGTTCTACACGACCAAGCCGCAGGGGAAGGGCACCGGGCTCGGGCTCGCCACGGTGCACGGCATCGTGCACCAGGCGGATGGCGACATCTCGGTCGAGTCCACGCTCGGCGTCGGGACGGTGTTCCACGTCCTGCTGCCCGGCGCCGACCCCGACGTCGCGGCCGCCGGCTGAGTCGGCGGCCGCGACGTCGCGTTAAACCAGCGCCGCCTTCACCGCCTCCACGCGCACGGCGCAGACCTTGAACTCGGGAATGCCCGAGGGTCCGTCAAAGGCCGGGTTGGTCAGGAGGTTCGCCGCCGCTTCACGATAGTGCATCGGCACGAACACCTGCCTGCGCGCCACGCGCGGCGAGAGCCGCACGGCGATGCGGATCGTGTTGCGCCGCGACGTGATGCTCACCTCGTCGCCGTCGCGCACGCCCAGCTCGGCGGCATCCAGCGGATTCAACTCCACCGTCGCCGTGCTCTCTCGCGCGTCCAGCGCCGTCGAGCGCCGCGTCATCGTGCCGGTGTGCCAGTGGTACATCTGGCGCCCCGTGTTCATAAAGAACGGGAACTCCGCATCGGGCAGCTCGGCAGGCGGCAGGTACTCCGTCGCGACCATCGTCGCCTTGCCATCCGGCGTCGGGAAGCGATCGGCGAACAGGAACGCGGTGCCTTCGTGCTGCGCGTCCGGCACGGGATACTGCAGCCCCGACGGACGCTCCATCAGCCGCCGGTGCGACACGCCCTGCCAGCTCGGCGTGACGCGCGCGATCTCGTCGAAGACCTCCGCCGCCGTCGTGTACGGCGTCGGCACGCCGAGCCGCCGCGACAGCTCCAGCACGATGTCGAGGTCGCCCCGCGCCTGGCCCGGCGGCTCCACGGCCTTCCGCGCCAGCTGGATGCGCCGCTCCGTGTTCACGTAGGTGCCGTCCTTCTCGGCGAAGCTCGCGCCCGGCAGCACCACGTCCGCGCAGCGCGCCGTCTCCGTGAGGAACAGGTCCTGTACCGCGAGGAACTCCAGCCCGAGGAACCAGTCTTCCGCGTGCGCGACGTCCGGATCCGAGATGATCGGATTCTCGCCCATTATGTACATCCCGCGCACGGGCGTGTCCTTGCCGACGATCTCTGTCACCTTGCGGCCGGCCTTGGTGTCGAGCGTCGCGGGATCCACGCCCCAGGCCTCGGCGTAGAGCGTGCGAACTGCCGGATCGTCCACGCGGCGGTAGTCGGTGAACGCGAACGGGATTGCGCCCATATCCGACGCGCCCTGCACGTTGTTCTGCCCGCGGATCGGGATCATCGGCGCGCCCCAGCGGCCGATCATCCCGCAGGCCAGCATCAGGTTGAGCAGCGACGTGACGATGTCCGTGCCCGTGTGGTGCTGCGTGAGGCCCATCGCCCACATCGTGGCAGAGTTGGGACCGCGCGCGTAGAGCTCGGCCGCGCGGCGGATCGTGTCCGCCGGCACGCCGGTGATGCTCTCCGCCAGCTCCGGCGTGTAGCGCTGCACCGCCGCACGCACCGCGTCGAAGCCCGTCGTGCGCTTGGCGATGAAGTCCCTGTCTTCCAGGCCCTTCGCCAGGATGTGGTGCAGCATCCCGTTCAGCAGCGCGACGTCGGTGCCCGGCATCAGTTGCAGGTGCACGTGGGCGCGCGAGGCGAGCTCGATGCGCCGCGGATCGGCGACCATCAGCGTCGCGCCGCGCTTGAGCGCGCGCTTGATCGCCGCGCCGAACACCGGATGGCTCTCCGTCGTGTTGGCGCCGAGGATGAAGATGACGTCGCTCTCGTGCTCCACCTCGCGCATCGAACCCGAGGAGGCCGAGGTCGAGAGCGCGCGCTGCATCGCGCTCACCGAGCTCGAGTGGCAGAGCCGCGTGCAGTGGTCCACGTTGTTCGTGCCGATGCCCGCGCGGAACAGCTTCTGCAGGATGTAGTTCTCCTCGTTCGCGCACTTGGCGCTGGCGAAGGTCGCGAGGGCGTCGCCGCCGTGCGTGTCGCGCAGCCGCGCGAGCTGCTGCGCGGTGAGTTCCATCGCCTCGTCCCAGGTGGCCTCGCGGAACACGTCGAACCATTCCTTCGGCGTGGCGATGCGGTCGCGCGGGTCGGCCAACGCCGCATCGGCACCGGCGTCCACGCGCTTGCGCAGAGGGTTCGTGCGCGGCCGGCGGTTCTTCGCCGCCTGGCCTTCCTCCTCGACGAGGTCCCAGGGGCCGCCACGGCGCGGGTACTGCGTCGCCACGGCGTCGCTCGAGGCATCGTAGCGCCACTGGCCGTCGGCGCCGCGCACCCAGCCGCGGCGGATCATCGGCGTCGTGAGCCGGTCGCGGTGCAGGATGAAGTCCGTGCCGAACCGCCCCTTCACGCAGGTGCTGCCTTCGTTCGGCGTGTCTTCCTCGATCCACGGCGAGACCACGCGCGTCACCTGGCCGTCGCGCACCTCGAGGTCGAGCTGGCAGCCCACCGCGCAGTACGGGCAGACCGAGCGCACGGTCTGCTTGGGCTGCTCCATCGTGCCCGCCTTGAGTTTCGCCATCGGCAGGATGTCGTGGATCGCGCCCGTCGGGCACACGCGCACGCACTCGCCGCACCAGGTGCAGCCGGCGTGCTCGGGGTTGCCGTCCGCGCCGACGACGATCTGCGCGTGCTCGCCGCGCTCGGCCACCTCCAGCACGCCCACCACCTGGATGTCCTCGCAGGCCCGCACGCAGCGCGTGCAGAGGATGCAGGTGGACATATCGTGCGTGATGATCGCGTCGGTGGGGCGCTCGTCGCCCGTGCGCAGCGGCAGCTCCTGCGAGCGCGTGCGCGGCACCTGGTAGCGGTGCACGAGTTGTTCGAACTCGTTGCGGCCCGCGTCGGCCGGGATCTCCTCGGCCGGGTAGCGCTCGAGCAGCAGCGAGAGCACGCCTTGGCGGTTCTTCACCGCCGCCTGCGATTCCGTCGCGACGACCATCCCGTCCGTGGCCGGCGTCGCGCAGGCAGGCAGCAGCTTGGCCGTGCCCTCCACGCTCACGAGGCAGATGCGGCAATTGCCGACCGTCGGCAGCTTGGGGTACCAGCAGAGCGTCGGCACGTCGATGCCCGCGCTGCGCGCGGCATCGAGGATCGTGGCGCCATCCGCGACCGCGCATTCGCGGCCGTCGATGGTCAGCTTGGGCATCGCGGCAAACTCCGGAGGGGGGATCCTGTGTCTGAACGTTGTCACGCCCGCCCCGCGTACACAATGTGTCCGCCCGACTCCCGCGGCGTATATTCGCAGCACGAAGGACTTCCCCCATCCGAGGGCTTTGCGTGAGTACCTCCCGTCGTGACTTCCTCCGCACGTCCGCGGCCGCCGCCGCCGCGGCCGGCCTCCTCAAGCCGAATGCCGTGCAGGCCGCGCGCCCGGCCTTCAGCGGCGACAGCGATCACCGCGAACTCGCGATGCGCGCCATCGACGCCGCCGGCGCCTCCTACGCCGACTGCCGCATCTCGTCGGCGCGCTCGCAGAACATCGGCACCCGCGAGCGCCGCGTCACCAACATCGGCGACAACGAGACCTTCGGCTTCGGCGTCCGCGTGATGGTCGAGGGCACCTGGGGTTTCGCCGCCTCCAGCGAGCTCTCCGCCGACGAAGTCGCCCGCGTCGCCCGCCAGGCCGTCGCCCAGGCCCGCGCCAATCGCCGCGCGATGGTCCGGCCGCTCCAGCTCGCGCCGATCCACCACCCGCCCGTGCCCAACGGGCAGTGGCGCTCGCCCGCGCGCATCGATCCGTTCACGATCGCCATCGAGGACAAGGCGGCGTACCTGATCGAAGCCAACGAAGCCGCGCTGGCCGCCGGCGCCCGCTTCGTCAACTCGCAGATGTTCTTCCTGAAGGACGAGAAGACCTTCGCGAGCACCGAGGGCACGGTCACCCAGCAGACGATCTTCCGCGCCCAGCCGGGAATGACCGTCACGATGGTCTCGCCCGACAACCGCGACTTCCAGACCCGCCAGTCCACCGACATACAGCCCCGCGGACTCGGCTACGAGCACGTGCTCGACGCCGACTTGAAGCGCCACGCCGCGCGCTGGGTGGACGAGGCGCGCCAGAAGCTCACGGCGAAGCCGGTGGAAGTCGGGCGCTACGACCTCATCCTGCACCCGACGCACCTCTGGCTCACCATCCACGAAGCCATCGCGCACCCGACCGAGCTCGATCGCGCCTACGGCTTCGAGGCCAACTACGCCGGCACGAGCTTCCTCGCGCCGCCGGAAGACTTCCTCGGCAAGTTCCGCTACGGCCCCGACTTTATGAATGTCGTCGCCGATCGCTCCGCCGAGGGCTCGCTCTCGGCCTGCGGCTGGGACGACGAAGGCGTCGCGCCGGAGAGCTTCCACATCGTCAAGAACGGCATCTTCGTCGACTACCAGACGACGCGCGAGCAGGCGATGTGGCTCGACTGGTGGTACAAGTCGCAGAACATGCCCACGCGTTCGCACGGCTGCTCCTACGCCCAGACCTGGGCCGACGTGCAGTTCCAGCGCATGCCGAACGTCAACTTGATGCCCGGCGAGCAGGACCTCGTGTGGGACGACCTCATCGCCGCCACCGAGAACGGCATCGCCATCGTCGGCGACGGCTCGTTCTCCATCGACCAGCAGCGCTACAACGCGCAGTTCGGCGGCCAGCTCTTCTACGAAGTGAAGAACGGCAAGATCACCGGCATGCTCAAGGACGTCGCCTACCAGATCCGCACGCCGGAGTTCTGGAACGCGATGGACATGATCGGCGGCCAGCGGAGCTACGAGCTCGGCGGCGCCTTCGGCGACGGCAAGGGCCAACCCTCGCAGTCCAACGCCGTCTCGCACGGCTGCCCCCCAACCCGACACAAGCAAGTGAACGTCATCAACACCGGGAGGCAGGCATAATGTCGAGCCGCTCCCTGCGCGCCATCGCGCGCCATCTGTCGCGCGCCGAGGCCGAGGCCATCTGCAAGCGCGTGCTGTCGTTCTCCACGGCCGACGAGTGCCGCGTCTCCATCAACAGCGGCGTGCGCGCCAACACGCGCTTCGCCGTCAACCAGATCTCCACCGCCGGCGACAACTACAACGCCGCCGTGTCCATCCGAGCCGTCTTCGGCAAGCGCGTCGCTAACGTCACCGTGAACCGCCTCGATGACGCCGCCCTGCGCGAGGCCGTGCAGAACGCCGAGCGCATCGCCAAGCTCGCGCCGGAGGATCCCGAGCTGCTGCCCGAACTCGAGCCGCAGCAGTACGAGGAGTCCATCGTCTGGAACGACGCCACGGCGTCGCTGGAGCCCGAAGCCCGCGCCGACGCGGTCCGCGAGATCACCGAGCGCGCCCGCGCCGCCGGCCTCGTGAGCACCGGCTACCTCGAGGCCCAGGCCTCGGCGTTCGCCGTCGCCAACTCCAAGGGGCTCTTCGCCTACCAGCGCAGCACGGGCGTCGCGTTCACGACCACCGTGCGCACCGAGGACGGCAAGGGCTCCGGCTGGGCCGGCGCATCGGACAACGACTTTTCGCGCATCGATCCCCGCGCGCTGGCCGAGCGTGCCATCGAGAAGGCGCGGCGCTCGGTCAACGCCGCGGCCATCGAGCCCGGCCGCTACACCGTCGTGCTCGAACCCACCGCCGCGGCCAACCTCGTCCAGCTCATCGGCGGCGCGCTCAACGCCCGCAACGCCGACGAAGGCCGCAGCTTCTTCTCCAAGCCCGGCGGCGGAAACAAGATCGGCGACAAGGTCGTAGACGAGCGCGTGACGCTGTACTCCAACCCGCTCGACCCGCGCGTCCCCGCCGGCACCTTCGGCGGCGACGGTCTCCCGAACCAGGCCACCACCTGGATCGAGAACGGCGTCGTGCGCAACCTCGCCTACGACCGCTTCTGGGCGCAGCGCACCGGCCAGCAGCCCCGCAGCACGGCGGGCACGCTCGCGATGCAGGGCGGCAGCGAGACCGTCGAGTCGATGATCGCCTCCACGCAGCGCGGCCTGCTCGTCACGCGCTTCTGGTACATCCGCGGCGTGGACCCGCGCACCATCCTCTTCACCGGCCTCACCCGCGACGGCACCTTCCTCATCGAGAACGG
>CAZYQM010000062.1:0-544 GCA_964649965.1 uncultured Gemmatimonas sp.
CGTCGAGGCGCTGCCGGAAGGCACGCGCTGGGCCCAGGAGTCGGAGGCCAACGTCTCGCTGGTCAGCCGCTACGCGGGCCGCCCGCGCACGACGACCGGCATCGGCGTGGACGGCGACTGGTTCACCATCAAGAAGCTCGGCCTCACCGACGGCCGCGAGTTCACGCAGCAGGAACTTGCGCAGGGCGAGAACGTGCTCATCATCGGGCCCGACGTCGTCGAGCGCGCCTTCCCCGGCGTGGATCCGATCGGCCGCGAGGTGCGCATCGGCAATACGCCGTACCGCGTCATCGGCATCACCGAGTCGCGCGGCAGCGCCTTCGGCATCTCGTTCGACAACTTCGTCATCGCCCCCTGGCGCTCGCCGATCCGCAAGCTGCTCAACCCGTCGTCGCAGATGATCGACGCGGTGATCGTGCAGGCCGAGAACCAGGCCGTGATGATGGAGGCGCAGGAGCGTGTGCGCAGCGTGATGCGCACGACGCGCAAGCTGCGGCCGAACCAGAAGGACAACTTCGCGATGCAGACCTCGGACTCGGCGCTC
>CAZYQM010000062.1:590-1434 GCA_964649965.1 uncultured Gemmatimonas sp.
TGCCACTGCAGCTGGCGTCCGCGCTCGAGCTACTGCTCGCGCAGTTCCTCGTCGAGTCGGCCACGCTCAGCACCGTCGGCGCGATCGCCGGCATCGCGCTGGGCATCGGCTTCGCGCAGGCCATCGCCGCGGTCTCGCCGCTGCCGGCCAGCGTGGCGCCGTGGAGCATCATCGTCGGCGTCGCGGTCGGGATGGGCGTGGGCATCGTGTCGGGCGTGTACCCGGCCAGCCGCGCGTCGCGGCTCGACCCCGTCGTCGCGCTGCGGCAGGAGTGAGCGCGTGAGCATCTCGTCCAAGCTCTACAACCTGCAGGAAGGCGTGCGCATCGCCGTCGAGAGCATCGTCGGCAACAAGGTGCGCGCCGGCCTCACCATCCTCGGCGTCGCCGTGGGCGTGTTCGTCGTGGTGGTCATCTCGGCCGCCGTGCACGGCATCAACACGAGCGTGGCCAAGGACTTCGAGTCCACCGGTCCGACGACGTTCTTCGTGTCGCGCTATCCGATCAGCTTCGAGGCCTGCGACGGCTCCGAGGACACCTGCAAGTGGCTGCGCAATCCGCCAATCTCGTGGGGCGAGGTCGAGCGCCTCGCGGAACTCGAGGACGCCGCGGCGGTGGGCGTGCGGATGGATTGGTCGGGCGCATTCAAGTATCGCGACCAGCTGCTGCCGGCGGCGCCCATCGAGGCCTACACGGCCAACTGGGCGCAGTTCGGCGCGCCCGATATGCTGCCCGGCGGCCGCATCTTCACCGAGCAGGAGTTCCGCTCCGCCGCCCGCGTCGTGATCCTCAACACGACGATGGCCGAGCGGCTGTTCGGCGACAGCGATCCGCTCGACAAGGTCA
>CAZYQM010000062.1:1444-4899 GCA_964649965.1 uncultured Gemmatimonas sp.
GCGCAGCGATATGGGCCTGGTCATCAAGCCACGCGCGGGCGTCGAGCGTGACGTGATGGTAGATCAGGTCACCGCCACGCTGCGCGGGATGCGCGGCCTGCGGCCCAGCGAGGAGTCGAACTTCGCCATCCTCACGCAGGACAAGCTGCTCGAGACCTACGACAACATCTTCGGGATGTTCTTCCTGGTGATGATCGCCCTCTCGGCCGTCGGGCTGATCGTCGGCGGCGTGGGCGTGGTGGCGATTATGATGATCTCGGTCACCGAGCGCACGCGCGAGATCGGCGTGCGCAAGGCGCTGGGCGCGACGCGCCTGACCATCCTCTGGCAGTTCCTCATCGAGGCCGTCACGCTCACGGGCATCGGCGCCGTGGCCGGCCTCGCCTTCGGCTGGGTGGTGGCCTACCTGATCCGCAGCGGGACGAGCATCGAGGCCAGCATTCCCGCGGGTGCCGTGCTCGCCGCGCTGATCGCCAGCGCTGTCACGGGCATCGCCTTCGGGATGATCCCCGCCTTCCGCGCCGCCCGCCTGGACCCCGTCGAAGCCCTCCGGCACGAATAGCCGGCCCCGCGCGTTCACCGCAGGATCCCGGAATCCGATGCCGCTCTTCGAAGCCGTCCGCCTCGCCCTCCAGCAGATCCGCGTGCAGAAGCTCAAGAGCTTCTTCACGCTCATCGGCGTGATGATCGGCGTGATGTTCCTCATCGCCGTCGTCAGCATTGTCGAGGGGATGAGCGACTACGTCGAGAACGACTTCGCCGCGAAGATCATCGGCGTGAACACCTTCGACCTGCGCCGCTGGCCGAACTTCACGCCGAACGAATCGGACGACGACTGGCGCGCCTACCTGCGCCGCCCGCGCGTCTACCAGCCCGACGCCGACATCCTGGCCGAGGCGCTGGGGTCGCAGTTCCGCGTCGCCCGCGTGAACGAGACGTTTATGAACGCCTTCGCGCCGGGCGTGCGGCCGCAGCAGGTGCAGGCCATCGCCACCGACGCGAGCTACTTCGAGATCAAGAAGTTCGGCATCACGTCGGGGCGCGCCTTCAACGCGCAGGACGTCGCCACGGGCAACAAGGTCGTCGTCATCGGCGACGAGATCGCCCAGTACTATTGGCCCAACCTCGACCCCGTCGGCCGCGAACTGCGCCTCGGCGGCCAGGTCTACCAGGTGATCGGGCTCATCGAGCCGCAGGGCTCGGTGTTCGGCTTCTCGATGGACCGGATGGTGATCGCGCCGTACACATCGCCGCTCTCGCGGGCGATCCGTCCGCGCGGCGATATCGGCCGGGTGACGGTGCAAGCGCCGACCCGCGAGATCCTCGACGACGGGATGGTCGTGGCGCACGAGGCGCTGCGCAGTTTCCGCCGGCTCGGGCCTGACGAGACCGACAACTTCGCGCTCGAGACCTCGGACGCGGCGCTGAGCTTCTTCGACCAGCTCAAGGGCAAGCTGATCCTCTTCGGGACGGCGTTGCCGGCCATCGGCCTCGTCGTGGGCGCGATGGTCATTATGAACATTATGCTGGTCGCGGTGGCTGAGCGCACGCGCGAGATCGGGGTGCGCAAGGCGCTCGGCGCGCGCCGGCGCGACATCATCGCGCAGTTCCTGGTGGAAGCCGCGACCTTGTCTGTCATCGGGGCGGCGATCGGGGCGGCGATCGGCATCGGCATCGCCCAGCTCATCGCCGCAGTGACGCCCCTGCCCGCCTCCGTGGCCCCGTGGTCGCTGGTCGCCGCGCTGGTCGTCGGCGCCGGCGTCGGCATCGCCGCCGGCATCTATCCGGCCAGCCGCGCCTCGCGGCTGGATCCCATCGCAGCCCTCCGCCAGGAATAGCCGATGCGCCTCTGGGATCGCCTCGCGATGACGGTCGAGGGAATGCTGATGGCCCTCGAGTCGCTCAAGGCCAACAAGGTACGCGCCGCACTCACCATCTCCGGCGTCGCCGTCGGCGTGTTCGTCGTCGTCGCGATGGGCGCGACCGTGCACGGCATCCGGCAGTCCTTCCAGTCGGATATGGACGAGTTCGGCACGGCCACGTTCCAGATCCGCCGCCGCAACCCCGGCTTCAACAACTGCAATCCCACCGTGGATTGCCCGGACCGTCGGTATCCGGGCGTCTCCCTGGCCGAGTGGCGCGCGGTGCAGCAGCTGCCGGAGGTCGAGAGCGCGATGGCCTGGCTCTTCGGCCAGGGCACGGTCACCTACCGCGACCGCATCGTGAAGAACGTCGGCTACGACGCGCAGAGCACCGAGTGGATCCGCACGGACCAGGCGGACATCTATCCGGGGCGCACGTTCACGCAGACGGAGCACGACGGCGCGGCCTTGGTGACGTTGGTGAATGCGAAGCTCGCCACCGAGCTCTTCGGCGACTCCGACCCGATCGGCAAGGAGATTGACCTCGACGGCCGCCGCTTCCAGGTGATCGGTGTGTACCACACGAAGGCGGGCTTCCTCAAGTCGCTGGATGGGCGCGGCCCCGACACGCCGCGGATGGTGCTCCCGATGATGACGGCCTGGCGCCGGCTCGACGTCTGGCGCCGCTCGATGCTCGTGATGGTGAAGCCGGATCCGGTGGCCGGCCGCGACAACGCGATGGACGCCGTGACGGCCACGCTGCGCGGGATGCGCGGCCTCCGGCCGGCCGAGGTGAACACGTTCTTCCTCGTCGGGCAGGACAAGATGATGGAGACGTTCAACCAGCTCTTCGGCGCGATCTTTATGGTCGGCCTCGGGCTCTCGGCCGTCGGCCTGCTCGTCGGTGGCGTGGGCGTGGTGGCGATTATGATGATCTCGGTCACCGAACGCACGCGCGAGATCGGCGTGCGCAAGGCGCTGGGCGCCACGCGCGGCATCATCCTCTGGCAGTTCCTCGTCGAGGCGGCGACGCTCACGACCCTGGGCGCGCTGATCGGCCTCGTGCTCGGCGGGATGCTCGCCTGGCTGATCCGTGCCAACTCGTCGATTCCCGCGTCCATCCCGCTGGGGGCGATCATCGCCTCGCTGGGCGGTGCGGCGGTGACGGGCATCGCGTTCGGGATGCTGCCGGCCACGCGCGCGTCCAAGCTGGACCCTGTCGAGGCGCTGCGGCACGAGTGACGACGCGCCCGCCCCCCTCACGGGGCGGGAGGTGCGGATGCATTGTTCACGTATGCGAGTTCCGCGCGGAATCGTCGCGTTCGCCTTCGCGGCCGCCGGCAGCGTCGCCTGCGACGCAGGCCCGGCGTCACCGGCCATCGGCTTCACGTACAATTGGGGCGATGACGTCCTCGAGCGTTTCGTGCAGCAGGACGTGGACCGCGCCGTAGCGGCGCGCGGGGGACCGGCGATCCGCCTGCTCTCATCGCGGGAGGGCGGTTGGCAGGCCTTCGGCGCGACGCCGATGACCGCGGAGGTGCGCCGCGCCCAGGTACTGTCCGACGATCCTGACGTGCTGGCGATCGTCGGGCC
>CAZYQM010000062.1:4909-10981 GCA_964649965.1 uncultured Gemmatimonas sp.
AGCCGTGAGGCCCTGCAGGTCGCGCCCCTGTACGCCGAAGCCGGACTTCCCGTGCTCGTCCCGACGGCGACGAGTCAGTTGCTCGACGGCGCAGGCGCACACCTGTTCCGCCTGGCCGCCAACGACTCCGTGCAGGGCGCGTTCATCGCGGCGTTCGCCGACTCGGCGCTCACCGTGACCTCCGTCGCGGTCTATCACGTGCCGGACGAGTACGGCATCGGGTTGGCCGCCGGCGTGACGGCGGCCGCCGCGGCACGGGGCCTCGAGATCCGCGAGCGTACGCCGGTGCGCCTGTTGCAGGCCTGCGGCGATGCACCGGGGCGTCGGTACTACGACGACCTCGTGCGGGCGCTGGGATTGCGCGGCCGACCGGGCGCGGTCGTCCTCGCGCAGCGCACGGAGGAGGCGGCCTGCTTCACGCGCGCGCTGCGCGCCCGCTGGCCGGACCTCGCCATCGTTGCTGGGGATGGCGTGTACCTCGACGACACTTTCCGCACCTTCGCCGGTGATGCGGCGAACGGAACCTATCTCGTCGCGTTCTGGCATCCGGAGCTCGCGGGGGCGACCTCCCGGCAATTCGTCCGGGAGTTCGAGGCCGCGACGGGGCGCGCGCCACGCCACGGGGAAGCGGTCTTCGTGGACGCCGTACGCCTCGCCACCGCCGCGCTGCTCGACGGGGCGCGCACCCGCGATGCGGTGTCCGCCTACCTGCGCACGCTGGGCGGTTCGCGCCCGCCATTCGACGGTATCATCGGCCCGATCAGCTTCGCAGCGGGCGCGGCGCGACCGCTCTATATGACCCGCGTCACCGCCGAGGGCTCGACCCTGCTGCGCGACCGATGAGCGCGCCCCCGCGCGCCACGCTGTCCCTCCGCAGCCTGCTACTCACGGCGGCGGCGGTGAGCCTGGCCTATGTCGCGGTGCTCGCCGTGCAGGTGATCGTCGTCCTCGTGCCGACCGCGACGAGCGTGCGCGGCCGCGCCCGCGACATCCTCACCGACCACGACCGCATCCACGACAACCTCGCCCGCCTGCAAGTCGCGCGGCGCGACCTCTCGCGGCTCGCGCCGCCGTTCGTGCCTGGCGCGCCCAAACCGGACGCCTCGGCGATCCGCGACACGCTGCTCGCGCTCCTCGACCGCAGGGTCGCCCTCAGCGCGGCCATCGAGCGCTCGGATGTCCCCATCGCGATGCGCCTGCTGCTCGCCGATGCCGCGGAGCTCGAATCGGCCATCGCGGTACGGCTCCTCGACGCCGAGCGCGCCATCGCCATCGGCGAGGTGCAGCCCGCCATCGAAGCGCTCCGGACATCCGGCACGCTGTCCGATTCCGCCACACGCGTCCTGTCGCTCGCGCAACGGGAGGCGCTCGCCGGCGTGCTGGCGCAGCAGGAACGCCTGCTGGCACAGGTCGAGCGGCTGCAGCGCTGGACGCTGCTCTGGGGCGCGGTCGGACTCCTGCTCTTCGCACTCGGCGCCTGGCTCACGCGCCGGCGTCTCTACCTCCCCGTCCGCGAGATGGAGCGTGTGGTGCATCGCGTCGCGACGGGCGACCTCGCGGCCGAGGCGCAGGTCCTGCACGCCGACGAACTCGGCCGCCTCGCCCAGCACCTGAACGCGATGACGGCGGTGCTGCGCGACCGCGCCGCCGAGGAGTCGCGACGGCGCGAGAGCCTGACCGAGCGCTTCGGTCGCATCCTCGACGAGTCCGCGAACGAGATCTTCGTCTTCGACGCGCGCAGCCGCGCGCTGCTGCAGGCCAACCGCGGCGCGCGCGAAGGACTCGGACACGACGCCGAGTCCATCCGTGGGATGCCGCTCGATCACCTGCTCTCGGGCATCGCGCCGGAACGGCTGGACGCGCTGGTCGCGGACCTGCGCTCCCACACCACGCCGCGCGTGCACCTCTCGGCCTGGCTGCGCCGCCGCGACGGCTCGCTGCGGGCCACGGAACTCACGCTGCAGGCCGCGACCGACGCCGACGCCGAAGTGATCATCGTCGTCGCCGAAGACGCGCGCCTGCGGCAGCAGATGCGGGCCCTCGACGCGCGCCTGCGCACCTTCCTGCAGGCGGAGGCCGGGCACGTCGCCAGCGGCGACGTGCTGAGCGCGATCAAGCCGCTGGTCCGGATGACGGCGGAGGCGCTGGAGGCGGACTTCTGCGGCGTCTGGCGCGGCACCGGTGAGCGCGCCGCCACCATCGCCGCGTTCGACGCCGGCTCCGGGTCGCTGCCGCATTCCGTCGCGCTCGACGAAGTCCTCACGGACCCGGCGGCGTACAGCACGACCCTGCGGGCCAACCCCCGCGAGGCGGCGGTCCTGGTCGTCGTGCGGCGCGACGGCGCGTACACGGCGGAGGAACTCGCCTTCATCGGTGCGGTGGCGGACGTGGCGGCGCGAGCCTTCGAAGCCGAGGAGCGCCGCCGCCTCGAGCGTGCGCTGGAGCGCGCGCAGCGCATCGACTCCCTCGGCCAGCTCGCCGGCGGCGTCGCCCACGACTTCAACAACCTGCTGACGGCGATCCTCGGCAACCTCGAGGCGACGCGCGCCGACCTGGAGAAGGGCACGCCGATGGACCAGGCGCTCGCCGAGGCCGAGCACGCGGCGCTGCGCGCCGCCGACCTCACCCGACAGCTGCTCACGTTCGCGCGGCGCCAAATGCTCGAGACGCGCGCCGTGCAGGTGGCCCCGCGCATCGCCGAGTCCGAGGCGATGCTGCGGCGCCTCGTCGGTGCGGAGCGGACGCTGGTGGTCGAGGTCGAGCCCGACCTGGGCAGCGTGCGACTCGGCGCCGGCCAGCTCGAGCAGCTGTGGGTGAACCTCGTCGTCAACGCGCGCGACGCGACGCCGGCTGGGGGCGTCGTGACGCTGCGCGCCCGGCGCCTCGATGGCAGCGAAGGCGGCGACGGGCCGGCAAGCGGGGCCATCGTCGAGCTCTCGGTGCAGGACACCGGCGTCGGGATGGACAAGGAGACGCTGGACCGCATCTTCGAACCCTTCTTCACCACGAAGGGAGTGGGCCAGGGGACGGGACTGGGACTCGCGGTGTGCCACGGCATCGTGGAGAACGCGGGCGGCAGCATCCGCGTGACCAGCGCCCTCGGCGTGGGCACGACCTTCACGATCCGGCTGCCGGCAAGCCTCGACCGCGTGTCCCCGACGCGTGGCAGCGGCGCGTTGACCGGCCTCGGCAGCGTCGTACTCGTGGCCGAGGATGAACCGTCCATCCGAACCTTGGTGAGCCGGATGCTCACCGCCCGCGGCTTCCGCGTGCTCACCGGGGAGGACGGCGTCGCCGCGCTCGAGGCGATGGCCGAGGGCGACGAACCCCCTGCCCTGCTCATCTCGGACGTGGTGATGCCGCGGATGGGCGGCGTCGAGCTCGCCCGCGAGGTGCGCCGGTTGGTGCCGGGCATCCCCGTGCTGTTTATGTCGGGCTACACGTCCTCCGCGGCGCTCCCCGACGAGGACCTGACCGACGCCGCGTTCATCGCCAAGCCGTTCAGCACGGACGACCTGATGCGACGCGTCGCCGAGCTCCTGGGCTGAGCGACACCGCCTCGGCGGCCCTCTCGCTAACTTTCGTGCGTGCAGCACCGCGACGTCATCGGCATCGCCTTCGCGCAAATCCGCGGCAATCCCCTGCGGACCTTCTTCACGCTGCTCGGCATCATCGTCTCGGTCGCGTTCCTGATCGCCGTCGTCGCGATCATCCAGGGAATGAACGCGTACGTGAAGGAGAACATCGCCGACGCGATGGTCGGGACGAACGCCTTCCAGGTGCGCCGCGCGCCGATCCAGGTCGGCTTGATCGACGACGAGTTGATGGCGCGCATCCGCAAGCGCCCGAAGATCTCGCCGGAGGATGCCGCCGCGGTGCGGGCCGCGCTGCCGGACGCCGTGGCCGTGTCGTGGCAGTCGGGCTGGCCGACGCCGGTGACGGAAGTGTTCTGGCGCGGCCGCAGCGTGGGCGGGATCTTCGTGTTCGGCATCACGCCCGAGTACCAGATCGTGCAGGACTACCGCACGCAGAAGGGCCGGCCGATTTCCGACGTGGACGTCTCGCAGCGAATGGCCGTGACCGTACTCGGCACGGAGCTGGCGGAGAAGCTGTTCGAGAGTGTGGACCCGATCGGCCAGGAAGTGCGCGTCGCCGGCGAGCGGTACACGGTGGTGGGCGTGAACGAACCCAAAGGCCGCGTGCTCGGCCAGAGCTTCGACGCCTACGTGCTGCTCCCGGTGACGCGCTTCGAGATGCAGTATGGCCGGCGCCTGACCACGACGATCTCGGTGAAGGTCTCCGACACGTCGGACGTCGGTGCGATGATGGAACGGGCCGAGGAAGCGATGCGGCTGGCGCACCGCCTGCGGCCCACCGAGGAGAATGATTTCTCCATCGAGACCTCGGACGCGCTCGTGAGCTTCTGGAAGAACCTCACCCGCATCCTGTTCGCGGTGATCCCCGCCGTGGTGGCGATCGGCATCGTCGTCGGCGGCATCGTGATTATGAACATTATGCTGATGGCCGTGAACGAGCGCACGCGGGAGATCGGCATCCGCAAGGCGGTGGGCGCGCGGGCGCGGGACATCGAGCGGCAGTTCCTGGTCGAGACGGTGATGCTCTCCGCGCTCGGCGGCGTGATCGGCGTGCTGGCCGGTTGGGCCTTCGCGTTCCTCGTCTCGGCGGTATCGCCGCTGCCGGCGCGCATCACCTGGTGGTCGGTGGCGGTGGCGCTGGGCCTGGGCGCAGGCATCGGCGTGCTCTTCGGCGTGTATCCGGCGCGGCGCGCGGCGCGGCTCGATCCGGTCACGGCGATGCGGGCGGAATGATGCTGCGTCGGCTCTGGTCGCTGCTCGAGCAGTACAAGGAGAACCTCGCGATCGCGATGGACACGCTGCGCGTGGCCAAGCTGCGCTCGGCGCTGACGATCCTCGGCGTCGTGATCGGCGTCGCGACGGTAATGACGATGGCCTCGTTGGTCGAAGGCCTGCGCAGCCAAATCATCCGCACCGTGGAGATCGCCGGCCCGACGACGTTCTACGTGCTCAAGGTGTACTCCAGCACGCCGATCAACCCGCAGAATCCGCCGGCCTACGTGCGCATCCGCCCCGACCTGCAGCCGGAGGAAGCGGACGTCATCGCACGCTTGCCGGAGATCGGCTACGCCGCGCTCTGGGGCCAGACGCTGCAGCGGCTCTCGGCGGGCAGCGAGCGCACGCAGCCGACGGCGATCTTCGGCGCCGATGCGGGCTTCACGGCCATCCAGGGCGGCGAACTCACGGAGGGACGCTGGTTCACGCGCGCCGAGGTGACGGGCGGCGCGAGCGTGGTGGTGGTGCAGGACGCGATGGCGCGGCAGCTGTTCGGGCGCGTGAACCCGCTCGGCAAGACGATTCGCGTGGGCAGCCGCCCGATGGAAGTGATCGGGCTGTATCAGCCGCCGGAGAACATCTTCGCGCCGCAGGGGTCGGAGACGGGCGCGATCATTCCCTTCCGCCTGCTTGACGCGCAGTTCGAGATCGACCGCACGAACGCGCTGTGGATCCCCGTGAAGCCGCGCAGCGGCGTGTCGGTGGCCGACGCGCAGGAGGCGGTGACGATCGCGCTGCGCGAGCTGCGGCGCCTGCGGCCGGCGCAGCGCAACTCTTTCGACCTCGTCACGCAGGACCAGATCCTCGAGATCTTCAACCAGCTCACGGGCGTGTTCTTCGTCGTGATGCTGGTGCTGGCGAGCGTGGCGCTGCTGGTGGGCGGCATCGGCGTGATGGCGATAATGATGGTGTCGGTGACGGACCGCACGCGGGAGATCGGCATCCGCAAGGCACTGGGCGCGACGCGCGGCGACATCGCGGTGCAGTTCCTCATCGAGGCCGCGACGCTCACGGGCATCGGCGGCATCGTGGGCATCGTCGTCGGACTCGGCGCGGGGCAGTTGGTGACGAGGCTCCTGGGCATCGACGCCTCGCCGCCGTTCGCGTACACGCTCGTCGCGGTACTGGTGTCGGTGGCGATCGGAATCGTCTTCGGCGTCCTCCCCGCGCGGCGCGCGGCGCGGCTGGATCCGATCGAGGC
>CAZYQM010000063.1:0-10914 GCA_964649965.1 uncultured Gemmatimonas sp.
GCTTCCTCTGGCCCGGCCGCGCGCCGTGGGAGCTCGAAGCCAGCGAGCGCCTGCGCGCCGCCGGCGTGCCGACGCCCGCCGTCGTCGCGTATGTGCTCTACCCGGCCGGTCCGGGCTTCTGCCGCTGCGACGTCGCGACGGCGCGCCTGCCGGAGGGCGCGGACTTTCCGCAGGCGTGGAACGAGGCGCGCGCCGACGAGCGCGACGCGATGCTCACGGCGACGGCGGCGCTGGTGCGCGCACTGGGCCTCGTCGCCGCGCAGCACGAAGACCTCAACGCCAAGAACGTGTACCTCACGCGCGAGGGCCGCGGCTGGCGCGCCTTCGCGCTGGACGTGGACCGCGTGCGCTTCCTGCCCGCCGGTGACACCAGGGCGACCGCACTCAACCTCGCCCGATTGATGCGCTCGTTGCGCAAGGGTCGCGAGCGCTCAGGCCTCGCCATCAGCGACGAACAGCTGGCGCTGCTCGAACGCCGCGCGCTGGGGCGCCCGAGCGTCGAGGTGCAGGCGTGACCCTGCGCGTGCCGATGGACCGCACGGCCATCGTGATGATGTCGGCCGTCGGCGACAGCGTGCACGTGCTGCCCGTGCTCACCGCGCTCAAGCGCGCGCAGCCGCAGATGCGCGTCACCTGGGTGCTGCAGCCGGGTCCGGCGTCGCTGGTGCGCGGGCATCCCGACGTGGACGAGATCATTCCCTTCCACTACGGCAGCGGCCTCACGGCCTACGCGCAGGTGCGCCGCGCGCTCGCCGCGCGTGAGTTCGACCTCGTGCTCGCCCTGCAGGTCTCGCTCAAGGCGGGACTCGTGACGACGTTCACGAAGGCGCCGGTGAAGCTGGGCTTCGACCGCGCCCGCGCGCGCGACCTCAACTGGCTGTTCACCACGCACCGCATCCCGCCCGGCCCGCGCCGCCACGTGCAGGACCAGTACTTCGAGTTCCTCGACCACCTCGGCGTGCCGCACGCACCGGTGACGTGGAACCTCGGGCCCTGGGAGCAGGAGCGCGAGGCCCAGCGTGCGTTCGTCGCGCGCGTGGGGCGCCCGTACGCGGCGATCGTCTGCGGCACCAGCGATGCCGATCGCGACTGGATGCCGGAGCGCTGGGCCGCCGTCTGCGACGCACTGCATTCACAGTACGGAATGCAATCCGTGCTCGTCGGCGGACCGAGCACGCGTGAAGTCGCGACGGCGTCGGCGATCGTCGCGCAGGCGAAGGTCGCCAAGCCGATGGTCGCGCTGGGCGAAGGCGGCCTGCGCGGACTGGTTGGCATCCTCGATGCCGCCGAACTCGTGCTCTCGCTCGACACCGCGCCGCTGCACATCTCGGTGGCGCTGGGCAAACCGGTGATCGCGCTGATGTCGCAGGCCGATCCCAAGCGCACGGGACCCTACGGCCGCTCGATGGACCTGGTCGTGAACGCCTTCGCCGAACCCGGCGATCCCCCCGACGAGGTGCTCTGGATGCGTCGCCGCGGACGGATGGCACGCATCACCGTGGACGACGTGCTCGAGCGCGTGGCGCGCTGGAAGGCGGGCGCGCGATGAGCGCAGCGTCGCCCGTCGCGCGCGACCTGCGCGCCCGCTTCGCCCACGTGCCGCTCGACCGCGTGCTGGTGGTGATGCTCGCCGCCGTCGGCGATGCGGTGCACGCGCTGCCGGTGATCAACGCGATCAAGCGCGTGCACTCCAAGGCGCGGATCTCGTGGGTGATGCAGACGGGCGCACTGACGCAGCTGCTCACGGGGCATCCGGCGATCGACGAGGTGATTCCCTTCGCGCGCAAGGACGGCTGGCGCGGGTTCCTCGACGTGCGGCGTCGCCTGCAGGCGCAGCGCTTCGACCTCGTGCTCGTGCTGCAGCCGTACCTCAAGAGCGGCATCGTGGCGAGCTTCGCGCCGTCGCCGGTGCGGCTGGGCTTCGACCGCGCGCGGGCCCGCGATGCCTCGTGGCTGTTCAGCACGCACCGCATCCCGCCGCATCCGCTGCAGCATATGCAGGACCAGTATCTCGAGTTCCTCACCGCACTCGGCGTGCCCGCCGGGCCGTTGGAGTGGAAGATCGGCCCGTGGAACGACGCCGAGCGTCAATGGCAATCGGACTTCCTCGCGCGCTTCGACCGTCCGCTGGCGCCCATCGTCGTCGCGACGAGCAAGGCGGAGAAGGACTGGCCCGCCGAGCGTTGGGCGGAGGTAAGCGACGCGCTGTGGCACGACTTCGGGTTGCAGCCGCTGCTCGTCGGCGGCCGATCGCCGCGCGAGGTCGAGGCCGAGCGCATCATCTTCGAGCGCGCGCGCGTGAAGCCGGCCTCGGCGCTCGGCGACGGCGGACTGCGCGGGCTCGCCGCGATCATCGAGAAGAGTGCGTTGGTGCTCTCGCCGGACACCGGTCCGCTGCACCTGAGCGTCGCGCTCGGCACGCCGGTGGTGTCACTGCTCGGCTACACCAACCCCAAACGCGTCGGGCCGTACCGGAAGTTCGGTGCGCTGATGATTGACGCCTATGGCGAAACCGGGGAGGATTACCCGGTGAGTATGCAGAACAGGCCGGGGAGGATGACGCGGATCTCCGTCAGCCAGGTACTGGAACGGGTACAGCGGTGGGCTGACGCGAGACAGCAACCGCAGTAGGAAGTTGGAAGTGGGGAGCTGTAAGTCTTACCACTTACAGCTCCCCACTCATAACTGCCGTTCGTGGTGGCAGTCCTACTTGTGGCTCAGGCTGTACACATACGCCGCCACCGCGCGCCAGCGATCATCCGGCAGCATCACGCCGCCGTAGGGGGGCATCACGCTGGAGAACTGCTTGGGCGCCATCACGCCGGCCTTGATGGTGTTGGCGATGCCCTCGTAGGAGCCATCGCTGTGCAGCCACTCGGCGTCGGTGAGGTCCGGCGCGGCGGCGCCAGCCTTTCCGCCCGCGCCGTGGCAGGCCTGGCAGGAGCTGGCGCCGATCTTGCCGTGGAAGATCGAGTCGCCGAGGGCGATCTGCGCGGGCGTGATGCTCGCGGGATCGAACGAGGCCTGCGCGACCGGCGTGCTGGCGGCCGGCGAGGCGGCGGACGACGCCGGGGCGGCATCGCCACCGCCTCCACCGCAGGCCGCGAGGGCGACGACGGCGGCGAGGGACAGCGAGCGAGCGCGGACGTTCGACATCGTAATGCTCCGTGAAGTTGAGGACATCAGAAGTCGCGCCGCAGGAAGCGGCGGCGCGCGAGGGACACGGGCAGCACTATCCATAGTGCAAGCGCCGTGATGGCGACGCTAGGGCCGAGCGCGCCACCGAAGAGCCGGCGGAACAGGGCCCCGGTATAGCCCAGCAGGGCCGCGGTATCGAGGCCGGTGAGGACGAGCACCCGCGCGAGATCCACGGGGTTGCCGAGCATCAGGAGGAGCAACGGCTTCTCGAGCGGCCAGTCGCCGAACATCGAGACCACGGCCAGCACCGCGCCATCGTAGCCGATGGTGAACAGGAACCACGCGCCGAGCGAGAGCGACATCCCCCGGAGACGGTCGTCGCTGCCCAGTGCGATGGCCATCGCCATCGCCGCGAAGGTCGCGGTGAGGAGCACGCCGACTCCGGCCAGCGCGACGAGGGCCCGCGGGTCGGCGGCGGTCATCGTGCCGTGGATGGCGAGCGGGATGCCGACGCCGAGCACGAAGGCCGCGGCCAGCGGCAGCGTGAGGCCGAGGTAGAGGCCCGTGAAGATCGCGCGGCGCGGCAGCGGCTGCGCGAGCAGCAATTCTATGAACTCGCGCGAGGCATAGACGTGCATCGTGCCGAACACCAGCGCGACGAGCGGCACCAGCAGCAGCGTGGCGTTCAGCAGCGAGAGCAGCACCTGCTGCCCCGCCCCGCCGAACACGAAGAGCAGCTCGGCGATGCCCGCGAGCGTGATGCCGTACGCGAGGAGCCAGCGGTTCCGCGCGAGGTCGCGCACGCCGGCGCGCAGCACGAGGCCGAGCGGACTGGCCGCGCGCCCGCTGGCGGAGACGAGGCTGAGCGTCGCGGCGGTCATCGGGCACCTCCGGCGGCGACCTTCAAGCCGCGCAGCAGCGCGGCGATCGCCGGCTCGAGCCGCCGTGCGCCCGTCTCGGCGAGCAGCGCCTGCACCGAGCCGGCGAAGCGCAGGCGTCCGTCGGTGAGGAACGCCACGTCGTCGGCCAGCTCCTCGAGTTCGCTGAGGATATGCGAGGTGATCAGCACCGTGCGCCCTTCGCTGCGGGCGAGGCGGATGGCGTGCTTGAGCAGCCCCGCGGCAATCGGATCGAGGCCGGCCGTCGGTTCATCGAGGATGAGCACGTCGGGACGGAAGAGCCAGGCCGCGGCGAGCGAGACCTTCTGCCGCCAGCCGCCGCTCAGCGTGCCGACCGGCGTCTCCCATTCGGCGCGCAGGGAGAACTCGTCGAGCAGCGTCTCGTCGGCGTCGGCGCCGGGCCGCAGCGCACGCAGCATCGCGAAGACCTCGCCGACGGCGAGGTTGGCCGGGAAGTGCGGGGCCTGCGGTGCGTAGCCGATGCGGGCGCGGTAGGCGCCGTCGGCGTCAGCGGGCGTGCCGTCGAGCAGCAGGCGGCCGGCGTCGGCGCGGGCGAGGCCGAGGATGCACTTGATCATCGTCGTCTTGCCGGAGCCGTTGGGTCCGACCAGCGCGGTGATCCGGCCGGGCGCGAGCGCGAGGGAGACGCCGTCGAGCACGGTACGCGGCCCGAAGGCCTTGCGGACATTGTCGAGCGCGATCATTGCGGAGGCCTCATCAGCGGACGTTCGTCCGCCAGCGGAGGTGTGAGCACGGGGAACACGCGTTCGGCGGCATCGAGCACCGCCGTGACCGGCGAGCGGAGCATCACCAGGGCTTCGGGATGCTTCTCGACGACCAGCGCGAAGAAGCGCACCGGCCGGAAGGGCACGTCGCCGCGGCCGTCGCGGAACTCGTTCCGCTCCATCGTGATCCCCTTGCTGTACATCACCGCGACGCCGGCGCCGTTGGCGACGAAGGCGTTGCGGGCGTACGTGCAGGAGTCGGAGAACATAAAGTGCAGGCCGTAGCGGGAGTTCCCTTCGCTGCGGTTGTCCTCGGCGACGGCGCCGCGCGAGAACTCGAAGTAGATGCCGTCGCGCTGGCCGGTGATGCTGTTGCCGATGACGCGGATGCCGGTGGAGTGCCAGAGGTGCACGCCGTTGCCGTTGTTGGACTCCCCGCCGCCCGCGCCGACGATGTCGTTGTTGCGGATCGTGCAGTCGAGCGCGCGCTGCAGGTACACGGCGAAGAGCGTCTGGCGGAAGCGGTTGTCGGCCACGGTGCAGCGCGCCGCCTCGATCACGCGCAGCGCCGCGCGGTCCTCCATATGGGCGATGCCCGTGTTGGCGAAGACGAAGCCCTGTATCGTGACGTCGTCGGCGCGGATGTTGACGATTTCGTGCGCGCCTTCGCCGTCGAGCACCGGCCATCCGTCACCGACCAGGCGCAGGCCCGGCGTGCGGATGACGACGGTCGGCTCGCGATAGGTGCCGGCCAGCACACGGATCGTGCTGCCCGCGCGCGCCGCGGCGATCGCCGCCGTGACGGTCTTGAACGGCGCGCCGGCACCCACGACGAGCTCCTGCGCCGGCAGCGCAGGCAGCGCGACGGCAAGCGCGAACGTCAGGAGCGCGGCGCCGGCGCGCATCTCAGTGCCCGCCGTGCGCGGCGTGGTCGTGCACCGGCGCCTCGGACACCTCGCCGGGCATCGCGTGCACGTCGCCGGCCCCGTCGCGCACGGCGTCCCAGTCAATCAGCGTGCCGCCGAGCCGCTCCTGCGCCGCCTGTGCGGCCGCCGGCGAGGCGAAGGCGGTGATGCGACCCATCGGGCTGCGCAGGTTCGCGTCGAGCAGGTACCCCGCCTCCTCGGCGTTCACCCAGCGGCCGACGTTCTCCACGTCCAGCACCCAGGTGCTCGCGACCTTGTCGGCCGGTGTCTGCCCGAGGAAGGCGGCGAGGCATTCGGGAGAGTCGAACACGAGCTGACGCCCCGTCGTCGTGACGATCTGCGACCCGAAGCGCGGGTCGCTGATCTGCATCTTGCAGTGGGCGCAGACGTCTTCGTTCACCACGAGGTCGCGCGGCTGCACGCCGGCGCAGCTCGCCGTGGTGAGCACGAAGGCCGTCAGCAGTGCCGCGCCCGTGGAGCCGGCGCGGCCCGAGCCGGCGAACGACGACGCCGCGGAGGCGCCCCTCCCTCCGCGCCGACGCGTGTCCACGACGGCGAGGAAGACGAGTCCCGCCGCGAGCCCGAGCGCGATGCCGCCGCCCGAGGGCCAGGACGTCGCGCGGAAGTTCAGCAGCTTCTTCGACCCGATGAGCGGGGGTTGGTAGGACATCCCCGGCACCTTGATGATGGCCATCTCCTCGTCGAGGTCGTGGCCGTAGTCGTAGCCCCAGCGATAGAAGTCGGCCAGGCCGGCCACGAGCAGCAGGGCCAGCGCCCCGCCCCAGACGTGCAGGGCGAGACGCTTCCCCGTCGCGGCGACCGCGAGGCCGCCGGCGATCAGCGCCGCGAGGATCCAGGGCATATACCGCAGCTCCGGAATCGACTCGGGCGCGATCGCCTTCATCCCGATGTAGTGGTTGAGGTTGTTGATGGAATTGAGGTCCTGCGGCTTCAGCCCATCCACGCCGTTGACCTTGATGTACATCCCGAGGCCCTCCGGATACTGCGGCGCGATTAGGTCCACGCGCCACAGCGGGAGTACATAGGCCGTCGCCATCAGGAGCGAGGCGAGGAGGACCATCCAGCGGGCCCGGGACGTCATCTCAGTTTCCTCCGGCGCGTTGCGGCGCCTTGGCGTTGGTGGTGGCGGTCAGCGCGACGTTCGACCCGCGCGGCGACACCCGCACGTAGCCCTGCATCTCCTGGTGCAGCGCCGAGCAGAAGTCCGTGCAGTAGAAGGGATAGACCCCGATCTTCTGCGGCACCCAGCGCAGCGTGCGCGTCTCGCCCGGCATCACCAGCAGCTCGGCGTTCTGCGCGCCCAGGACGGCGAAGCCGTGCGGCACGTCCCAGTCCTGCTCGAGGTTCGTCACGTGGAACAGCACCGTGTCGCCCACCTGCACGCCTTCGATGTTGTCCGGCGTGAAGTGCGAGCGGATGCTCGCCATCCGGACGTGCACCACGTTGCCGCGGCGCTCGATGCCGCTCTCGCGCTCGGCGCGGATCACGCGCGGATGCCGGTTCTCGGCCAGCGCGTAGAAGCGCTTCTGGTTCTCGCGGACCTTCGCGGCCTCGATCGCGTTCGCGTAGTGCGGTTCGCCGATGGTCGGGAAGTCGAGCAGCAGCTCCATCCGTTCGCCGGTGATGTCGAAGAGCTGCGCCGAGTGGGCGAGCTCCGGACCCGTCGGGAGATAGCGGTCCTTGGTGATCTTGTTCATCGCCAGCGCGTAGCGGCCGTAGGGATTGCGCGTGCCGCCGCCGGGGATCATCAGGTGACCGACCGAGTAGAAGGTCGGCTGGCGATCCACGACTTCCCAGGTGCCGAGCTTCCACTTCACGATCTCGGACGAGAGGAACATCGACGTATAGGCGTAGCCCTTGCCGTCGAACTCGGTGTGGAGGGGGCCGAGGCCCGGCTCCTGCACCTCGCCGGCGAGCGTCGCGTTGTACTGGAGCACCGGGATGCCCTCGAACTCACCCTCGAAGGCCTTCGCCTCGATGGCGGCGAGCATCTTCGTGGCCGAGTGCACCGGGATGACGGTGGCCAGCTTGCCGCCGGCGACGATGTACTCTCCTGTTGGATCAACGTCCGCCCCGTGGGGAGACTTGGGCGTCGGCAGGAAGTACATCACCCCCGGGCAGTCCTGGGGCGTGATCTGCAGGACGGAGGTCTTGCGCTCGCTGATCGCGGTGCGCGTGAACTCATCCATATGGTTGTGGCGGTAATCCACCTGCGCGCGGCGGCCCTTGCCCTGCTGCACGCAGGCCTCGGCGCGGCGGTAGTTCACGGCCGCGATGAAGTCCTTGTCGTTCTGCGAGGCGTTGACCTCGAGCAGCGTGTTGGCCTGCTCGGTGTTGTAGGACGAAAAGAACATCCAGCCGGCCGACGGGCCCTTGCCCGCGCGGGCGAGGTCGTAGTTGAAGCCCGGGACGATGAGCTGGAAGGCGATGTCCATCTTGCCCGGCTGGTCGGCCGTGATGAACGAGATCTGGCCGCGGAACTGCGCCTTGTACTCGGTGATCGGCACGTCGCGGTTCGGCACCGGGATCGAGAAGCGCGTCGAGGAGACGATGTACTCGGTGTTCTCGGTGACGTAGGGCGAGGCGTGGTTGCCGGCCGCGTTCGGGATCTCGAGGATCTCGGAGGTCTCGAAGGTCGTGAGGTCCACGCGGGCGACGCGCGGCGTGTTGTTGCCGTTCACGAACAGCCAGCGGCCGTCGTCCGTGCCGTCGGTCTGCGAGAGCGCCGTGTGATGGAGGTCGTCCCAGGGGATGAAGCCGTAGGAGGTCTCGAGCATCGGCTTCGTCTCTTCGGAGTAGCCCCAGCCGTTCTCGGCGTTCTGCGAGAACACGGGAATGACCTTGAGGAGACGGCCCGAGGGAATGCCATAGACGCCGACCTGGCCGGAGAAGCCGCCGGAGAGGAAGGCATACAGCTCGTCATACTCACCCGGCGCGACGTAGGTGCGCTGGGCGTTGCCGGCCGAGCCAGCGAGTGAAGATGTGCGGTTGCCCGCACAGGCGTACCCGATCCCGACGGCTCCGAGGAGCGCGGCGCCGAGGATCAGGCGGTTACGGGAGAGGGAGGGCATAGGGACGGTCTCCGATGTGGAAAGGGGGTGGATCCAGCGCTGGCGCGGGGAGGCTTGTGCTGGACGGGTCAAAGGTGCATTTTACTTGCACCTTTCAACCAGTCCGAAAACTCCGGATTCGTCGTCAGGGATAGCCCTAGGGAGCTAGCTTCCGCCTATGCGACTGACCCGGCACACCGACAACGCCTTGCGCGCCCTCATCTACCTCGGCATCCACAGCGACGAGGCGCCCGCGCGCATCACCGACATCGCCCGCCGGATGGGGATGAGCGAAGACCATCTCGCGAAGGTCATCGCGCGCCTCGCGCAGCTCGGCTACGTCGAGACCATCCGCGGACGCGACGGCGGCGCCCGCCTCGCCAAGCCGCCCGAGGACATCGTCGTCGGCGAAGTCGTGCGTGCGACCGAGGACAACCTGAACCTCGTCGAGTGCTTCGACCCCGCGACGAACCAGTGCCCCATCGCGCCCGCCTGCGCCTTGGCGCCGGCGCTCGATGAAGCGCTCACGGCGTTTCTCTCCGTGCTCGACCGCTACACGCTCGCCGATTTCATCGCGAAGCCGAAGTCGCTCACTCGGCTCCTGGTCGCCTAGCCACCCGTTCACCGTTCACCGTCCGAATTCAATGGACTGGTTCGTCCGCAGCTTCCTCAAGGCCAGCCTCGTCTGGCTCTCCCTCGCCGTACTGCTCGCGCTGCTGATGGCCTTCGTGCCGACGCTCACGATGTACCGCACCGCGCACCTGCATATGGCGCTGCTCGGCTTCGTCGGGCAGATGATCTACGGCGTGGCGCTGCACGTGGTCCCGCGCTTCTTCGGGCAGCCGCTGGTGCATCGCCGCCTCGCCGAGGTACAGTTCTGGGCCGCGCAGTCCGGCCTGACCCTCCTCGCGAGCGGCTTCATCCTGCGTGTGCAGGGTGCCTCGTTCGCGACGGCGCTGATCGCCACCGGCGGCACGCTCAGCGCCATCGGCGCGGGCTGCTTCGTGGTCAACGTCTGGCGGACCATTGATGCGAGCCCGATGTCGGCGGTGCACCAGAAGGCGCGCGCGAAGGGCGGACTGCCGGTCCGCGCCGAGGGTTGACGCGGGACTCAGCGCCGCGAGCTAGCGCGCCGCGTCTTCGCCCTGCGCAAGCCCGGCGGCGAATCCGTAGGTCACCCCGTGCCGAGCGAACAGCGCGACCAGCCGGCGCAGCCCCAGCCCCATCACGCTGAAGTAGTCGCCGTCCACGCGCTCGACGATCGACGCGCCCCAGCCTTGGATGCCGTAGGCGCCGGCCTTGTCCATCGGTTCGCCGGTGTCCACGTACGCAGCGATCTCGGCGTCGCTGAGCGCGCGGAAGGTCACGCCCACCTGCTCCACCGCGCTCTCGATGCGCGTGCCGTGCGCGACGGCGATGCCGGTGCAGACGATGTGGCTGCGTCCGCTGAGGCGCTTGACCATCGCGCGGGCGTCGGCCGCGTCCACCGGCTTTCCGACGATGTCGCCGTCCACCACGACGGTCGTATCCGCGGCGATGACGTAGGCATCGGGATGCAGCGCGGCGATCACCGCGGCCTTCTCGCGCGCCAGGCGCTCCGTGTACGGCACCGCCTGCTCCCCGGCGCGCACATCCTCGTTGATGTCCGCCGGCATCACCTCGTGGTCAATGCCGACGAGGGCGAGCAGTTCGCGCCGCCGCGGCGACTGCGAGGCGAGGATCACGCGAAGCGTCATTTCTCGAGCCAGAGGGTGACGGGACCATCGTTGACCAGCGCGACGTCCATCATCGCGCCGAACTCGCCGGTCTCCACGCGCAGCCCGCGTTCGCGCAGCAGCGCGACGAAGCGTTCGTAGAGCGGGATCGCGACCTCGGGACGGGCGGCGGCGATGAAGCTCGGCCGCCGTCCCTTCTGCGCATCGCCGTAGAGCGTGAACTGCGAGACCACCAGCACCGCCCCGTCGACGTCCTCGATGCCGAGGTTCATCTTGCCCTCGGCGTCGGAGAAGAGCCGCAGCCCGTGGACCTTGTCGGCCATCCACTCCAGCCGCGCCGCGTCATCGTCGTGCGTGAAGCCGACGAGCAGCAGATAGCCGCGGTCAATCTGACCCGTGATGCGGCCGGCGACCGTGACGCTGGCGGAGGAGACGCGCTG
>CAZYQM010000064.1:0-10483 GCA_964649965.1 uncultured Gemmatimonas sp.
GGATGGCCGTGGACTTGAGGACGTCCGGGCGCGAGCGCTTCTGCCGGCGCTGGAGGCTCTCGGCCTCGGCGTCGAACAGCAGCTTCTGCAGGCGCTCGTTGGCCGAGGTGAGCTCGGCGAGACGCTCGTTGAGGTCGGCGAGCTCCTGGCGCGACGCCTCGTCGGCCTTGCCGTCACGCTTGGCCGCGGCCTCGGCGGTGGCGCCGGTCGAGAGCACCTGGCCGTCGCGCGAGCCATCGCGGTACACGGTGACGCCCTTGCACTTCATCTCGTACGCCAGCTCGTAGATGACGCGGACGTCTTCCTTGGTGGCGACGTGCGAGAAGTTCGTGGTCTTGGAGATGGCCGAGTCGCAGTGCTCCTGGAACGCGGCCTGCATCTTGATGTGCCACTCGGGCGCGATGTTGTTCGCCGTGGCGAAGACCTGCTGCCACTTCACCGGCACTTCCGGCTGGATCACCGAGCCGGTCTTCGCGATGCGCTCCATCAGCGCGTCGGAGTACCAGCCTTCCTTCTTGGCGATGGCGACGAAGTCTTCGTTCACGTCCGGCATCATCACGCCGGCCTGGTTGCGCATAAACGCGACCGCGAAGAGCGGCTCGAGACCCGACGAGCAGCCCGCGATGATGGAGATGGTGCCCGTCGGCGCGACGGTGGTGACGTTGCAGTTGCGGAGCTTCATCTCCGGACGGATGCGCTGGCCATTCTCGTCACGCGCGCAGGTGGCGTCCGGGCCCCAGATCGACTGCGCCCACTCCGGGAACGCGCCGCGCTCGTCGGCGAGGCGGGCCGATTCCTTCTTGCCCTCGACGTCCACGAACTCCATCACCTTGCGGCCGAACTCCACGCCTTCCGGCGAGTCGTACACGATGCCGAGCTTGATGAGCGCGTCGGCGAAGCCCATCACGCCCAGGCCGATGCGGCGGATGCGCTTGGAGAGCGCGTCGATCTCCGGCAGCGGGTACTTGTTGGCGTCGATGACGTTGTCGAGGAACTTCGTGGAGATGTGGATGTCCTTGGCGAAGGACTTCCAATCCATCTTCCCGTCGTTCACGTAGAAGCCGACGTTGATCGAGCCGAGGTTGCAGACGTCGTACGGGAGCAGGGGCTGCTCGCCGCAGGGGTTCGTGGCTTCGTAGGCGCCGAGGTGCGGCACCGGGTTGTAGCGGTTGGCCTCGTCGATGAAGAACACGCCGGGCTCGCCGGTGCGCCAGGCGCCCTCGATCATCTTGTCCCAGACTTCCTTCGCGTCCATCTGGCCGACGACCTTCTTGGTCGCGGGGTCGATGAGGTCGTAGGTCGTGCCGGCCTTCAGCGCCTCCATAAACTTCGCCGTGATGGCGACGGAGATGTTGAAGTTCGTGATCTTCGTGAGGTCTTCCTTGGACGTGACGAACTCCATCACGTCCGGGTGGTCCACGCGCAGGATGCCCATATTGGCGCCGCGACGCGTGCCGCCCTGCTTCACGGCGTCCGTCGAGGCGTCATACAGCTGCATAAAGGAGATCGGGCCGCTGGCGACGCCCGTGGTGGAGCGCACCATCGAGCCGCGCCCGCGCAGCCGCGAGAACGAGAAGCCCGTGCCGCCACCCGACTGGTGGATGAGCGCCATCGAACGCAGCGTGTCATAGATGCCCGACTGGCCGTTGGACAGCGCGTCGTCCACCGGCAGCACGAAGCAGGCCGAGAGCTGGCCCAGCGGACGGCCGGCGTTCATCAGCGTCGGCGAGTTCGGCTCGAAGCGACGCTGCGTCATCAGTTCATAGAACTGGTTCGCCGTCTTCTCGATCTGCTTGTCCGTCGCCCCGTACTTGCGATCCGCCTCCGCAATCGTCGTCGCGACGCGCCAGAACATATCCTCGGGCGTCTCGACCGGCTTGCCGGACTTGTCCTTGACCAAGTAGCGCTTCTCGAGAACGGTGCGGGCGTTCTGCGACAGCGTGGCCGGCGTAGCGGGCGGGTTGACGGGCAGCGGCATTGCAACTTCTCCAACGAAGGGTATTGGGCCAAACCTGGGGCGATTCCGGCAATGATCCGTCGAGGATCTGTCCGGCCCAGGGGTCGAGGGCGTCCAAGCTACGGCGCTTGTGAATCCGCGCAAGAACTCGGTAACCCGCTCAAACGGAAAGACTTATACGACTGGCATCACGAAACGGTCACGGCGTTGTGCTTTTCCACGTGCCCGACACTGGCTCGAAACGATGCACTCCAGCGACACAGACACGACACTTCACCAGTCACCAACCGATTATCATAACTCATTACAAATCAACAACTTAACGAATCGTTCCCGCACGCCACTTTCGGGGCCCATTCGCGAAGGGGAGGCAACGTACCCCGAAGTTCTCGGACGCGCCAGTCCCTTGTGATTTGCCTGCTCCCACAGTACCGACGCCTCAACCCCTCGCGCGATACAGCTCCTTCAGTTTCGCATACGTCACGTAGCCCCCGCGCACGCGCGCCCGCTGTTCGTCCGTCAACGGCTTGAGCACCCGCGCCGGCACGCCCACCACCAGAGAATCGGGCGGAATCACCTGCCCCTCGCCCACCACCGCACCCGCAGCGACCAACGAGCCCGCGCCGACGAGCGCGCCGTTCAGCACGATCGCCCCGATGCCGATCAACGCCCCGTCTTCGATCGTGCAACCGTGCACCACCGCCCGATGCCCAATCGTCACGCGCGCGCCGATGCGACACGGCAGCCCCGGATCGCAGTGCAGCACCGCGCCGTCCTGCACATTCGTCTCCGCACCGATCACGATCTCATCGCGATCCCCGCGCAGCACCGCCCCGGGCCACACGCTCACGTCCTCCCCGAGCGTCACGTCGCCGATCACCGTCGCCGCCGGATGCACCCACGCAGATGCCGCCACACGCGGCGTCCGCGCCAACCCCGGAGCGTGCACGGCATCGGCGCGGGAAGAATCAGAGTTGTCAGAAGCCATACGCAGAAACTATCCGCCTTCACCTCTTAGAGCTTACAGCTTACAGCTCACATCTTCTGTTGCAGTTGCCGTCCCCTCTCGCCCCCCCTGTCTCCCCGCCCTATATTCGCCAACTCACCCCCTCCTCCTCCCCGTGATCCGTTGCTCCTTCTGCGGCCGTGACAACGACCCCGCCTCCAAGTTCTGCCACGACTGCGGCAAGCCAGTCGTCGCGAACGGTGCGCGGCTCATCCCGGTCCCCGCTGCGGCAAGCGCCGGCCCCGGCTTCGTCCCGGCCACGAGAGTCTCGGCGAAGGTGGAAGGCAAGCCAGGAGGGGCGTCGGCCGTGAAGACTCCCTGCCGTTACTGCCAGACGCCGGTGGATCCGACGCTGCCCTTCTGCCCCAAGTGCGGTGGACGCGTGGCCGTCGAGTCCGCACCGGCCAAGAGCGCGGCGGTGTGTTCGTCCTGCTCGAATCCCGTGACGCCCGGCGTGGACGTCTTCTGCGCACGCTGCGGCGCGCGCGTCGCGTCCGCTGCCGAGCCGCCGCACACGCCCGCGCTCGGTACTGCCGTCTACTCGGCCCGCAACACCACCAGCGGCCCGAAGATCGCCGTCCTCGACAGCTCGGGGCAGACGCTGCGGACGGTCACGATGGACGGCGCCGAAGCGACCATCGGCCGCGCCGACGGCGAACTGCGCTTCGCGGACGACGTCTATATGAGTCCGGTGCACGCGCAGCTCGCCTTCCGCGACGGCCAGCTTTTCCTGCGCGACCTCGGCTCGCGCAACGGCACCTGGCTCTACGCCACCGAGCCGTACAAGCTGCAGGACGGCGACTCGATCCTCATCGGCTCGCAGATCATCCGCTTCCGGCGGCTCGGCTATCCGGGTCCGAATCCGCCCGAGGCGGACGCGACGCGTCGCCTCGGCTCCGCCGTCCCGAGCGCCGACGTCGCCGTGCTGCAGCAACTGCGCGCCGACGGCTCGGCGCGCGACAGTTGCCACCTGTCTCCCGCACGCTCCGTCGTGATCGGACGTGCGGAAGGCGATTGGCTGTTCCCCTATGACCAGACGATGAGCGGTCGCCACGCCGAGATCCGCAGCGAAGACCTCGAGTTCATTATGCTCGACCTCGGCAGCCGCAATGGCGTCGCCGTGGCCGTGCGCGGTGAACGGCCGGTGAAGGCCGGCCAGAAGATCCTGCTCGGCGACCAGACCCTCCGCGTGGAGAGCTTGTGAGCGAACAGAAAGTCTGTCCGACCTGCGGCACCGAGTATCCCCTCAGCGAGCGCTTCTGCCCGCGCGACGGCACGGCGCTGCGATCGGCAAGCTCGACGGGTGACCTGCTCGGTCAGGTCATCGCGGACCGTTACCACGTGATCAAGAAGCTCGGCGAAGGCGGTATGGGTGCCGTGTACCTCGCCGAACACGTGAAGATGGGTCGCAAGAGCGCGCTCAAGGTGATGCATCCGGGGATGAACGCTGATCCCGATGCGATCGCGCGCTTCAACCGCGAGGCCAGCAACGCGTCGCGACTCTCGCACCCGAACATCTGCGGCATCTATGACTTCGGCGAGACCTCCGAGGGGCTGATCTACCTCGCGATGGAGTTCATCGAGGGCAAGGCGCTCACCGATCTGATCGAAGCGGGCGGCTCGCTGCCGCCGGCGCGGGCGGCGAGCATCGTGCACCAGGTGGCCGACGCGCTGCAGGTCGCGCACGACGCGGGCATCGTGCACCGCGACTTGAAGCCCGACAACATTATGGTCGCGAAGAACCGCGACGGCTCGGATCTCGTGAAGGTCGTGGACTTCGGCATCGCGAAGGCCAGCTCCAGCGACGCGCAGAAGGTGACGAAGACCGGCCTCGTCGTCGGCACGCCGGAGTATATGAGCCCCGAGCAGCTCGCCGGCGACAAGCTCGACGGCCGCAGCGACACCTATTCGCTGGGCCTCGTCGCGTTCAACTGCCTCACGGGCAAGCTGCCGTTCCCGAGCGAGTCGGCGCAGGAGGCGATGATTATGCGCCTCACCGACCGTCCGCGTACGCTGGCCGAGATCCGGCCCGACATCGCGTGGCCGGAGAACCTCCAGAGGGTGATGGACACCGCCTTGGCCCGCGATGCGGCCGAGCGCTACCAGAGCGCCGCGCAGTTCGGGCGCGAGTTCGCCGCCGTGGTGGCGGAGATGCCGTCCACGCAGGCCACCGAAGGCGCGACGATGGTGATCGGCGCGGCGGACGTCGCCGCGGCGGCCGGCAAGACGGCGCCGATGGCTGCGGCCCCGATGCCGAAGACGCGCGTCGCCGGCCGTGACGAGGCGAAGTCGCCGGCCAAGGCAGCGGCTGCGGTCCCGGCGAAGAAGTCGTCGGTGCTGCCGATCGGCGTGGGCATCGCGGCGGTCGCGGTGCTCGGCTACTTCGGCGCGACGAAGTTTATGGGTGGCGCCGAGACGCCGACCGTCGGTGATACGACGACGCAACAGGTCGCGCAGCAGCCGCCCGCGGGCGGCACGGACGGCACGCCGGCCGGTGGGCAGACGGGGACGCAATCGAACCCGCAGGCGCCCCAGACCACACAGTTGAACAACCCGATGAACCCCGGCAGCGAGTCGCCGCGTACGGACCCGCGACCGACCAATCCCGGCGGCACGACGACGCCGCCGGCCAATTCCACCGCAGCGAACTCCGGCGTGGCTCAGACACTCGCGACCTGGAAGGCCCGCATCGAAGACCTCGAGAACGCCGAAGACTCGCTCCAGGCGGCGGGTGTGGCTCGTCAGGCTATCCGCGAAATCAGCGCGATCGAACCGACGCTCACCGGACTGCAGCGCGATGATGCGAGATACGTGCTTCTGCTTGCGAACTACCAGCTCGGCATCAACGACGAAGTTTGTCGCATCGGAGCGCAAGTTGCCGCCTCGCGCCTACTGCACCCCGAACAGATTTCGTTCGCCCGCTCGTTGCGCGGTATGTCGGGTTGCCCGTGACGCACATCACCCCCGCAGGGCGCATTTCTACCTCGCGCCCTCCGCGAGTGACCTGTAACTTCCCCCTGTCGCGTTCCATTCCACCTCGCACCCGCCTCTCGTGACGGGATCTTCGACTCCCAACGGCAAGGTCATCGTCCACGTCTTCGGACGCACGGACGTCGGTCGTACCCGTGAGCACAACGAGGACACATTCGCCGTCGCGGACCTGACGACGTTCAACGCGTCGCTGCAGCCGGAGGTACGCCAGCACGAGTGCGGACCGCGCGGTTCGTTCTTTATGGTCGCCGATGGAATGGGCGGCGCGGCGGCGGGCGAGGTCGCGAGCCAGATGGCCGTGGAGACGATGCTCGCCGAGCTCGATGCGCGCTGGCGCAACTCGCAATCCACCGACCCGGAGACCTTCGCCCACGCGCTGAAGGCCTCCACCGAGACCGCGAACGCCCGCATCCACTCCTACGCGGCGGCGCATCCCGAGAACCGCGGGATGGGCACCACGGCCACGCTCGCCGGCCTGCTCGGCGACACGCTGTTCCTCTGCCAGGTCGGCGACTCGCGCGGCTACATCGTGCGCAACGGCGAAGCCATCCAGATCACGAAGGACCAGTCGCTGATGCAGAAGCTGATCGAGGCCGGCGAGATGACGCCCGAGGAAGCCGAGGTCAGCGAACGCCGCAACATCATCCTGCAGGCGCTTGGTCCCGAAGCGAAGATCAAGGTGGACCTCACCTCGCAACAGGTGATGCGCGGCGATGTGCTCATCCTCTGCTCCGACGGCCTGTCGGGTCAGGTGCGCGCCAACGAGATCGCCGAGGTCGTGAAGACGGAGCCCGACCTCGTGAACGTCTGCAAGAAGCTGATCGACCTTGCCAACGAGGCGGGCGGCCCGGACAACATCACCGTGGTCGCGGCGCGCTTCGAGGGCGACGGGCTGCCGGTGAGCGGCGCCGAGGTGTTGGCGCATCGCGTCTATCGCGGCTCGCAGGAGCGCCCCACGGTACCGCTCGACCGCAGCTCGATCCCGCAGTTGAGCGCGATGGACGACGAGGACGACGACCAGTCTGAGGTGCCGACGGTCGAGACGGCGAAGCTCGCGCCGCCGAAGGTGGCGGTCGGCAATGCCGGCAAGGGTCCGACGGCGGAGATCGCGCCGCAGGCCGTGCGCGCCAAGCTCCCCGCGCCGCCTCCACCGGGCGGTCGCATCCCGGCGAGCACGTTGCGCATCTACTTCGGGGGGCTGGCCGTGCTGGTGGCCTTCGTCGCCCTCTACTTCTGGCTGAGCCGCGGCTGATGGCCGTCGAGTTCCGCATCACCTCGGGGGCGCGCGCCGGCGCGCGCGACCGCTTCGAGAAATCCATCGTCGCCATCGGGCGCCACCCGATCAACGACCTGCGCTTCGACGCCGAGCGCGACCTCGACGTGTCGTCGCGGCACGCCGAACTGCGCGTCGTCGGCGATCGCTATGTGCTCGTGGACCTCAACTCCACGAACGGCACCTACGTGAACGGGCAGGCGTTCTCCGGCGAGCGCACCCTGACCGACGGTGATGTGATTACCTTCGGCACGAACGGTCCGCAGTGCGAGTTCCGCGTCGTCGGTGATCAGGCGAGCGCCTCGGCGGCCCGCGGTGCGCCGGCTCCCACCGCCGCCGCACCCACGCCATCCGGCCGTGCGTCGCGGCAGGGACGACCCAGCACGGACGTGCGCATCGCGATGGCCGTCGAGAAGCAGACCGGTGCGCTCAAGCGCGTGGTCGCCGGCCTCACGGCGGTGATGATCGTCGTCGCGCTCGCCGCGGTGTGGATGACGCGCAAGAGCGCGGAAGAGACGCGTGAACAACTGGCGGCGCTCGTCGCGGCCAACGATTCGCTCTCGCGCGCGCTCGAGGCGCGCCTGGGCGAGACGGGAATCGCCGAAGCCTCCCTCGAGGCGGCGCGCGCCGAATCGCAGCGGCTCGCGCGCGAGCTGCAGGCGCAGCAGGCCCGCGGTGGCGACCTCACCGCCGCGGCCGAGGCCGTGCGCGAGTCGCAGGCCCGCACGGCCTCGCTCGCAGGGATGGACTATGCCGCCATCGCCGAAGCCAACCAGCGCGCGATGGTCTTTCTCGTCGTCGAGTTCCCCGACTCGTCGCGCTCGACGGGCACGGGCTTCAACGTGTTGCCGAGCGGGCTGATCGTCACCAACCGGCACGTCGTGCAGCAGCCCGACGGCACGCAGGCGCAGCGCATCGCCGTGGCCTTCGATGGCACGAGCGGACAGTGGAAGCGCGCGAGCATCGAAGTGGTGAGCGAGACGGACGAGCTGGCCTTCCTGCGCCTGACCTCGGCCGGCACCTATCCGACCGTGAACGGCGTCGCGCGGGACGATGCCTCGGTCGGCGTCGGCCGCCCCGTGGCCATCCTCGGGTATCCGCTTGGCACCGCCACCGCCGGGATGAACGGCAGCATCAACACGGTGACGCCGTCGGCCACGCTGAGCGTGGGCACGGTGAGCAAGCGCGTGCCGGACACGATGCAGCTCGATGCGTTCGCCGCGCAGGGGTCGAGCGGCTCACCGGTCTTCGATCGCCGCGGCGTCGTGGTCGGCGTGGTGTACGGCGGCGCCACGGAGAGCGGCGGCCGCATCGTCTATGCGGTGCCCGCCTCCCGACTCGCCGCGCAGTTGCCGGCGGACGCGCGCTCGATCCTGCGCTGAGCGCGGGCGGCCACAGCCGCGGCCACAGCCGCGGCTACGGGACCTGCGGGGTGCGCGGCGGGCGCGGTGGCGCGGAACTCTCAAACACGCGCACCTGGGGACCGCCGGAGCGCTGGCGGGCGACCTGTTCCATCTCGAACACGGCGCGGATGGCCTGACGCGGCAGCTCGCGCGCGCCCTGGGCGGGATCGGCATTCGGCACGCGCGCCGGCACGACTCGACTCGCACCCCGGCCGTCGGAGAGTGTCAGGTCACGCACCTGCACGATACGCGTGACGGAATCGTCGGGCGTCGGGATGAACGACAGCGACACGATGATGTCCGCCCCGAGCGCCTCGCGTACCGCCTCGACCGTGCGACTGCGTGCGAGCACCGCGTCCACGGAATCGCGCGGCACGACGACGAAGCGCGGATGGCGCTCGAAGCCGGCGGCCAGCGAATCCAGGAGCACGGCGGCCGCGGTGTTCAGGTCCGGACGTCCGCGCGACGGACGCGGCGTCGCGACGACGACGCGGCGCTCGGCGGTCGGCGGCCCGCGTAGCGCCGAGGCCTCGCGCGCGGCCGCCTCGGCCGCGGTCGCGAGTGCCGCGGCTTCCGTCGCGGACATCGTCGGCACGCGCATCGCCCGCATCATCGAATCGAGCACGAGGCGTTGGATGTCGCGGCGGATCGAGTCCGCCATCAGCGCGAGCGAGACGGTGTCCCGGCGGTCGCTCGCGGCCGGCGCGGGCCGCTGGGCGATGCGCTGTGACACCGCCGCGGCGATGGCGATTGAATCCTCGCGCGAGAGCATCGTCGCCGCCGGCGCCATCGCCTGCAGCGATTCGGCGAGGGCGATCGAATCGCGCATAAACGTGCTGATGACCGCCTCGCCGCGGCGCTGGCCGGCGAGCCACGCCGAGGCCACGAGCAGGAGACCGGCGGCGGCGATCGCGACGACGCGCCCCGTGGACGGTCGTGGCATCGGCATCGCCAGCGTCTCGCCGGAACCGCTGCCGATGGCGTCCAGCATCGCGACGACTTCGGTGGCGCTGGCGGGCCGGTCGGCGGGCGACTTCTGCAGCAGGTGCGACAGCAACTGGCGCAGCGCCACCGGCACGTCGGGCCGCGAGCGCTCGACCGGCTCGGGATCGCGCGTCAACTGCGCCGCCATCGTCTGCTGCGGCGAGGCTTCCTTGAACGGCACCTTGCCCGTGAGCAACTCGTAGCCGAGCAGGCCGAGGGCGTACAGGTCCATCCGGTGGTCGGCGGCGGGATCGGCGGCGATCTGCTCCGGTGCCATATACGCCGGCGTGCCGATCGCCATTCCGGCGCTGGTGTAGCCGGACTGCGGCATCGCCGCCGAGATGGCCTTGCTCACGCCGAAGTCGGTGACGAGCGCGTGCGGGCCCTGCATCAGCACGTTGCCCGGCTTGATGTCGCGATGGATGACGCCCATCCCGTGCGCGTACTCGAGCGCCTCGGCGACCTCGTGCAGGATGCGCACGACGTCCTTCACGGGAATCGGCGTGCCGCGCGCGAGGGTCTCGCGCAGCGACTGCCCGTGGATGAAGGGCATCGTGTACCAGATCAGCGCGCCCTGTTCGCCGGCGCTGAGCAGCGGCACGATGTGCGGATGCTGCAGCTGCGCGGCGACCTGGATCTCGCGCCGGAAGCGCTCGTGGTTGACGCCCGCGGCAAGCTCCGGCGGCAGCACCTTGATCACCACCTTGCGGCCCAGCGTGGTGTCGGTGGCGACGAAGACCCGGCTCATCCCGCCGCCCGTCAGCTCCCGCTCGAGCGTGTAGCTCGGGGCGAGGGCGGCTTGGAGTTGGGCGGTGAATTCGTCGGACACGGTGGGAAGCGGAGTGATTGGTAGTGTACGTACGGCGCGT
>CAZYQM010000065.1:0-3097 GCA_964649965.1 uncultured Gemmatimonas sp.
TGAACGCCTCGGTGGCGACGTCTCGGTCCATGGCCTTGCCGTCGAGCTCGGGCACGAAGACGTCCACGCGCCCGCCGGGCGGCACGGTGACGGTCTGGCCGACCACGTCAGCGTGGATCGGCAGCTCGCGGCCACCGCGGTCCACGAGCACCGCGAGCATAATGCGCGAGGGCCGACCGAAGTCGGCGAGCTCGTCGAGCGCGGCGCGGATCGTGCGACCCGTGAAGAGCACGTCGTCCACGATCACCACGACCTGGCCGTCGATCGCCTTCGGCAGGTGCGTCTGGCCGACGACCGGGCGCGGCCCGACGGTCTGCAGGTCGTCGCGGTAGAGCGTGATGTCGAGGGCGCCGAGCGGGATGTCCACGCCCTCGCGGTCCTTGATGACGGCGGCGATGCGCTGGGCGATCTGCACGCCGCGGCGCTGGATGCCGACGAGGAGGAGACGGTCGGTACCGTCATTGCGCTCGAGGATCTCGTCGGCGATGCGGGAGATCGTACGCGCGACGGCGCGCGCGTTGAGCAGCGTGACTGGGGCGGAAGGCATCGCCCCGAAATATGCGCGCGGACGCGCGCTTACGGGAGCGGCGCGCGCACGCGGATTCGACGCGCGAGCGCGCGCGTCAGGCCGCGTGGTCGCGCGTCGAGCGATCGCTGCGCGGCAGCGGGCGGCGGGCCAGGTACACCTTCTCGCGGCCCGGGCCGAGGGCCTCGGACTCCACGGGGCGGGAGATGGTGCCGATCAGGCGGCCGTTGCCGTCGAACAGCTCGATGCGGGATTCTGAGGTACGCTTCACGATGGTGGTCATAAGGGGGCTCCTGCGTTCACTGGAGTAGACACCGGATGCCCCAAAAAGGTTTGCGCGGCCGGCCTCGATTCGAGGACGGCCGCGCAACGGGTCGGTCACGACGGACAGGGCGGGATTCGAACCCGCGATACGCTATTAACGTATACACGCTTTCCAGGCGTGCGCCTTAAACCACTCGGCCACCTGTCCCGGGACGAAGCGCGGGCCGCCTGCCCCGCACCCCTGCAAACGACGACGCGCCGGCAGAGCCAGCGCGTCGGGTGCTACACGGACAGGGAGAGATTCGAACTCTCGATACCGTTGCCGGTATGCCGGTTTTCGAGACCGGTGCCTTCAGCCACTCGGCCACCTGTCCAACAGACTGCGGAAGTTAGCGGAGAGGCGGGCGCGGTTCAACGGGGGCAAGGAAACAAACGCCGCCTTCGCCGCGCTCATCTCCCGTGCTCACCATCCTCACCATCACGGCGCTGCTCCGCTGGTTCGGGAAGCGACGCGCCGCGGCGCGGACCGGCCTCGCCGCCCTCGCGCTCGGTGCCGTCGTCCACGAGGCGGCTGCGCAGCAGCGGCTGCCCGCCGACAGCTTCCCGGACCCGGCACGCCCCGTGTCGAGCATCGTGGCGCCACGCTGGATCGCCGAGGACCGCCGTGACGCGTTCGGCGAGGCGGAGACGGTGCTGCGCGCACTCGGCATCCGTCGCGGGATGGTGGTGGCCGACATCGGCGCCGGCGATGGCTACTACGTGGCGAAGCTCTCGCCGATGCTCGGCGATTCGGGACGCGTCCTTGCCGTGGACATCGAACCGCGCTACCTCGCGTTGCTCCGTCGGCGGGTCACGGATGCCGGCTGGCGGAACGTGGACGTCATCGAGAGCCTGCCACACGATCCGTGGCTGCCGTCGGACCGCGTGGACGTCGCGATCCTGATCCATATGTACCACGAGATCTCGCAGCCGTTCGGCCTGCTCTATCACCTGGCCTTCGCGATGAAGCCGGGCGGCCGGGTCGGCGTGGTGGACGCGGACGGTCCGACCGACCGGCACGGGACGCCGCCCCGGCTGCTCCGCTGCGAATTCGAGGCCTTGGGCTACACTTACCTGCGACGGGTGACCCTGGCAGACGGCGCCTATCTCGCCACCTTCCGCGCGCCGTCCGCCGAGCGCCAGCTCCGCTCGGCGGCGGCCGTGCGGGATGCCGTGCAGCGCGCGCGCTGCCGGTAGGCCGGCGCCACCTCGGCGCGCGTCAGCCGCGCCGCGACTGGAAGAACGCCGTGAGCAGGGCTCCGCACTCCGCCTCGCGCACCCCGCCCTGCACCTCAGGGCGATGATTGAGCTTTGGATGCCGCAGCAGGTCGTAGATGCTGCCCACCATCCCCGCCTTGTCGTCCCAGGCGCCGAAGACCACGCGCCCGACGCGCGTGTGGAGGATCGCGCCGGCGCACATCGCGCAGGGCTCGAGCGTCACGTAGAGCGTCGCGGTGGGTAGGCGTGAATCGCCGATGGCGTAGGCGCCGGCCTTCAGCACGCGCATCTCGGCGTGCTGCGTCGCGTCCTTGCTGCCGACCATCGCGTTGCCGGCGCGGGCCATCACCTGGCCGTTGTGGATGAGCACCGCGCCCACCGGCACTTCGCCGACCCGCGCGGCCTTCTCCGCCTCGGCGAGGGCGTGTCCCATCCAGTACGTGTCCTCCTCGGCGCGCGACGGGAAGGTCACCGGGCCCGGAGTCGGCGCGGTCACGGCGCGGGCGGCGTCCAGCCGTAGTAGTCCTCAAGCATTCCCAGCAGCGCGGTGACGAGCTTCGCGGCGAAGGCCTCGCGGCTCGCCGGCGTGTCGCGGATGCCGGTGTAGTGGCTCTCGATCTGGATGGCGTCCACGGCGCCACCGCTGCGCGACCCGTGGCGCTGCGTGTTGTAGCCGCCGTTGAAGTACTCCTCACCGACGAGCGGCGCGGGCGTGACATCCGACGGCACGGAGGCTACGCCGAGCGCGGCGAGCCGCGAGCCGAGGGCTCGCGGCCCGCGGATGAGCATCGCGCCCGTGTCCCCCGCCGCCTTCAGCTGGTGCAGCCGCGCGACGCTGCTGTTGCCGATGTACGCCAGCAGGCCGTCGTCGGTGAGCCGAAGTTGCGTGGCCGTCAGGAGGTAGCCGAGTTCGAGGCGCGGGATCGCGTGCCCGTGGCCGTGCAAGTCGATGAGGATGGCGCGCGGATGCACGCGCGCCGCACGCACGCGGGCGGAATCGATGCTCGCCTGCCAGTGGTCCCACATCGGGAAGAGCGGCGCGTAGCTGTC
>CAZYQM010000065.1:3107-5574 GCA_964649965.1 uncultured Gemmatimonas sp.
ATTGCCATCGAAGCGGCTGCGATGCAGGCGGTTGATGACGAGGAAGGGCCGCGCACCGACGCGCCGCTCGAACTCATCGGCGATCTCGATCGCCAGCGCCTGCGTGTTGAGGTCGTTGCCGGTGACGCAGCCGGTGCAGCTGCGGAAGGGCAAGGAGTCCGGGTTGAGGTCGCCGCCGTGCGGCGCGACGATCACGACGGGAATGGTCCCGTCGCTCGCGCTGACCCAGGCCGTGGGATCGTACACGGGCGCCGGAGTCGGCGGCGGAATGACCGGATCGCGCGGAGGCGCCACGACGCCGTTCCCGTCGCTTCCCGCGCAGGCCAGCCCTACGGCCAGCGCTGCGACGGCGACCACGCCAAGGAGCCGCCGTCGTGTCCGCGCGCCCGAGACAGCGCGCGCGAGGCGCATCGCGCGCTGCCTCACGCGACACGCTCGAACACGAGCGCGTCGCCCTGCACCGTCGCGCGGATGTGGTCGCCGTCGTGGAACTTGCCTTCGAGCAGCTCGAGCGCGAGCGGATTCTGCACCAGCCGCTGGATGGCGCGCTTGAGCGGCCGCGCGCCGAACGCCGGCTCGTAGCCCTCGTGCGCGACGAATGCCTTGGCCTCTGGCGTCAGCTCGAGCGTGATCTTGCGGTCGGCAAGCAGCTTCGCCGTGCGCGCGAGTTGGAGCTCCACGATGTGCCCGATCTGCGCCTCGCCCAGCGGGCGGAAGATGACGATGTCGTCCACCCGGTTGAGGAACTCCGGCTTGAACTGCTGGCGCAGCGCCGCCGTGACCTGCGTCTCGACCAGCGCCCAGTCACCGCCCGCGTGCTCGAGGATCCAGCTCGACCCGACGTTGCTCGTCATAATGATGACGACGTTGCGGAAGTCCACGGTGCGGCCCTGCGAGTCCGTGAGGCGCCCGTCGTCGAGGATCTGCAGCAGGATGTTGAACACATCCGGATGCGCCTTCTCGATCTCGTCGAAGAGCACCACGCTGTACGGACGGCGACGCACGGCCTCGGTGAGCTGGCCGCCCTCATCGTAGCCCACGTAGCCCGGCGGCGCGCCGATCAGCCGCGACACGGCGTGCTTCTCCATATACTCGGACATATCGATGCGCACCATCGCGTGCTCATCGTCGAAGAGGAACTCGGCCAGCGCCCGCGCCGTCTCCGTTTTGCCCACGCCCGTGGGCCCGAGGAAGATGAACGAGCCGATCGGCCGGTTGGGATCCTGCAGGCCGGCACGCGAGCGGCGCACGGCGTTGGCGACGGCCTGCACGGCTTCGTCTTGCCCGATCACGCGCTTGGCGAGCTCACGGTCGAGCTTGGCCAGGCGCTCGCGCTCGCCCTCGAGCATCCGCGTGACGGGGATGCCCGTCCAGCGCGCGACGATCTCGGCGATGTCGTCGGCGGTGACCTCTTCCTTCAGATAGCGCGCCTTCCCCGCCTGCTCGGCGAGCCGCGCCTCGACGGCCTTCAGCTCCTGCTCGAGCTTGGGGATCTGCCCGTACTGGATCTCGGCGGCCTTCTGCAGGTCGCCGCTACGCGTCGCCTGCTCGACCTGCGTGCGCGACTCGTCAATCTTGGTCTTGATGCGGCCGACCTCGCCGAGCGCGTCCTTCTCGAGCTGCCACTGGGCCTTCATCCCCGCGCTCTGCTCCTTGAGCTGCGCGAGCTGCTGCTCGATGCCCGTGCGGCGCTCGACGCTGGCGGCGTCCTTCTCCTTGGCCAGCGCCTGCCGCTCGATCTCGAGCTGCACGACCTTGCGTTCGACCTCGTCGATCTCCTGCGGCAGCGAGTCGATCTCGATGCGCATCCGCGACGCAGCCTCGTCCATCAGGTCGATGGCCTTGTCCGGCAGGAAGCGATCGCCGATGTAGCGGTTGGACAGCGTTGCCGCCGCCACGACGGCACCGTCCGTGATGCGCACGCCGTGGTGCGACTCATAGCGCTCCTTCAGGCCGCGCAGGATGGCGATCGTGCTCTCCACCGTCGGCTCGCCGACGAACACCGGCTGGAAGCGGCGCTCGAGCGCGGGGTCCTTCTCGACGTGCTTGCGGTACTCGTCGAGCGTGGTCGCGCCGACGACGCGCAACTCGCCGCGGGCGAGCATCGGCTTGAGCATATTGCCGGCGTCCATCGCGCCCTCGGCCTTGCCCGCGCCGACCAGCGTGTGCAACTCGTCGATGAACACGACGAACTTGCCCTCGCTCGAGGTGATCTCCTTGAGCACGGCCTTCAAGCGCTCCTCGAACTCGCCGCGGAACTTGGCGCCGGCGATCAGCGCGCCGAGGTCCAGCGAGATGAGCCGCTTGTTGCGCAGCGACTCCGGCACGTCGCCGTTGACGATGCGCTGCGCGAGCCCTTCGGCGATCGCCGTCTTGCCGACGCCGGGCTCACCGATGAGCACCGGGTTGTTCTTCGTGCGGCGCGACAGCACCTGCATCACGCGGCGCACTTCCTCGTCGCGGCCGA
>CAZYQM010000065.1:5584-6496 GCA_964649965.1 uncultured Gemmatimonas sp.
GCTTGCCCTTGCGCGCATCCTCGGTGAGGTCGCGCGTGAATTTCTGCAGCGCCTGGTACTGGTTCTCGGGCGTCTGGTCAGTGACGCGATGCGCGCCGCGCACGCTCTCCAGAGCCTCGTCGAGCGCATCCTTGGTGACGCGCTGGGCCTTGAGCAGGTTCGCGCTCTCCGAACCCTTGGCGACGGAAAGCCCGAGCAGCAGGTGCTCGGTGGAGATGTACTCGTCGCCGAGCCTCTTGGCCTCGGCTTCGGCCGCATCGAGCACGGCGCTGACTTCGCGCGCCAGCGTGGGCTGCGCGTCGCTCTGCTTGGGATAGCGGGCGACCTCGCGCTCCACCGCCTGCGTGAGCGCGGGAATCGCGACGCCGAGCTTCTGAAGGATCGGCACGACGATGCCCTCGTCCTGTTGCAGCAGGGCGAGGAGCAGGTGCGTGTCGTGCACCAGCGGATTGCCGGCCTGGCGCGCAAGCGAGAGCGCGTCGGTGATGGCTTCGCTGGATTTGACGGTCAGGCGATCAGGATTGAGCATAAGAGGGCGCTTTACGGTGAACGTGGAACGGGGACCGCCACTCGGCGCTCCGCACGCCCCTCGGTTGCGCAAACCCTACGCCGCTGAAGTTACGCCGTTTCGGCAGGGACGTAATCAGGCGTCCAGCCGTTCCCAGGCCTGGAATGCCGAGAAGGCACGGCCGTCGCCGAGGTGTTCTTCGAGGAACTCGCGCAGGAGCCGCTGATGGGCGCGCGCGATGGGCACGTCGTGTAGGGGAACGTCCGAGCCGGCCATCCACTCGAGGAGTGTCGCGCGGGCGCTCGCCGGCAGACTGCGGGCGCCGGGCACGAGGTTCCGACAGTTGGCGCAGACGGAGCCGCCGCTGCGATGCGCGAAGCGGACGTCTTCGTCTGGCGGCAGAT
>CAZYQM010000065.1:6506-7215 GCA_964649965.1 uncultured Gemmatimonas sp.
GGTGACAAAGTGCGCAGGTGTCGAGTGCGGGTGAGAATCCCAACTCGCCGACGATGCGCCAACCGGCGGCGAGCGTCGCCGCCGGCACGTCGCGGTCCTCGCTGCGGGCGATGCGATCGAGTCCCGCGGCGAGGGCGTCGTGGACGCCGGCCGTCGCCTCGGTGCCGAAGCGCAGGCAGATCTCGGCCAGTGCCGCGGCCGCCCCGAAGCGCCGCAGCGACTCCGCCAGCGCGGGACGTGCGCGGGTGGCATCGAAGCCGGCGAGGGTGTGCAGGTCGCGGCTCTGGTGGAGCACGAGCAGCGCGGTGCCGCCGGTGAACAGATCGAGGCCCTGGCCGAAGCGACTCTTGGGACGGCGCGCGCCCTTGGCGATCGCCGAGATCACGCCGGACTCCCGCGTGGCGAGTCGCACGATGCGACTCGTCTCGCGGTAGTCGAAGGCGTGGAGGACGATGGCCGCGGACTCGATCACCGCTCCAATCTAAGTCCCGCGTAGAGGATGCGGCCGGGGCTCTGGAAGCCCTGCACCTGCGTGAAGCGCACGTCGGTGGCGTTGTCCGCGCGCAGGACGAGGCGGCCGTGCTCGCCGAGGCGACCCGGCAGGCGGAGGTCGGCGGCGAGATCCACCGTGGTGAAGCCGCCGAGCGTGACGACGCCCGCCGGGAAGGTCGAGAAGTCGCGGTCCTCACGCTCGCCCGTGCGTACGATC
>CAZYQM010000065.1:7225-10478 GCA_964649965.1 uncultured Gemmatimonas sp.
GGTGTGCGCGAACTGCGGCTCCACGCCCGCCACGCGCGGCAGCGTCAGCTCGAACTCCACGCCGCCTGCGTTCGCCGCCACGATGTTCTCGTAGTTCGGCGAGCCGATCGGCGCCGCGCCGTTGTACTGGATGAGGTTCCGGAAGCGCTGGGCGAAGCCGGTGAGCGAGAACCGGACGCCGGTCGCGAGCGTCACGTCCACGCCGAGGTCGGCCGAGCGCGACTCTTCCGGCTTGAGGTCGGGATTCCCGAGCGTGAATCCGCCGGCGAAGTTCTCGAAGAAGTTGGGCGCCTTGAACGCGGTCCCGGCCGACGTCCGGATGCGCACGGACTCGTTGATGCGCCAGCCCGCTCCGAGACGCGCCGTCTGGAAATTGCCGAACGCCGAGTTGTCGTCGAGACGCGCGCCGACCGTATAGCTGAAGCGGCCGCGCTCGCCGAGCAACTGCGCGTACAGCGCCGCATTCTCGCGGGCCGCCCGCAGCGTGTCCGGGAAGTCGCCGAACTCGGAGACGCTCACCGACGTCGTGCGCTCCTGGTCGCGTGCCCACTCGGCGCCCAGCGTGACGAACTGCGCGTCACCGACGCGCAGCGTGGCGCGGGCGTCGGCCATCCGGCGCTTCACGGCGCCGCGGGCGTAGTAGCCGTAGAAGCCGAGCGTGTCGCCCGCATCGTCCGGCCCGTCGTTCGTGCGCGGCAGCAGGTCCATCCACGTGTACTGCGCGCGCGTCTCGACGCGATCCGTCCAGCGGCGCGCGACGTCGAGTCCGGCGAGCACGCGGTTCTCCGTGCGCTCGGCGTTGCGATCCTCCAGCGCGCCGGCGGAACCCGTCGGGTACTCGTACATCGAATTGTTGAAGCGGCCCGTGAGGCGGATGTCGGTCTTGGCGTCCGCCGCGAAGTCCAGCGCGCCGGAGATGCCGTCGTTGCGATACGCGTTGTTGAAGGCGAGCACGCCGTCCATCGCGTGGCGGTCGCCCTGCACGGTCCAGCCGAGCCGGCCGAGGCTGCCGCTGGCGCCCAGCGACCCGCGCTCGCTGCCGAACGAGCCGGCGCCGATCTCGCTGCGCAGGCGCGTCGCGCCGCCGCCGCGCTTGGTGATGACCTGGATGACGCCCGTCACCGCCTCCGAGCCGTAGAGCACGCTGGCCGGCCCACGCACGACTTCGATGCGTTCGACATCGTCGAGCGTGAGACGACCGAGGTCGAGCGTGCCGCCCGGCTCATTGATCGCCACGCCGTCCACGAGTACGCGCACGTAGTTGCCCTGCCCGCCGCGCAGGAAGACGGTGTGCTGCGAGCCGATGCCCGAGCTGCGCGCCATCGCGATGCCAGGCACGCGCTTGAGCGCGTCGCCGACGTGTGTGACGCCCTCGGCGCGCAGCGATGCGGCGTCGAGCACCGTGACCGCCGCGGTCTGCGCGTTGAGCGGCGTGGGAAGTCGGGTCGCGGTGATGACGCGAGTGGCGAGCGAATCCTGCGCGAGCAGTAGGCTCGGCAGGGCGGCGAGGGCAACGAGTGATCTCAGCATTGACGGAAGTCGGGTGACGGTTGAGGACTGCGTGGAATGGGATGCACTAGCGCGTGCCTCTGCCGCGGAGAGGCACCAGCACCGGTGCACCGACTGCGGGATCGCGCGAGACGACGAGTGGCCACTCGTAGACTCGTTCGAGGACTTCCCCGCGCATAACGTCGGCTGGGGTGCCGGCGGCGGCGATGCGCCCCCGGTGGAGCAGGACGATGTGGTCCGCGAAGCGGGCCACGAGATTCAGTTGGTGGCTGACGAGCAGGATGCCCTGCCCTTCGCGCGCGAGCGCGTCGAGCAGTTCGAACACGGCCATCTCGTGCGCGACGTCGAGGAACGTCGTGGGCTCGTCGAGCACGAGGCTGGAGCCGCCCTGGGCCAGCGCCCGCGCGATGCGCACGCGCTGCCACTCGCCTCCGGAGAGCTGGTCGGTGGCGCGGTCGGCGAACATCGCGACGTCGGCGCGGGCCATCGCCGTGGCGATCGCCCGCCGGTCGTCGGTGCTGCGGCCGGAGAACGGCCCGCCGTGCGGGTGACGCCCGAGCGCGATGTAGTCGCGCACGGGCAACGGGAACACGGGCTCTTCGCGCTGCGGCACGACGGCGACCTGCGTGGCGACGGCGCGGCGATCGAACTGGCCGAGGTCGCGCCCGTCGAGCGTGAGTCGTCCGCCGGCGAGCGGGATCCGACCAAGCACGGCGCGCACGAGCGTGCTCTTGCCACTGCCGTTCGGTCCGACGACCGCGGTGATGCGTCCCGGTGGCACGTCGAAGCTCACGCCGCGCACCGCAGGCTCGGCCGCCTGCGCGTAGCGCAGCACGACATCCTCGAAGCGGATCATCGCATCCTCCGCAGGCGCCAGAGGAAGAACGGCACGCCGATGAGCGCGGTCACCGCGCCGAGCGGCAGTTCTGCAGGGCGCAGCACGCTGCGCGCGACGAGGTCGGCGAGCACCACGAGCGCCGCGCCGGCCAGCGCCGAGGCGAGCAAGGTCTCGCGCGTGTTGCGCGCACCCATCGCGCGGCCGATCGCCGGCACGATCAATCCCACGAAGCCGATGAGTCCGGCCCCGGCCACCGTGGCCGCCGCGAGCAAGGAGGCAGCGAAGTAGATGCGCCGCGTCACGCGCTCCACGGGCAAGCCGAGCGACGCCGCGGCATCCTCGCCGAGCGCGAGCACGTCCACGTCGCGGGCCCAGACGACGAGCAGCGCGATGCCGATCGCCACGTACAGCGCGATCCAGCGCACGCCACGCCACTGCGCGTCGCCGAGGGAGCCCATCATCCACCACAGCGCGCCGCGCACGGTGTTCTCCGGCGCGGTGGCCAGCGCGACCATAATCAGCGCCGTGCAGAAGGCCCCGACGACGACGCCCGCCATCAACAGGACGCGCGGATCGGCGTGGCCGGCCACGGCGCGCGCGACGAGTAGCACCACCAACACCGCCGCGACGGCGCCCGCGAACGCGGCGAGCGGCAGCAGCGCCGACGAGGCGAGCCCAAGCGTCACCGCGGCGACGGCCCCCGCAGCGGCGCCGCCCGACACGCCGAGCAGATAGGGCTCGGCCAGCGGATTGCGCAGCGTCGTCTGCAGCGCGGCGCCGCTGACGGCGAGTCCCGCGCCCACGGCGAGGCCCAACGCGATGCGCGGCAGGCGCAGGTCCTGCACGATGGCCACCTGCATCGCGTCACCCTCGCCGAGCAGTGCGCGCAGCACGTCGGCCGGCGGG
>CAZYQM010000066.1:0-10379 GCA_964649965.1 uncultured Gemmatimonas sp.
GGGTTGCCGCCGATAATCGTCGAGGCCAGTCGCATCGAGGTGCTGTGGGATGACGCGCGGCGCTTCGTCGAGGCGGCTCAGACGGCGGGCGTGCGTGTCGAGTTCCATCCGCAGGACGGGCTCGCGCACGACTGGCAGCTGATGGTGCCGTTCACGCCGGAGGCGAACGCCTCGGTGCGGCGACTCGGTGCGTGGGTCGCCGCGCGCGTCAGCGCCCGCGGTTGCGCAGCTCGATGAGCAGGCAGCGGTCCTGCACGACGTCTATGCCGTTGCGCGCCAGCTCCTCGGCGACTTCGTCATTGCGGATGCCGAGCTGGAACCAGACGGCCTTGGGGCGCGCGGCCAGCAGGTCGTCGAGATGCTGCGGGATGTCCTTGGAGCGGCGGAAGACGTTCACGAGGTCTACGCGGTCGTCAATCTCGCGGACGCTGCGGTACACGCGCTCGCCGAGGATCTCTGTGACGTCCGGGTAGTAGACCGGCACCGGGATGATCTTGAAGCCGGCGCGCTGGGCGTAGGCCGGTACGTCGTGGGCCGGCGCAGCCACGCCGGCCGTCTTGATGCCGAGCACGGCGATCGTCCGGGTGCGCCCGAGCAGGGCGCCAATGGCGGCGTCGGAGGTCAGGAGATGCTGCTGCCAGTCGGTCATCGCGGGGTGAAAATCGAGGGGGAAATCCGGTAGATTTGGAGGCTGTCCAGAAAGTACCTCCATCCGGGACCCCCACTATGCGGATGCTAGTTCTCGGCGCGGGCCTTCAGGGCTCCGCCTGTGCGTATGACCTGCTGCAGAACGATGCCATCACCGAGGTGCGCCTGGCGGACAAATCCGTCGAGCATCTCCCGAAGTTCCTCCAGCCCTACGTCGGCGGCGAGCGGCTGAAGCCGATCACGCTGGACGTGAAGGATGCCGCCGCCGTCGCCGCGGCGATGCAGGGCGTTCAGGCCGTGATGTGCGCGCTGCCGTACTACTTCAACAAGCCGATGACCGAGGCGGCGATCGCCGCGGGCGCCCACTTCTGCGACCTCGGCGGCAACACCGAGATCGTGCAGGACCAGAAGACGCTCGACGCGGCCGCCAAGGCCAAGGGCGTGACGGTGGTGCCGGACTGCGGTCTCGCGCCGGGGATGGTGAACATCCTCGCGCAGCTGGGCATCGACCGCCTCGACGAGACGCAGTCGGTGCGCATCTACGTCGGCGGGCTGCCGCAGGAGCCGACGGGTCCGCTCAAGTACCAGATCGTGTACTCGATCGAGGGCGTGCTCGACTACTACACGACGCTGAGCTGGATCGTGCGCGACAAGAAGCGCGTGCAGGTGAAGGCGTTGAGCGAGATCGAGCCGGTGCAGTTCGACGCGCCGGTGGGCGAGCTCGAGGCCTTCCACACGGCGGGCGGCCTCTCGACGATGGCGCACCGCTACGAAGGCAAGATCCCGGAGCTGGAGTACAAGACGCTGCGGTATCCGGGGCACGCGAAGATTATGGAGGCGATCCGCGAGCTCGGGCTGATTGACGACGCGCCGGTAGACGTGAAGGGCCAGCAGGTGAGCCCGCGCGACGTGGCGATCGCCCAGATGCACCCGCGGCTCTTCAAGAAGGATTCGCCCGACCTCGTCGCGCTCCGCGTCGTGGTGAAGGGCACGAAGGGCGGCAAGCCGCAGGCGCACACCTTCGAGCTCGTGGATCGCTACGATGCGAAGAACGGCATCTCGGCGATGATGCGCACGACCGGCTACTCGCTGTCCATCACCGGGCAGTTGCAGGCGATGGGCAAGGTGCAGGCGACGGGCGTGCATACGCCGGACGAGTGCATTCCGGGCGAGGCGTATGTGGCGGAGCTCGGGAAGCGCGGGATCCTGATTCGGCAGACCGTTTCTTAACGGCTTCACCACGAAGGCACGAAGGGAGCCGCGATGAACCCACGGCCCCGCGACGCAAGGGGAGCGATGCCTCTTGGAGTTGCGGGGCCGTGTGCATCCTGGGGGCCCTTCGTACCTTCGTGATGAAAGCGGTTGCCATTTGCGGTGCGACTCGCGAGTGTGCGTGAACGGGATTTCCGCAGCACAGGAGGAATGATGGTTCGTACGGCAAGCACGATGTTGGAGCTCGGCACCAAGGCGCCGGCGTTCTCGCTGCCGCGCGTGGACGACGGGCGGCTGGTGTCGTTGGAAGAGTTCTCCGGGGCTCCGGCGACGCTGGTAATCTTCCTGTGCGCGCACTGCCCCTACGTGAAGCACGTCGCGCCGGCTCTGGCGACCTTGGCGCAGGAGTACCAGACGCGCGGCGTGGCGGTGATCGCGATCTCGTCGAACGACGCGGAGGCTTATCCCGACGATGCGCCGTCCGCGCTGGCCGCGGATGCGCTGGCGCGCGGCTACACGTTTCCGCTGCTGTACGACGAGTCGCAGTCCGTCGCGAAGTCGTATCGCGCGGCGTGCACACCTGACTTCTACGTGTTCGACCGCGACCTGTTGCTTGCGTACCGCGGGCAGCTCGATGCCTCGCGGCCGAAGAACGACCTGCCGGTCACCGGTGCGGACCTGCGCGCGGCGCTCGACGCGGTGCTGGCCGGCGAACCCGTGCCCGAGCCGCAGGTGCCGAGCATCGGCTGCAACATCAAGTGGAAGGTCGCGCCGGACTACTTCACGGGCCTGCGCGCGGAGTAGCCCCAGGCCACGGCGCCTTCGTGCGCCCTGCGCGCAAGCACATTCGCCGTGCGCGTCTCGACGTCAGCGCTCGCCGAGGAGCTTGATGATCACGCGCTTGCGCCGCTGCCCGTCCCACTCGCCGTAGAACACGCGCTGCCAGGGCCCGAGGTCGAGCGCACCGTCGGTGATCGGCACGATGACCTCGTGCCCGACGGTGAGCGAGCGCAGGTGCGCCGCCGCGTTGTCCTCGCCGGTGTCGTTGTGCTTGTAGCGCGCCGGATCCCAGGGCGCGACGCTGTGCTCGAGCCAGTGCAGGATGTCGTGCCAGAGCCCCGACTCGTGGTCATTCACGAAGACCGAGGCGGAGATGTGCATCGCCGAGACGAGGGCGAAGCCTTCGCGAATGCCGCTGGCCCGGAGCTGCTCCGTCACCTCGTCGGTGATGTCGATGATCTCCTGGCGCTTCGCGGTGTTGAACCAGAGGTAGTGCGTGTGGGCGGGCACCGGGTCTCCTGGGCGGGGGCTTGCGCGAAATCTAGGGCGGGGATAACATACAACCAGATGGTTGCACATCCTCCGATTTCCGACGACGAGCTGGACCAGCTCTTCCGTGCCCTCGCCGACCGCACGCGGCGCGACATCGTCGCGCGTCTGCTCTCGGGCGAGCCGGCGTCGGTCTCGACGCTGGCCGAGCGTTACGAGATGTCCTGGGCGGCGGTGCAGAAGCACGTCGCCGTGCTCGAGGACGCGGGGTTGGTGACCAAGCAGGCACAGGGCCGCGAGCGCATCGTGCGCGGCAATCCCGGGCGGCTCGCGCAGGCGCGCACGCTGCTCCAACAGCTCGAACGCCTGTGGTTCGAGCGCTTCAGCCAGCTCGACGCGATCCTCGCCGAGCCCCGTCCCCCGAAGAAGAGGTAGCGATGCCGATCACGTCCATCTCGTCCGACCCGAAGGCCCTCACGCTCACGATCGTCGCGGACTATCCGTGCACGCTGGAGCGGTTGTGGGAAGCCTATGTGGATCCCCGCCAGCTGGAGCGTTTCTGGGGTCCGGAGCAGTGGCCCGCCACGTTCACGCGCCACGAGGTCTATCCCGGGGGTGAGTCGCACTACCATATGACCGGCCCGAACGGCGAGAAGTCGCACGGCTGGTTCAAGTTCCTCAACGTGGATCCGTACGCGCTGATGGAGATGGAGGACGGCTTCGCCGACGCAGAGGGCAAGCGCAACGAGGCGATGCCGACGATGCGGATGTCGTTCCGCTTCGAGCGCACCAAGCAGGGCGCGCGCTACACCAGCGTGACGCAGTTCACGAGCGTCGAGGCGATGGAAGAGCTGGTGAAGATGGGGATGATCGAGGGCACGAAGTCGGCGATGGGCCAGATTGACGCGGTGCTGGCCGACCTCAAGGCCTTCGCGGCGGACCGCAGCGTGGATGCGCAGCTCCTCAGCGACACGCAGGTGCGCATCAGCCGCGTCATCCGCGGCGGCGTGGAGCAGGTCTGGCGCGCGCACCACGACGCGGGGCTGATGCAGCGCTGGCTGTTGGGGCCCGATGGCTGGACGATGCCGGTCTGCGAGATCGCGAAGAAGGTGGGCCAGACCTACCGCTACGAGTGGGAGTCTGTCGACAAGTCGCAGCGCTTCGGCTTCACGGGCGAACTGCTGGAATCGACGGCGCCGCACCGCGCCGTCACGACCGAGCAGATGATCGGGATGGACGGCCCGGGCACGCGGAACGAGATGACGCTCACGGCGGTCCCGGCGGGCACGCTGCTCAGCCTCGTCATCACCTATCCGAGCAAGGAGCTGCGCGATATGGTGCTCGGCAGCGGGATGACGACGGGGATGGAGACCAGCTACGCGCGCCTGGAGCGCGAGATCCTCGCGGTGGCTTGAACGGCGGTCACCACGGAGACACGGAGACACGGAGACTGCAACGGCAGGAACTGCAACTTCTTGGGGGCTCGCGCCGACATTTCGGTGCGAGCCCCCAATCATTCCCTCCCGTAGCCTCCGTGTCTCCGTGTCTCCGTGTCTCCGTGGTGAAAGCAGTTACACCACGACGCTAAACGGCGACGTCACACGACGACGTTGAGCAACCGCCCCGGCACGAGGATGACCTTCTTCGGCTCGCCGGTGATGAACTTGCCGATCGCCGGATCCGCCTCGGCCGCGGCGAGCGCGGCGTCCTGCGTCACGTCCTTGGGCACGGTCACCTTGCCGCGCGTCTTGCCGCCGACCTGCACGACGAGTTCGATCTCGTCGCTGACGAGCATCGCAGGATCGTACGCCGGCCAGCGCGCATCGAACACGCTGGTCGCGTGGCCGAGCATTGACCAGAGCTCCTCGGCGACGTGCGGCGCGAAGGGGGAGACCATCTGCACCAGCGGCTCCACCTCGGCGCGGGCCGGCGTGCGCTCGCCCTTCCGGAGCACGTTCATATACTCCATCATCGCGGCGATCGCCGTGTTGTAGCTCAGCGCCGGGACGTCCTCGCCGACCTTCTTGATGGTCGCGTGCAGCTTGCGCATCACCTCGGCGTCGGGCGCCGCGGACTCGTCGCGGTCGCGCACGGCGATCCAGAGGCGGTCGAGGAAGCGCTTCACGCCGCTGATGCCCGAGTCGCGGAAGTCGCCGCCCTCCTCGAAGGGTCCGAGGAACATCAGGTAGGTGCGGAAGGAATCCGCGCCCCACTTGTCGATGTATTCGTCGGGGTTCACGACGTTGCCGCGGGACTTCGACATCTTCGCGCCTTCGCGGATGATGAGGCCGTGCGCGCGGAACTTGGTGAACGGCTCCTCGAAGTCGAGCAGGCCGCCGTCGTGCAGCACCATCGTGATGAAGCGCGAGTACAGCAGGTGCAGCACGGCGTGCTCGTTGCCGCCGATGTAGGTCGTGACCGGCAGCCACTTCTTGGTGGTCGCGGCGTCGAAGGCGACGTCGTCGCGGCCCACGCTGGGATAGCGCAGGAAGTACCAGGCGCTGTCGAGGAAGGTGTCGCTGACGTCCGTCTCGCGCCGCGCCTGCTTGCCGCACTGCGGGCAGGGCGTGTGGTACCACTCCTCGTGGCGGGCGAGCGGCGAGATGCCCGAATCGTCCGGCTTGAAGTCGGGGATGTTGGGCAGCACGACGGGCAGCTGCGACTCCGGCACGGGCACCGTGCCGCAGGCGTCGCAGTAGACAATCGGGATCGGCGGGCCCCAGTAGCGTTGCCGCGAGATGCACCAGTCGTGCAGACGGTAGTTCGTGACCGACTCGCCGGCGTGCCGCGCGGCCAGCCACTCGGTGACCTTCACCTTGGCCTCGTTCACGCCGAGGCCATCGAACCGCTCGGAGTTCACGAGCACGCCGTCGCCGACGTAGGCCTCGCCGCCGAGCGGCGTCTTGGCGTCCTGGCCCTCGCCGGCGACGACGCGGACGATCGGCAGCTCGAACTTCGTGGCGAACTCGAAGTCGCGCTCGTCGTGGCCCGGCACGGCCATAATCGCGCCGGTGCCGTACTCCATCAGCACGTAGTCGGCGATCCAGATCGGGATCATCTCGCCGGTGGCGGGGTTCACCGCGTACGAGCCGGTGAACTCGCCGGTCTTCTCCTTGGTCGTCTTGCGGCTCACGAGGTCCTGCTTGGCCGCGCGCGCGCGGTACTCGCGCACCACGCCTTCCTGCATCGGCGTCGTGAGCTCGTCCACCAGCGGATGCTCGGGTGCGAGCACGAGGTACGTCGCGCCGAAGATCGTGTCGGGGCGCGTCGTGAAGACCTCGATGTGCGTCCCATTGGTGCGCACCTCGGTGGTCACGGCGACCGCGGAGCTGCCGGCGTCGGCGAGCGGATCGAGCACGGGGAAGCGCAGGCGCGCACCGTCGGAGCGGCCGATCCAGTTCCGCTGGGCCTGCTTGGTCGTCGCCGACCAGTCCAGCGTGTTCAGGTTCTCGAGCAGGCGCGGCGCGTACTTCGAGATGTTGAAGAACCACTGCTCCAGGAAGCGCTGCTCGACCATCGTGCCGCAGCGCTCGCAGGCGCCGCCTTCGACTTGCTCGTTGGCGAGCACGGTCTTGCAGGACGGGCACCAGTTCACGGCGGCCGCCTTCTTGTACGCGAGGCCCTGCTTGTAGAGCTGCAGGAAGACCCACTGCGTCCACTTGTAGTAGCTGGGGTCGGTGGTATCCACCGACTTCGACCAGTCCACCATCAATCCCGCGCGGTCGAGCTGGCGGCGGAAGTTCCGGATGTTGCTCGGGATGAGCTCCATCGGATGCCGCCCGACCTTCAGCGCGAAGTTCTCCGAGTGGATGCCGAAGGCGTCGTAGCCCAGCGGCTCGAAGACGGTGTGACCTTGCAGGCGCTGGAAGCGCGCATAGATATCACAACCAGTGAACGCGAAGAGATTCCCCACGTGCAGGCCTTCGGCCGACGGGTAGGGGAACATCATCAACGCGTAGAAGGGGCGCTCGCCGTGCGCGATGTCGGTGCGGTGCGTGCCACGCTCGGCCCACCGTTCGCGCCAACGTGCCTCGACGGCCGTCGGGTCGTACCCAATCGGCTCCGGAACTGATGCAGTCATCGTCTGTGGAAAGGAATCCTCTCAATCTAGCCCCCTCGGGAACCGCCTCCAACTCGGAGACGGCGGATCCGGCGCGGGTCGAGACGCACGTCATCGACCGCCTCGCCGACTGGAGCGCGATCCTCGGCGCCGTGGCGGTGGTCGTGCTGCTGTGGACCGGCTGGGGATTCTTCGCCGAGGCGGCGACGGTGGGCGCGCTGGGCTGGCTACTCGCCCTGCTGTTGGCGGTCGCGGTGACCTCCTCGGCGCTCGTGTTCCGGCTCGTGATCTCGCCCATCGTCGGCAACCAGCTGCGCGGATTGGCCGACGTCGCGGAGGCCATCGCCGCGGGCGACCTGACGCGCACGCCGGAGGCGGCGTCGGCGGGCGGCCAGCTCGGCCGGCTGGGCCGGGCGATGGTCGCGATGACCGCCACGCTGCGCCAGTTGGCGACGTTGATCCGCGAGAACGCTGCGGCGACGACGACCCGCGCCTCGGAGATCACGGCGAGCACGGAGCATATGGCGCAGGCGGCCAGCGGCATCGCCGAGACGGCGAGCACGCTGAGTGACGAGGCGGCGCAGATGGCGGAGACTATCCGCGCGCTGAACACCGACGCGGCGCGGCTGGCGACGTTGGCCGAAAGCGTGTCGGGCGGCGCCGCCGATGGCCTGGCGCGCAACGAGCGGCTCAAGACGCTGGCCACGGAGAACGCGGGCCTGCTCGACGAGAGCGCGCGCCGCCTCGACGAGTTGGCGACCGACGTGCAGGAGAGCGCTCGCGCGACCGAGGCGCTGGCGCAGGCATCGGACGAGATCCGCGCCTTCGTCGCGCTGGTGCAGAAGATCGCGCGGCAGTCGAAGCTGCTGGCGCTCAATGCGGCGATGGAGGCCGCGCGTGCCGGCGAGCACGGTGAGGGCTTCACGGTCGTCGCCAACGAAGTGCGGCGTCTCGCGCAGGGCACGGCGGAGGCGGCGGAGCAGACGGACCAACTGATGAAGTCGCTGATCGCGCAGATGGAGACGGCCGGCGCGACGGGCCTGCGGGCGCGCGGTGCGGTGGAAGTCGTGCGTGGCGCGACGGCGCGCGGGCGTCAGGCCTTCACGCAGGTCGAACGCGCCGTGGCCGACGGCGAGCGCTGGGTCTCGGAGATGGCGACGTCCGCGTCAGCGGGGCAGTCGCTCGCGACGGAGATCACCGGCAAGCTGGGCTCGCTCTCGCAGGGCACGCAGGCCTTCGCCGACTCGATGCAGGACGTGGCGGCGGCGAGCGAGGAGCAGAGCGCGAGCACCGAGGAGATCGCCGCGGCGGCCAACGCGCTCGGCCGTGCCGCGGAAGGCATCGCTGGAACGGCGGAGCGCTTCAAGACCAAGGGTGAAGGGTGAACGGCAGAGGGTGACGGGGCTTCCGTTCACCCTCGACCGTTCCGCCTTCATCGTGGCATTTCAGCGCGCCGATACAGATACGCGCAGCCTTCCACGCGCGGCCCGCGCTCGTCGCAGACGGCGAAGCCCGCGCCTTCGTACATCGACACGCCGGCGTAGCGGCCGTCCTTGCCGAGCACGTAGAACTGGATGTCGAAGCGCGGACGGCCGCGGTCGTCGAGCAGGCGGCGTTCCGTCATCGCGACGACGCGCTCGAGCGTCTTGAGGCCGGCCTGTTCGGGCGCGAGGCCCTGGCGCAGGAACTCCACGGCGAGGAATCCGCCGCAGACCTTGATGTTCGCCTCGCCGCGGCCCGTGGAGCCGGCGGCACCCACAGTGTTGTCGCAGTACTGGCCCGCGCCGAGGATGGGTGAGTCGCCCACGCGGCCCGGCACCTTCCACGCCATCCCGCTGGTGGTGGTCACCGAGCTCACGTCTCCCGTGGCGGTGACGGCGTTCATATTGATCGTGCCCGTCGTGAACTTGATGTCCACGTCGCCGTCGTAGTCGAGGAAGGAGTCGTTCGGGTTGAGCCGCGCGCGCCAGCGCAGCCATTCCTGGCGCGTCTTCTCGGTGAGCAGGTTCTGCTCCTTGAAGCCCATCTCCAGCGCGAAGCGCTTGGCGTCCTGCCCGACGAGCATAATGTGGTCGGTGTAGTCCATCACCGCTTTGGCGACGAGGCTGGGCGTGGCGATGTCCTCGAGGCAGCCGACGGCGCCGGCGCGCTTGGTGGGGCCGTGCATACAGCTCGCATCGAGCTGCACGACGCCGTCGCGATTGGGGAGGCCGCCGAGTCCGACGGAGGTGTCCTCGGGGTCGAGCTCCTGGATGTTGACGCCGGCGATGATTGCATCGAGCGGGTCGCCGCCGGCGACGATCTGATCGTAAGCGACCTTCACGCCGCGGATGCCGTTGGCCGACGAGATGACGGTGGGGCGCGCACGGAATGCCGACGGGGCGCCGGACGCGGCGGCGGACGGCGTGGCGAGCGAGGCGGCCGTCAATGCGGCGGCGGACGAAGCGAGGAACTCACGGCGGGTGCTGGACACGCGGGTCTCCTGGGGGTGATGGCGGACGATGGCGAAAGGTATCGGTGGCCGTGCGCGGTGGCGACGTCCGGTCCCGCAGGGGAGTTGCCCCCTGCGACGGCGCGGCGCAAGGTTCCTGCGCAGTCCTCCACTCCCGCCCGGATCGCCAATGCCGCGCCTCGCCCGTCTCCTGCGTCCCGCCATCCTCGCGCTCACGCTCGTCGCCGCGGGCCGGCCGCTCGCCGCGCAGGAGCGCGCGCTCACGCGCTGGGAGCGCCAGGCCCGCGCGCTGCTCGAGGAGCTCGTCGAGATCAACACGACGCACTCCACCGGCAGCACGGTGGACGCGGCCAATGCGATGGCGCGGCATATGCTCGCCGCCGGCTTCCCGCGCGAGGACGTGGTCGTCGTGGAGAACGCGCCGCGGAAGGGCAACCTGATCGTGCGGTATCGCGGCCGTTCGCGCACGCTCAAGCCGATCCTGCTGCTCTCGCACATCGACGTGGTCGAGGCCAATCCCGCCGACTGGACCCTGCCGCCCTTCGAGTTCATCGAGCGCGACGGGAAGTTCTACGGCCGCGGCGTGGCCGACGACAAGGACGAGGGCGCGATCCACCTGACGATCCTGCTGCGGATGAAGGCCGAGGGGATCGTGCCGGACCGCGACATCATCGTGGCGCTCACGGCCGACGAGGAAGGCGGCCCGGAGAACGGCGTCGAGTACCTGCTGGCCAACCG
>CAZYQM010000067.1:0-619 GCA_964649965.1 uncultured Gemmatimonas sp.
CTCGTGGCCAACGAGCGCGACAGCGCGGCGGCGGCCGTCGTCGCGCGGGACTTCTCCAACAACTCGCGCCTGCGCTCCACCTGCGTCGCCACGCTGCTCGAGGGCGGCCACGCGATGAACGCGCTGCCGCAGCGGGCGCGCGCGACGGTCAACTGCCGCATCCTGCCCGAGGAGACGCGCGCGCAGGTGCAGGCGCGCATCATCGCGGCGATCGGCGACACGGCGGTCAAGGTCACGGTCGAGCGTGAGGACTCGAACTCGCCGGCCTCGCCGCTGACACCCGAGTTGCTGCGCGCGATCGAGGCGACGACGCAGGAGGTGTTCCCCGGCACGCCGGTGGTGCCGACGATGAGCACCGGCGCGACGGACGGCGCCTACTTCCGCGCCGCCGGCATCCCGGTGTACGGCGTGAGCGGGCTGTTCTACGGCGCGCCGAACGCGCACGGGATGAACGAGCAGATCGAGAGCGAGGCGTTCTATCAGGGGCTGGAGTTTATGTTCCGCCTCGTGCGACGGCTCACCAGCGCGCCGGGGATGTAAGTTTCGGTATGACGCCCTCCGCTTTCAGCAGCACGCCATTCTTCGCCGGCCTGCCGGACCAGCTGCGCTGGCATCTCTC
>CAZYQM010000067.1:629-1275 GCA_964649965.1 uncultured Gemmatimonas sp.
AGGTCGCCGAGCGGCACGAGTACGCGATCGGCACGAAGCTGTTCGCCAACGGCGATCCGCGGCAGGCCTTCTGGGTGATCCTCGAGGGCACGCTGGCCATCGAACTCACGGGCGGGCGCGATCCGCATCGGCTCGCGACGCTCGGCCCCGGCGACGTCGTCGGCGAGAGCATCCTGCTGCAGGACGACTCGCACCACACCGACGGCATCGTGCTCGCGCCGATGGTCGCGCTGAAGTTCGAGAAGCGGGCGCTCGAGGGCCTGCTCAAGGACCAGCCGCGGCTGCACGCGGCCCTGCTGGCGCGCTCGGCGCGTGTGCTGGCGGCGCGGCTCAAGGCCGCTGACGCGACGCTCTCCGGCCGTGACCGCGCGGCGGGCTTCGGTGGGCCGACGCGCGACGAGAAGGACCTGCTCGGCGTGCGGCAGGTGCCGCAGGCGGCGCTCTTCGGGGTGCAGACGCTGCGGGCGATCGAGAACTTCCCGATCACCGGCGTCACGTTGCAGGGCTTTCCGGAGCTGATCGTCGCGCTGGCGCACGTGAAGGAAGCGGCGGCGCGGGCGAATCGCGAGCTCGGCACGCTCGACGCCGACGTGGCCGAGGCGATCATCAAGGCCTGCCAAGAGATCGCCGCCGGCACGCATCACGA
>CAZYQM010000067.1:1285-2896 GCA_964649965.1 uncultured Gemmatimonas sp.
ATCACGAGCATTTCCGCGTGGATATGATCCAGGGCGGCGCCGGCACCTCGACGAATATGAATGCCAACGAGGTGATCGCGAACCGCGCCTGCGAGCTGCTCGGCGTGCCGCGCGGGACCTACTCCCGCGTGCATCCCAACGAGCACGTGAACCTCGCGCAGAGCACCAACGACGTGTATCCGACGGCGGTGCGCCTCGCGATCCACAGCGCGATCGCCGGGCTGCAGGAGCAGATGCGGGCGTTGGTCGAGGCGTTCCGCGCGAAGGGCAGGGAGTTCGCGCCGCACGTGAAGATGGGCCGCACGCAGCTGCAGGACGCGGTGCCGATGACGCTGGGCCAGGAGTTCTCGGCCTTCGGCAACACGATCGCCGAGGACGTGGACCGGCTGGAGGAGGCGCGGGCGCTGCTGCGGGAGATCAATATGGGCGCGACAGCGATCGGCACCGGCATCACGGCGCCGGGCGGGTACACGGAGAAGGTGCGCGCCCAGCTGAGCCAGGTGACGGGCCTGCAGTTGATCACCGCGCCGGACCTGGTGGAGGCGACGAGTGACACCGGCGGCTTCGTGCAGGTGAGCGGCGTGCTCAAGCGCTGCGCGGTGAAGCTGAGCAAGGTCTGCAACGACCTGCGGTTGCTGAGCAGCGGGCCGCGCACGGGGCTGGCGGAGATCCGTCTGCCGGCGATGCAGCCGGGCTCGAGCATTATGCCGGGCAAGGTGAACCCCGTGATCCCCGAGGCGGTCAATCAGGTGTGCTTCGACGTCATCGGCGGCGACGTGACGGTGACGTTGGCGGCGGAGGCCGGACAGCTGCAGCTGAACGTGTTCGAGCCGATCATCGCGTTCCGGTTGCTGCGCCACATCAGCGCGCTGACCAACGCGGTGCGCGTGCTGCGCGAGAAGTGCGTGGTCGGCATCGAGGCCAACCCGCAGGTGATGCGTGACTACGTGGAGCGGTCCATCGGCCTGGTGACGGCACTGTTGCCGGCGCTGGGGTACGAGCAGTGCACGGCGTTGGCCAAGGAGGCGTTGGAGAGCGGCCGCGGCGTGGCGGAGCTGGTGTTGGAGAAGCGACTGATGACGCGGGCCGAGCTCGACCGGGTGCTGGACCCGGCGGGTATGGTCAGCGGCGCGCACTGACCAGGGAGTCCGACGATGGCAGGAATGAAGCTCGACGGCGCCGGCACGCAGAAGATGAAGACCATCGAGGAGTCGCTGATCACGATCCAGACGATCCACGGGTTGGTCGAGCGGATGGCGGTGGACGTGAAGAACAACCGCGGGGCGGGCGCGTTTCCCGGGCAGATCAAGCGGATCGCGACGAACCTGCAGGGGCAGTTGAAGGCGCAGTTCGGCCTGATTGCGGACCAGGTCGCGGCGATGATCATCGCGATGGGCCGCGGCGGCGGGGAGCAGGGCAAGGTGCGCGTGTTGCGCGAGGGCGTGGCGCAGATCCGCACGGCGCTGGAGATCAACGCGGCGAAGGTGAAGAAGGACCACGCCGTGAACATCGAGCTGGCGCCGGAGTGAGGTGGACGGTCCTCGGACCGGCGTAGGGACCGGAGGGTCCTAACTCATTCCAGAAGGGGAATATAGGGAGTTCTCCGCTTGT
>CAZYQM010000067.1:2906-10217 GCA_964649965.1 uncultured Gemmatimonas sp.
ATGGGTGGGATAGCTTTTTCGGGTCGTGTCCGTGGGCGGGTTCCGGCCCGTCCAAGTCCCCCCAGCCACACACACAATGTCGATGCTGCGCTTGCGCCAGGCAGCACCAGCCCTGCTGACGGCAGCGGCGGTCCTGGCGCTCTCCGCGTGCAGTGGAATGGAGTCCGCTCCAAATTCCACGTTCAATCACACCACGGACTTCAACACGGCCATCGATGGCCTGTGGGACCGTCTCCTGTTCCTGGGGACGATCGTGTTCGTGGTGGTCGAGGTCGCCCTCCTCTACACGATCTTCCGCTTCCGCAAGCGGCCGGGCGGTCCGGCGGCGAAGCAGATCCACGGGAACGCGGTGCTGGAGATCACGTGGACGGCGATCCCGGCGGTGATCCTGGCGTTCATCGCCGTGCCGACGGTGAAGACGATCTTCGAGACGCAGGCGCCGGCGCCGGCGGGCGCGCTGACGATCGAGGTCACGGGCCATCAGTGGTGGTGGGAGTTCCACTATCCCGAGTACGGCGTGACGACGGCGAACGAGGTGTACGTGCCGGTCGGCCGGACGGCGAACTTCGTGCTGCGCACGGCGGACGTGCTGCACTCGTTCTGGGTGCCGCAGATGGGCGGCAAGCGCGACCTGATCACGAACAAGACGAACCTGCTCTGGTTCACGCCGAACGCGGACCTGGGCACGAACGCGTACAACGGCTTCTGCGTCGAGTACTGCGGCGCGAGCCACGCGAATATGAAGTTCCGGATGTTCACGGTGCAGCCCGACGAGTTCGCGTCGTGGGCGGCGCACCAGGCGCGTCCGGCGCTTCCGCACGACACCACCGCGGCGCCGGCGATCCCCCCCGTGACGATGGCTTCGGCCGCCGGCACGACGCCGGCGCCCGCGGGCGGCTATGTGTTCCCGGCCAGCCAGCTGCCGGCGCACGTGGTGCCGCAGACGCCGCTGCCGGCGCGCCTGCAGTTCGACGATGCCCTGCTCGCGCAGGGTGATGCGAAGCGCGGCGAGACGTCGTTTATGATGGGTGGCTGCATCGGCTGCCACGCCATCAACGGCAATCCGATGGCGCTGAGCCGCATCGGGCCGGACCTCACGCACTTCGCCAGCCGACACACGCTGGGCGGCGGGCTCTTCCCGAACGACGACCACCATCTCGCGCGCTGGGTGAAGAACGCCAAGGCGATGAAGCCGGGCGCGCTGATGAACACGATCGGCGTCGGCGAATACGACCCCATCCTCAAGGGCCCCGTGACTGCGGGCCTCACCGATGCGCAGATCGCCGACGTCGTGGCGTACCTGCGGTCGCTCAAGTGATCCGGAGACCCTGACCAATGGCTAGCATCGCTGCCCCCACGACGGCGTCCGCGCCGGCGAGCACGGCGCAACACACCGGGCTCTGGAGCTGGATCACGACGGTCGATCACAAGCGGATCGGCACGCTCTATCTCTGGACCGCGCTCTTCTTCTTCCTTGTCGGCGGCTTCGAGGCCGTCCTCATCCGCACGCAGCTGATGAAGCCGAATATGGGCTTCATCAGCGCCGAGACGTACAACCAGCTGTTCACGATGCACGGCACCACGATGGTGTTCCTCGTCGTGATGCCGCTCTCGGCCGCGTTCTTCAACTACCTGATCCCGCTGCAGATCGGCGCGCGCGACGTCGCCTTCCCCCGGCTCAACGCGTTCTCGTACTGGGTGTACCTGCTGGGCGGCATCTTCATCACGGTGCCGATCCTCTTCCAGCTCGCGCCCAACGGCGGCTGGTTCGGCTACGCCCCGCTGACGACGCCGCGCTTCTCGCCCGGGCCGAACATCGACTTCTGGGTGCTCGGCCTGCAGATCCTCGGCGTGAGCTCGCTGGCGGCGGCCTTCAACTTCATCACGACGATTATCAATCTCCGCGCCCCAGGGATGAGCCTGATGCGGATGCCGATGTTCACGTGGATGTCGTTCGTCGTGCAGTTCCTGATCGTCCTCGCGTTCCCGCCGATCACGGTGGCGCTGTTCTTCCTCCTGATGGACCGCTTCTTCGGGACGAACTTCTACAGCATCGCCGCCGGCGCCGACCCGCTGCTGTGGCAGCACCTGTTCTGGGTGTTCGGCCACCCCGAGGTGTACATCCTGATCCTGCCCGCCTTCGGCCTCGTGTCGGAGGTGCTGCCGACCTTCTCGAAGAAGCCGCTGTTCGGCTACAACGTGATGGTGTACTCGGGCATTATGATCGGCTTCCTCGGCTTCGGCGTGTGGGCCCACCATATGTTCGCGGTGGGGATGGGCGCCGTCGCCGACTCGATCTTCGGCGTGATGACGATGCTGATCGCCATCCCGACCGGCGTGAAGATCTTCAACTGGATCGCGACGATGTGGGCGGGCGAGCTCCGCTTCACCGTCCCGATGAAGTTCGCCATCGCGCTGATCGCGATGTTCACGATCGGCGGCATCTCGGGCGTGATGCACAGCTCGCCGCCGGCCGACCTGCAGCAGACCGACACGTACTTCATCGTCGCGCACTTCCACTACGTGCTCTTCGGCGGCTCGCTGATGGGCATCTTCGCGGGCATCTATTTCTACTACCCGAAGATGACCGGCCGGCACCTCGACGAGTCGCTGGGCAACTGGCACTTCTGGCTGAACTTCATCGGGATGAACCTCACGTTCTTCCCGATGCACTTCAGCGGCCTGCTGGGGATGTCGCGCCGCATCTATACGTATGATGCGGGCCAGGGCTTCGACATCTACAACCAGATCGCGACCTACGGCACCTACCTGCTCGTCGTGGCGACGCTGGTGTTCGTGTGGAACTTCGTGCGCAGCCGCACGCGCGGCGCCATCGCCGGCAACGACCCCTGGGGCGCGCCGACGCTCGAGTGGTCCATCCCCTCGCCGCCGCCGGAGTACAACTTCGCGCAGCTGCCCGAGGTGACCTCGCGCTACCCGCTCTGGGACCTCAAGAGCCCGGAGAAGACCGCCGGCATCGAGCACTCGCACGCCGACGCCAAGGTCATCACGGACAGCCACGCCGTCCCGGTGCACGAGGAGACCGAGTCGCACACGGCCAAGGAGCTCGGCATCCCGATGCCGCTGCCCACCGCCAAGCCGCTGTTCGTCGCCACGATGATGGTGGTGATGTTCTGCGGCCTGCTCTTCCTCCACAACGACCTGTTCGCGGTGGCGATGACGCTCACCATCGGCGGAGGCGCGGCGATGGCCGTCGGCCTCTACCTGTGGCTCACCAGCCCCCTCGAGTAAACCGGAGCCTTTGACGATGTCTGCGCATACTGCCGCTGCGCACGCCGCCGGTCACGAGGACGGCCACGTGCACCACCACTACACGACGACCGGGCTGGACAACCGGAAGATCGCCATCTGGGCGTTCATCGGGTCGGAGTGTATGCTCTTCGCGTCGCTCATCGCGACGTACCTGATCTACAAGGGCAAGTCGCTGGTCGGCCCGTTCCCGCACACGGAGTACGTCGACGCGGCGGGCAAGGTCTTCAAGCCGATCCTCGACATCCCCGTCACGTCGGCCTCGACCTTCGTGCTGCTGGCCTCGTCGTTCGCGATGGTGCTGGCCCTGCAGGCCGTGCAGCTCAAGGGCGTGCCGATGCCGGCGAACGCCGGCTGGTGGACCCGCGCCCAGCGCTCGTCGCAGCTCTGGCTCGCCGTCACCGCCGCGCTCGGCGCGACCTTCCTCGGCTTCCAGGCCTACGAGTTCACGGCCTTCGTGCACGAGGGCCTGACGATCAAGACCAACCTGTTCGGCTCGACGTTCTTCACGCTCACCGGCTTCCACGGCGCGCACGTGACGGTCGGCGTGCTCTGGCTGATGTCGCTGCTCTGGGTGGACCGCAGCCGCGGCCTCGCCGGCCCCGGCGACGAGCTGCTCGTGGACATCACGGCGCTGTACTGGCACTTCGTCGACGTCGTCTGGATCGCGATCTTCACGCTCGTCTACCTCATCCAGTGAGCGGAGCACCGGAAATGGCACACGATTCCCAGCACGCCGCCCACGCGCATCCGTCGGGCAATACGTACCTGAAGATCTTCGTGATCCTCACCCTGATCACGGTCGTCGAGGTCTGGGCCTACTACATCCCGGCACTCGTCGCCTCGCCGCTGTTCAACCCGTCGCTGATCGCGATGTCGGCGGCCAAGTTCGCGATCGTGGTGCTGTTCTATATGCACCTGAAGTTCGACCACAAGATCTTCCGCGTGCTTTTCAGCGGCCCGCTCATCATCGCGATGGCGACGATCGTCGCGTTTATGTTCCTGTTCGGGCACTTCGCGCTCTAAGGCCCGCCGCGGTCGCAGGCATCGAGGGGCGTCCCGATCCTGTCGGGACGCCCCTCTCGCAACTCGCAACTCCCGACTTTCAACTGCAGTTCTGGTAGTTTTGAGCAATGGGCCTCCCCCAACTCTTCCTCCACCCGAACGTCGACCTCAGCCAGGGCGGGTTCACCGTCCACTGGTCGACGGTCATCGGCCTGCTCGCGCTGCAGGCCCTGTGGATCCTGCGCGCCCGCGCGCACCGGGGGGAGCACCGGCCGACCGCCCTGCAGGCGACCGCGTTCACCGCCGGTCTCGCCGTGATGTTCTTCGCGCTCAACGGGCCGGTGCACGACATCTCGGACTACTACCTGTTCACTGGCCATATGGTGCAGCACCTCGTGCTCACCATCGTGACGCCGCCGCTGCTGCTGATCGGCACGCCGGGCTGGATGCTGCGGCCCGCCCTGCGCATCGGCTGGGTGGCCGCCGTCGCGCGCTTCGTGACCACGCCCCGCGCCGCGTTCACGATCTTCAACCTCGTGCTCGCCAGCTGGCACCTGCCGCCGCTGTACAACTCGGCGATGTACTACCACGAGGTGCACATCCTGCAGCACCTGATGTTCCTCGTGAGCGCCGTGCTGATGTGGTGGCCGCTGCTGAGCCCGCTGCCGGAGTTGCCGCGCCTGAGCTATCCCGGCCAGATGCTGTACAGCTTCGTGATGACGCTGCCGATGACGGTGATCTCGATCTTCATCGTGTATGCCGACCACGTGCTGTATCCGGCCTACGCGAGCGCGCCGCGCCTGTGGGGTCTCTCGCCGCTCGAGGACCAGCGCTTGGGCGGGCTCATTATGTGGATCCCGGGCGGCCTGTTCTTCTATCTCCTCACGAGCGTGGTCTTCTTCAAGTGGGTCACGACGGAGCGGGACGACCAGGCGGCGGCGCAGGTGCGGGCGTAGCGGGACAGGCCGAATTGCGGCCCGACCCTTGAGCGCACCGCGTGCTGTGCTAACCTACGTGGATATGCTTCGGCGTCCCTGTCTCCTGCTCGGCACGCTCGTGGGCCTCCTCGGTCCATCAGCCGGGCTGCAGGCACAGACGGAGACGAAGGTGGCGCGCCCGCCGGCCTCGACGGCCGCGCGCCGGCCCGCGCCGAGTACGGCGCTGCGCGCGACGACCCCGCGCGGCACGGATGCGCTGCGCCGCGACCTCGCGCGCCTCGTGGACGTGAGCACGGCGCGCGGCGAATGGGGCGTGATGGTGGTCTCGCTGGCGACGGGTGATACGCTGTTCAGCCGCGAGGCGGACGAGATGCTGCTGCCGGCCTCGACGATGAAGCTGTACACGGCCGCGCTGGCGTTCGAGCGCTTCGGGCCGGCGCATCAGTTCCGCACGGACATCCTGCGCGACGGAAGCATCGGGGCGAACGGCACGCTCGCGGGCAACATCTACCTGAAGGGGGCGGGCGACCCGGCGCTCGGCGCCCGCTACAGGCGTTGGAACGACGGCGTGCCGCCGCTCGAGGCCATCGCCGATCTCGTGTACGCGAGCGGCGTGCGGCGCATCAGCGGCGACATCGTCGGCGATGCGTCAGCCTTCGAGAGCCGCCGCGTGCCCGAGGGTTGGCGGACGCGGTACCTCCAGGCCGGCTATGCCTCGCGCGTCTCGGCGCTCTCGGTCAACGAGAACATCGCGAACGTCGTGGTGCGCAGCACGGCGGACGGCGCGACGGTGAGCTTCGACGACCCGTTGATCGAGCTGCCCATCCATCCGACGGTCACGGTGCGTCCGGGCAGTCGCTCGGCGTACATCCGCGTCTGGCAGGACACGACGCAGGACCGCTTCCGCGTGCACGGCTGGATCGGCGCGCTGAGCCGCGAGCGCACGTACCGCGTGGTGGTCGAGCAGCCCGAACGCTACGTGGCGGCGGCGTTCCGCGCCGCATTGCAGAAGCGCGGCATCGTGGTAGACGGACACGCCCGCGCCGCGACGACTCCGCCGCAGGCCGAGCGGCTCACCGCCTGGGCGTCGCCGCCGCTGGCGCAGTTGGTCGTGACGATGAACGGCGAGAGCAACAATCACTTCGCCGAGCTGCTGTTCCGCAACGCCGCGCTCGCCGCGCGCGGCGTGGGCTCGGCGGAGGCGGCGAACGAGGCGTTGCGCAGCTTCCTGTCCGATCGCGCCGGCGTGCGCCGCGACGCGGTGTACGCGGCGGACGGCAGCGGACTCTCGACGCTGGATCGCGTGACCGCGCGCTCGATGGCGCACCTGCTGGCCTATGCGCAGGCGGCACCGTGGGGCGAGGTCTTCCAGGCGACGCTGCCGGTGGCGGGGCGCACGGAGACGCTGCGCACGCGGATGCGCCGCACGCCGGCGGACAACAACCTTCGCGGCAAGACCGGCACGACGAACGACGTCACGTCGCTGGCCGGCTACGTCACGACGAAGGACGGCGAGCTGCTGGCGTTCGCGTTCATCTACAACGGCCGCGAGCTCTGGCGTGCGCGGGCCGCGATCGACGCGATGGGTGCGACGCTGGCGGGTTTCGCGCGCTGAAATGACAACGGCGCCGCGAACATCGCGGCGCCGTTTGACTTCAGCTGAGCAGCGGCTTCTCTGGCGGCTTGGGATCCGTCGCCGCGGCCGCGTCGAGCAGGCGGATGGCCGTGTCCACGTCGCCCTGCCGCACGACGAGCCGTACGGGATGCAGCACGTTGAGGAAGGGCAGCATCTCGCTCGCGTTGTCCTTCAGCAGCATCGACGGGATGCTGTTGGCATCGAGCACGGCCTGCGCGAACTCGGCTTCGATGCTGTTCTGGAACGTCCGGACCACGAACGCATTCTCTGGCATCGTGCCCTCCGGGCGGAACAGGTGAGCGGGAATCGTAGCACCGGTGACAAGGTGCGGCTAGGTGCGCGCGTCTTCCAACACATACTCCGCTGCGTGCGCTGCGGTTCCCTCCCTTATCGAGGAACTGCCGCTCACCACGAAGGCACGAAGGGCTCTCTGGAAACGATCGGTCCCGCGAACCCAAGAAG
>CAZYQM010000068.1:0-3982 GCA_964649965.1 uncultured Gemmatimonas sp.
CGCCGCGCTTGAGCACGCGGGCGACCTGCTTCAGCACCCGTGCGTCGTCCGCCGGGTCCTCGAAGAAGCCGAAGCTCGTGAAGAGGTTGACGACGCCGTCGAAGCGCCGCGTCCAGCGCAGCGGCAGTGAGCGCATATCGCCGCGCGTGTACCGCAGCGTCCGTCCCGTGCCGCGTGCCTTGGCCACCTTCAGCATCTCGCGGGAATAGTCGAGGCCATCCACGTCGAAGCCGGCCTCGGCCAACAGGTGCGCGTGACGGCCCTGTCCGCAGGCGAGGTCCAGCACGCGCGCAGCGTGCGGCAGCGCGAGCAGTTCCGTGAGGCGCGCGACCTGCCGGCGCTCCTCGACGAGATCGAACACCGGCGAGTATTCGTCGAGGTAGCCGGCGTCGAAATACGAACGCCACCAATCACTCGGTGGCGCCCCCATTCCTGCCCGGTCGCCGCGCGTCGGCGTCACTAGAAGAACACCGGCTCCCGATACGCCCCGAACACGTCCTCGAGCGCTGCGCGAATCTCATACAGCGTGCAATAACTGCGCGCGCAGTCGAGGATGAACGGCACCACGTTCTCCGTGCCGCGCGCCGCGTCGCGGAGCCGTGCCAGCTTCGCCTCGCAGGCGGCGTTGTCGCGCGTCTGGCGCAGCTTGGCCAACGCCTCGGCCTGGTCGCGCGCCGCCTGCTCATCGATTTTGAGCAGCGGGATCGTCAGCGCGCGCTCGTCGTTCTCGAAGGCATTCACGCCGACGATCACGCGGCGATGCTGCTCGATCTCCCACTGCTGACGCGCCGCGCTCTCGGCGATCTTGCGCTGGAACCAGCCCGTCTCGAGGCCGGGCACCACCCCGCCCTGCTCCTCGACCTGCGCGAACAGTTCCTCGGCTTCACGCTCCATCTCGTCGGTGAGCTTCTCGACGTAGTACGAGCCGCCCAGCGGGTCGATCACGTTCGGCACGCCGGTCTCGTAGGCCAGCACCTGCTGCGTGCGCAGCGCGACCTCCACCGCGTGCTCCGTCGGCAGCGCCAGCGTCTCGTCCATCGAGTTGGTGTGCAGCGACTGCGTGCCGCCGAGCACGGCGGCCATCGCCTGGTAGGCGACGCGCACGATGTTGTTCATCGGCTGCTGCGCGGTCAGCGTCACGCCGGCGGTCTGCGAGTGGAAGCGCATCACCCACGAGCGCGGGTTCTTGGCGCCGTACTTCTCCTTCATATGCCGCGCCCAGATGCGGCGCGCCGCACGGAGCTTGGCGATCTCCTCGAAGAAGTCGTTGTGGATGTCCCAGAAGAACGAGAGGCGCGGCGCGAACTCGTCCACGTCCAGCCCACGCGCGATGCCGCGCTCCACGTAGGTGAAGCCGTTGGCCAGCGTGAAGGCCAGCTCCTGCGCCGCGGTGCTCCCCGCCTCGCGGATGTGGTAACCGGAGATCGAGATGGTATTCCACTGCGGCACGTGCTGGCTGCCGTACTCGAACATATCGACGATCAATCGCAGCGCCGGCTCGATCGGGAAGCACCAGGCGTGCTGCGCCATATACTCCTTGAGGATGTCGTTCTGGATCGTCCCCCGGAGCTGTTCGGGCTTCACGCCCTGCTTCTCGGCCGCTGCGATGTAGAAGCACCACAGGATGATCGCCGGCCCGTTGATGGTCATCGACGTGGACACCTGGTCCAGCGGGATGCCCTCGAAGAGCTGTTCCATATCGGCCAGCGAGCTGATCGCCACGCCGCACTTGCCCACCTCGCCTTCCGAGCGCGGGTGATCGGAGTCGTAGCCCATCAGCGTCGGGAAGTCGAAGGCCACCGACAGGCCCGTGGTGCCGTTCTTGAGCAGGAACTTGTAGCGCTCGTTGGTCTCGCGCGCCGAGCCGAAGCCGGCGAACTGGCGCATCGTCCACAGCTTGCCGCGGTAGCCCGTGGGGTGGATGCCGCGCGTATACGGATACACGCCGGGCACTTCGAAGGCGGTGCCCCCCGAGCCCTCGAGGTCCATCGCGGTGTAGAGCGGCGCGACTTCCTTCTCGGAGTTCGTGTAGGCGATGTCGCGCACCTGACCCTTGTCGTAGCGGGCGCGCCACTGGGCGACTTCCTTGCGCAATGTGTCGAGCTCCGCCTGCATCGCGGCGAGCGTCGGGTCGAGATCGGAGATCGAGGTCATCAGTCCTTCCCGGTCAGGGTTCCATCGGCGACGGCCCGCGCGATCAGCGCTTCCGCCACGGCCAGCGGGGTCGTCTCGCCGCGTTCGAGCGCGGGGATCCGACCATCCAACCACTCGTTCGTACCCGGGTCGCGCCACAACCGCACGCGCACCCGCTGCTCCACCGCATCCACGACGCGTTCCCGCAGGCGGGCGCGGCGACGACGCTGGAGCGTCCCGCTGGCTTCAAGATACGCAAAGTGCCGCTCGAGGGCGTCCACGAACTCCGACACGCCCTCGCCGGTCGCGCCGATCGTGCGGAGCACGGGCGGCATCCAGCTCTGCTCGTCATTCGCCTTCGCCGCCTCGCGCGCCACCTTCGCGGGATTCAGCCGCTTCAGATCGACTCCGTGATGCGCCGGGACGTCACGCATCGTCGCCCCGCTGCGCAGGCCGAGCATCAGCTCGATGTCGTTGCGCAGGCGGTCGGCGCCCGGACGGTCCGACTTGTTCACGACGAAGAGGTCGGCGATCTCCATCACGCCGGCCTTGAGCGTCTGGATCGAGTCCCCGCTCTCCGGCACCAGCACCACCGCGCTCGTGTCGGCGAGCCGCGCGATGTCGAGCTCGCTCTGGCCCACACCCACGGTCTCGACGAGCAGGCGGTCGACGCCGGCGGCGTCGAGCACGTCGCAGACCTCGCGGGTAGCCGCCGCGAGCCCGCCCAGCGAGCCGCGCGTGGCCATCGAACGGATGAAGACGTTCTCGTGCAGCGCGACACGCTCCATGCGCACGCGGTCGCCGAGCAGCGCCCCGCCGGTGAACGGCGAGGTCGGATCCACCGCGACGACGCCCACGCGCAAGCCCTGCGCGAGGTACGCCTCGGCGAGCAGCGTGGTCAACGTCGACTTGCCGGCGCCCGGCGGACCCGTGATGCCGATGCGCCGTGCGCCGCCGACGCGCGGATGGCAGGCGGCGAGGAGCTGCTCCCAGCCCCGCCGGCGGTCCTCGATGATGCTCACGGCCCGCGCCATCGCCACCTTGCGGCCGTTGAAGAGCTCTGCGAGCAGGATCTCGTTCACGCGTCAGTCACCGGATCGTCGTGTTCATCCTGGATCTCGCCGACGAACTCCTCGACGAGATCTTCGAGCGTCACCAAGCCCAGCGTCTCGCCCGACGCGCCGCGCACGATCGCGAGGTGCCGCTTGTCGCGCAGCATCCGCGTCATCAGCGCGTGGCAGGGCTCGTCCGGCGCGGCGAAGGCCACCGGACGCGGGGCGCGCAGCGGCGACTCCGGCCGCGCAATCACGTCCCAGCTCGTCACGATGCCGACGACGTGGTCAAGCGTGCCGTCATACACGGGCAGGCGCGAATACTTGGACTGCGCCACCAACTGCGCGACGTGGTCGGCCCGCGCCGTGCGCTCGACGGCCACGATGTCCTCACGCGGCGTCATCACCTCGGAGACCACGCGATCGCCGAACTCCACCACGCCGCTGATGATCGCCCGTTCCTCCGCGACGCCGACGCCCTCGAGCTCGCCTTCGCGCAGCAGGTCCTCGAGCACGTCGCCCGGCGTCTCCGGCGCGCGCGCCGACGGCCCCAGCACGCGCGACACGAGCCGCAGCGCGATGTGCGCGAGCGGCAACGTGAGCCCTTCGACGATGCGCAGCAGCGGCAGCACCAGCGGCAGCGACTCGGCGGGCCAGCGCCGCGCGATGGCCCGCGGCACCAGCTGCCCGAAGACCAGCAGCGACGCCGCGGCGATCAACAGTGCGCGCGCCAGCGCCCACCCCTCGTCGCCGTGCTGGAGGCCAAGCACGGCCCCGAGCGTGAACACCGTGCCGGC
>CAZYQM010000068.1:3992-9865 GCA_964649965.1 uncultured Gemmatimonas sp.
TCGCCTTCGTCGAAGGGGCCGTGATGAGCAAGCGCGATGAGCAGGCGCTGCGGCCGTTCGAGGTAGAGCGTCGCCGTTCCCGCGCCGGCGAGGCGCTGCTCGGCCCAGTGCCGCAACCAGATCCGGCTCACCGTGCGCAGCGCCGTCGCCGCCGTCGTCAACACGCCAACGACACCGACCAGGATGATGAGCGGCCAGAAGGAGGTCACGCGTCCTCCGCCGACTGCGGCAGCAGCACGGGCTCGAGATACACGCGATGCACGCGGCGCCGCACCACGCGCTCGACGACGAGCTTGTACCCGTCGAGCACGATCGTCTCGCCGGGCTTCGGCACGCGTCCGAGGATCTCCATCACGAGCCCGCCCACGGTGCTCACGTCGCCACGCGTCCAGTCGTGGTCCGTGAGCTCGGAGAGTTCCTCGAGCGTCACGGTCGCCGCGATCCAGAGCCGGCCGCCGTCGGCGCGCTCCACGTCCGGGAGCTCGGCGTCGCCTTCGTCCTGGATGTCGCCGATGATCAGCTCGAGCACGTCCTCGAGCGTCACCATCCCCGCCGTGCCGCCGAACTCGTCGGCGACGATCGCCAGGTGACGGTGCGAGGCGCGGAAGTCGCGCAGCTGCGCCTCGACGGTCTTGGATTCGGGGATGAACGCCGCGGGCTTCACCAGCGAGCGCCAGCCGGCCGCGGGTTCTTCCTCGGCGAGCAGCGCTGGCAGCAGGTCCTTCGCGTACAGGATGCCGACCACTTCGTCGAGCGTGCCGTCATAGACCACGAGCCGCGCGTGCCGCGCGCTGCGCACGCGGTCCACGACTTCGCTCCACGGCGTGTCCTGCTCGAGGCCGACGATGTCCACGCGGGGCACCATAATCGACGCGACCTTGGTGTCGCCGAGCGAGAAGACGCCGTGGATGAGCACCTCTTCCTGCGGCGTCACGTCGGCCTCGGCCGCCACGACTTCGCGGAAGCGCTCCACGGCGTCCTCGTGGTCCTCGTCGTCGGGCGTCGGCGGCGGCAGCAGGGCCATCAGGGCATCGTCGGCCCACTGGCCGAAGGTGACCACCGGCGCGCCGATCCACTCGACCGCCTCGACCACGCCACCGATCCGCGACAATCCGCGCGCCCCAGCGGCATCGCCGGCCGCGCGCGCGCCCACCTCGGTGATCCCCAGCAGCGCGATGCCGGCGACGACTACGCCCGGCGTCGCCCAGGCGGCCGGCAACCAACCCGTGGCCAGCAGCGCGACCGTCGTCGCGGCGCCGCTCACCAGCTGCGCGACGATGCGCCCGAACGCCAAGGCGCGGTGCGCGCGTTCGCGGCGATCGAGCAAGGCGCGCATCCGCGCGTCACTCGGAGGCTCATCGGCATCCAAGCCGAGCAGCGCCCCGTCGGCGAAGGCGCAGAGCGCCGCCAAGGTCGCGGCTGCCAGCGCGATGAACCCGGCGAAGAAAGTCACGCGGCGAGCACCTGCCGCAGGAGGCGCTCCTGGCGACGCCACATCGGCGAGCGCGTGCGCGCCTCACCCTCGGGATGCTCGTAGCCCAACACGTGCAACGCGCCGTGCACGGCGAGGCGCAGCAGCTCCTCGCGCAGCGGCACGCCGAATGCCCGAGCGTTCTCGCGCGCCACGTCCGGGCAGATGTATATGTCGCCGATCACTGCGCCGGCCGGATCGCGGAATCCGAACGTGATGATGTCCGTGGCGCCGGCGTGCCCGAGGTGCTTGCGATTGAGTGCCGCCATCTGGCGCGGCGACATCAGCGTGAGGCTGACCATCGCCGCGCGCACCTTCTCCGCCCGCAGCACGCGGTCCACCGCCGACGCGAGCCGCGCCGAGGCGACGGGCACGCGCAGCCCCTCGCGGTTCACGATGACCCGGCGCGCGGCGCCCGTGGCAGCGCGCGCGGCCTTCCCCGCCCGGCGACCGGAGGGACTCACGCGCCCGCGTCCTGCGCGTAGGCCTTCACGATCTCGCGCACGAGGCGGTGGCGCACGACGTCCGTCTCGCTGAAGTAGTGGAACGCGATGCCCTCGATGCCCTGCAGGATGCGCTCCACCTGCAGCAGGCCGCTCTCCTCGCGCTTCGGCAGGTCGATCTGCGTCTTGTCGCCCGTGATGACGGCGCGCGAGTTCAGGCCCAGACGCGTGAGGAACATCTTCATCTGCGCGTTCGTGGCGTTCTGCGCCTCGTCGAGGATGACGAAGGCGTCGGCCAGGGTGCGGCCGCGCATATACGCCAGTGGCGCGATCTCAATCACGCGGGTCTCGAGCGCACGGGCCACGCGCTCGGGCGGCATCAGGTCGTCGAGCGCATCGTACAGCGGCCGCAGGTACGGATCCACCTTGGCCTGCATATCGCCCGGCAAGAAGCCCAGCGACTCGCCGGCCTCCACGGCCGGCCGCGCGAGCACGATGCGGCGCACGCGCTTGCGCGCGAGCGCGTCCACCGCCGCGGCGACGGCGAGATACGTCTTACCCGTACCAGCAGGCCCGATGCCGACGACGATCTCGCTGTCGAGCATCTTCTGCATATACTCGGCCTGCCCGTTGGTCTTGGGCTGGATGATCTTGCGCACGCCGGGCAGCACGATCTTGCCGGGCCCGCCACTGTCGCGCGCCGGCCCTTCCATCGAGAAGCGCAGCACATCGTCGGGATCCAGCGGCTGCCGCTGCTTGGCGTGGTCAATCATCCGCTGCGCGACCTGCGCGGCCTTCTCGACGGCATCCGGCGCGCCGGTGAGCGTCAACTGCTCGCCACGCAACGTCGCCCGCACCGGGAACAGCCGCTGCAGCTCGGACAGGTTGCCGTCAGCCACGCCAGCCAGCGTGAGCAGGTCGGCGCCTTCCGTCGGCAGCTTCGTGGTGATGCTCTCGCCACCCATCGTGCTATCGGTCATCCCTGCTCCTCGACGCGGATGTGCAACTCGTCCAGATCCTGGGCCGGCACCGCCGAGGGCGCGCCTTCGAACAGCGCCCGCGCCGCGGTGGTCTTCGGGAACGCGATCACGTCGCGCAGCGACTCGGCGTTCGAAAGGATCATCGCGATGCGATCGAAGCCGAACGCGATGCCACCGTGCGGCGGCGCACCGGCGCGCAGGCCCTCGAGCAGGAATCCGAAGCGGCGCTCCTGGTCGGCCGGGTCGCCGATGCCGAGCAACTCGAACATCCGCGCCTGCACGGCGGGATCGGCGGTGCGGATCGAGCCGCCGCCGAGCTCGGTGCCGTTCAGCACGCAGTCGTACGCGAAGGCGCGCCAGGTCTCCGGCGCGTCCGGACGCGCAGCCATATCGTCCGTGTTCGGCGACGTGAACGGATGGTGCACCGCGGCCAGCGCGCCCGTCTCCGGATCCTTGTCGAACATCGGGAAGTCGAGCACCCACAGGAACTCGCGGCGATTCGGATCGGCGAGGTTCAGCCGCGCGGCGCACTCCTGGCGCACGCGGTCGAGCGCGGGGCTCGAGATGCGATCCGCGCCCGCGACGGCGAGCAGCAGGTCGCCTTCCGTGAGACCGAGTGCCGACGCGGCGTCGGCCGGCAGGAACTTCGCCAGCGGTCCCTCGAGCTTGCCCTCGGCGACCTTGAGACGCACGAGGCCGCCGGCACCGGCGCCCTTGGCGATTGCCTCGAGCTCATCCACCTGCTTGCGGCTCCAGCTCGCCGCGCCGGGCACGGTGATGCCGCGCACGCGGCCACCGGCGGCGATGGCAGACTGGATGATCCCGGACTCACTGGCGCGGAACGCCTCGGTGAGATCGCGGATCTCCAGGCCGTAGCGCAGGTCCGGACGATCGCAGCCGTAGCGCTCCATCGCGTCGGCATAGCTCATCCGCGGGAACGGCGTCGGCACCGTGATGCCAGCCTCCGCCCACAGCGCCGCCATCAGGCCCTCGGCCATCGCGATGATGTCCTCGCGGGTGATGAACGAGGCTTCGATGTCAATCTGCGTGAACTCGAGCTGGCGGTCGGCGCGCAGGTCCTCGTCGCGAAAGCAGCGCGCAATCTGGAAGTAGCGGTCGAATCCCGCGCACATAAACAGCTGCTTGTAGATCTGCGGCGACTGCGGCAGCGCGAAGAACTCACCCGCGTGCATCCGGCTCGGCACGAGGAAGTCGCGCGCGCCTTCGGGCGTCGGCTTGGTGAGGATCGGCGTCTCGAGTTCGAGATAGCCCTGCGCAGTCAGGAAGTTGCGCGTCATCTGCATCAGGCGATGCCGCAGCACCAGGTTGCGCTGCAGCTCCGGGCGGCGCAGGTCGAGCACGCGATGCCGCAGGCGCAGGTCCTCGGCTGGACGCTTGGCTTCCTTGTCGAGCGCGACCGGAATGGCTGGCGTCACCGCCGGCCCGACGACACGGATGTCGCTCACGCGCACCTCGATCTCGCCCGTGGCCATCTCCGGGTTCTTCAGGCCGTCCGGCCGCGGCGCGACGACACCCTCGACCAGCACCGCACACTCGAGCCCGATACCCACGCCCTTGGCGATGACATCCGCGCTGGTCCAGTGCGGATTGAAGGCGAGCTGCACGAGGCCCTCGCGATCGCGCAGGTCAATGAACAACTGGCCGCCGAGGTCGCGGGACTTATGCACCCAGCCGCCCAGCGTCACGCGCTGGCCGTTGTGGGCGAGGCGCAACGCGCCCCCGAGATGGGTGCGGAGCGTAGTGGCGAGCGGATCGGCGGCGGTCATGGGAGCGGGCGGCGGCGAGGCGGGAGGAACGGAAGCAAGCGGACGGCAAGAACGCCGACAGTCGCACCGGCGGTGTCGGCGACCCAATCCGGGAAGCTCATCGAGCGTCCCGGGATGAAGCTCTGGTGCCACTCGTCCACGGCGCCAAGGAGCGACACGCCGAGCACGACGGACGCCGCGGTCACCAAGCGGCGCGGCGTGAGCGTCGCGCGCAGCGCGAGCGCGGCGAGGATGGCGTAGGCGCTGAAGTGGGCGACCTTGTCGAGGGCGAGGTCGTCGGGCCCGAGCTTGAGGCTCGGCCACGACGTGCCGACGAGGATGATCGCCACCCAGAGGATCGGGGGGGTCCAGCGGGCCGCGGCGCCGGGCACCGCGGCAGGGGGACTCGCATCAGGCATTGAAGGCGTAAATCTAACTCCCACAGACACTTGGTGGAAGTCACCGCACGTTGCTTCCGGCACCGAAAACGGGTACTCTGCAAGATGCTGAATTTGCTCGACTTGGCTCCCGCCGACGCGGAACGTACCCTCCGCGAGTTCGCCGTCGCCCACGGCGAAAAGCCGTTCCGCGGTAGCCAGGTGGTTCCCCACCTCTGGCAGAAGCCGGTGGCGAGCTTCGAGCAGATGACGGATCTCCCCAAGGCCTTCCGCGAGCTGCTCGCCCAGCACTTCGCGCTGCCGCGCCTCGAACTGCTCACGGCGCAGCAGTCGGTGGACGGCACGCGCAAATTCCTGTTCAAGCTGCACGACGGCCAGAGCATCGAGACGGTCGCCATCCCGGACGGCGACCGGATGACGTTCTGCATCTCGTCGCAGGTGGGCTGCGCACTGCAGTGCGCGTTCTGCGCGACGGGGGCGATGGGCTTCGCGCGGAACCTTTCGGTGAGCGAAATCGCCGGTCAGGTGCGCGAGCTCGCGTTGCTCGACCCGCCGGTACGCGCCACGAACATCGTGTTTATGGGGATGGGTGAGCCGCTGATGAACTGGAAGGCCGTCGAGCAGGTGCTCACGGTCCTCAACGACCCCAAGGGTTTCGGGATCGGTGCGCGGCACATCACGGTCTCCACCGTCGGCGTGCTGCCGGGCATCGTCGCGCTCGGCCAGCGCAAGGAACAGTTCCGGCTCGCGCTCTCGATCCACGCGCCGAGCGACGAGCTGCGCGGCACGCTGATGCCGGTGAACATCAAGTATCC
>CAZYQM010000068.1:9916-10169 GCA_964649965.1 uncultured Gemmatimonas sp.
GCTGGCCGACGTGATCAAGGCGGCCGCCGAGTTCGACCGGCGCGTCACCTTCGAGTACGTGATGCTCGGCGGCGTGAACGACAAGCCCGAGCACGCTGACCAGCTCGCGAAGCTGGCGAAGGACTGCGGCGCGTTCGTGAACCTGATTCCGTTACATCCGGGCGGCGCGATGGGCTTCACGCCGACGCCGCCGAACGAGATTGCCAAGTTCGCGCGACGCATCCGCGACAGCGGCGTCGAGGTGGCCATCCGC
>CAZYQM010000069.1:0-5633 GCA_964649965.1 uncultured Gemmatimonas sp.
CGGCGCGACCACCGTCCCGCACCTGCGCAGGCAGCGCAGATGCGAGCAGCAGGCCCACGACGACGCCCCAAGTCCCGCGGCGCACCGACTCAGCCCGGCAGCTTGGCGACGAGTTCGATCTCGACGCTGACGCCGCGCGGCAGGGCCGCCACCTGCACCGTCGAACGGGCCGGACGGGCCGCCCCCAGCGCGGCTGCGTACACCTCGTTTACGCGCGGGAAGTCGGCCATATCGGTGAGGAAGACGGTGGTCTTCACGACGTCGCCCCAGCCGCAGCCGGCGGCCTTGAGCACGGCCGCCAGGTTCGCGAGCACCTGCGTGGCCTGCGCGACGACGTCGCCCGGCACGATGTCGCCGCTCTTGGCATCGAGCGGGATCTGGCCGGCAGTGAACAGGAACCCGCCGGCGACGGTGGCCTGCGAGTAGGGACCGATCGCCGCGGGGGCGTCGGACGTGGCGATGAGCTTCACGGAGTTCGGCATTGGCTTAGAAGAGTCCGGTGATGGAGCCGTCCTTGAGCACGCGCATCTTCTCGGCGGCGGGCACCTTGGGCAGGCCAGGCATCGTCATAATCTCGCCGCACTGCGCGACGATGAAGCCGGCGCCGGCGACGGGATAGACATCGTTCACGGTGACCTTGAAGCCCGTCGGGCGCCCGAGCTTGGTGGCATCGTCGGAGAGCGAGTACTGCGTCTTGGCCATACAGACCGGCGTCTCGCCGAGGCCGATGCTCTCGAGGTACGCGATGGCGCGCTCGGCCTTGGCCGAGTACTCGGCGCCCGCGCCGCCGTACACCTTCTGCACGATGGTGTCGATCTTCTGCTTGATCGGCAGCTTCTCGTCGTAGATCGGCGCGAACTTGCTGCCGCCCTTGGCGAGGATGTCGAGCACCTCGTTCGCGACGGCGACGCCGCCTTCCCCGCCCTTGGCGAAGACCTCGCTGAGCGCGACGCGCGCACCGGCCTTCTTCGCCGCTTCGGTGACCATCGCGATCTCCGCGTCCGTATCCGTGTGGAAGCGGTTGAGCGCGACGACGAGCTCCATCCCGAACTGGCGCACGTTCCCGATGTGGTGCTCGAGGTTGACGACGCCCTTCTTGAGCGCCTCGAGGTCTTCCTTGGCGAGCTCGGTCTTCTTGGCGCCGCCGTTCATCTTGAGCGCGCGGATCGTCGCGACGAGCACCGCGGCATCCGGCTTGAGGCCGCCGAAGCGGCACTTGATGTCGAAGAACTTCTCGGCCCCGAGGTCGGCGCCGAAGCCGGCTTCGGTGACGACGAAGTCGCCGACGGCGAGGCCGGCGCGGGTGGCGAGGAGCGAGTTGCAGCCGTGGGCGATGTTGCCGAAGGGTCCGGCGTGCACGAAGGCCGGGCCGCCCTCGAGCGTCTGCACGAGGTTGGGGCGGATCGCGTCCTTGAGCAGCATCGCCATCGCGCCCTGCGCGTTCAGGTCGCGGGCGTAGATCGGCTTGCGCTCGGCGCCATAGGTGGAGCCGACGATGATGTTGCCGAGGCGGCGCTCGAGGTCGTCGAAGCCCGTGGCGAGCGCGAGGATGGCCATCACTTCCGAGGCGGGAATGATGACGAAGCGCTCTTCGCGCACGACGCCTTCGGCGGGGCCGCCGAGGCCGATGACGACCTTGCGCAGCGCGCGGTCGTTCATATCGATCGTGCGCGGCCAGGTGATGCGGCGCGGGTCGATGTTGAGCGCGTTGCCCTGCTGCAGGTGGTTGTCGAGCATCGCGGCGAGCAGCGCGTGCGCCGAGCTGATGGCGTGGAAGTCGCCGGTGAAGTGCAGGTTGATGTCCTCCATCGGCACCACCTGCGAGTAGCCGCCGCCGGCGGCGCCGCCCTTCACGCCGAACACGGGGCCGAGCGACGGCTCGCGGATGCAGAGCACGGCGTTCTTGCCGAGCTTGCGGAAGGCCTGCGCGAGGCCCACGGAGGTGGTGGTCTTGCCCTCGCCGGCGGCCGTGGGATTGATGGCCGTGACGATCACGAGCTTGCCCTTGGCGGGGCGCTCGGCGAGGTCGAGGGAGACCTTGGCCTTGTACTTGCCGTAGAGGTCGAGGTCGTCGGGACCGAGGCCGATCTCCTTGGCCACGTCGGTGATGGGCCGCAGCTTGGCTGCCTGGGCGATTTCGATGTCGGACGGCACGCTCATCGTATTTCCTACACCTCGGTTGGGGGGTTGGAACCGCGAAAACTACTCAGGGCAGGTCGAAGAGGCGTCGGGTGTTCGCCACCAGCTGCGTCCCGAGTTCACCCGACGGTTCGCCGCGCACGGCGGCGAGGCGCTGCAGGGTATACGCAGACCACGCAGGCTCGTTGCGCTTGCCGCGGAACGGCACGGGCGCGAGATACGGGCTGTCGCTCTCGATCACGAGCCGGTCGCGCGGGATGCGACGCACGAGGTCGTCGCCGTCCCACTTCTTGAAGGTCAGGACGCCGGCATACGACACGTACCAGCCGGCCTCGAGCCCCGCATCGGCGAGCGCGGGCGAGCCGGTGAAGCAATGCAGCACGCCGCGGATGCCGGCGCTGCCCGCCTCGCGCAGCATCGCGATGGTGTCGTCCTCGGCCTCGCGGGTGTGGAGGACGACGGGCTTCCGGTGCTGGGCCGCGAGGGCGAGCTGGGCGGCGAAGGCGCGGCGCTGGAGCGCGCGCGGCGAGTGGTCGTAGTGGTAGTCGAGCCCACACTCCCCGACGGCCACCGCGCCGGCGCTGAGCGCCTCGCTGAGGGCCTCGACGTCGCGGGCGGGGTCGAAGCCCGCCGCATCGTGCGGATGGACGCCAGCGGTCCACCAGACGAAATCCGGATGGGCCTCGGCGATGCGTCGTGCCTGCGCGGCGGCCTCCAGCGACTCGCCGATGCAGACGGCCCCGACCCCGCCCGCCTCGCGCAGGCGCCCGAGCACGGGCTGGAGGTCGGCGCTGAACTGCTCGGACGCGAGATGGACGTGCGCGTCGATGAAGGGCGCCGGAACGGACAGGGCCCCGTCAGGCGCGGACGCCGGACGAGGCCCCTGGTCGTGCACGTCGGCGCTCAGGCGCGCGTCGCCGGGACGCGCGAGTGCGGCGTGGCGTCCGTCTCGCGCGGCCACTTCTTCTCGATCCAGAGCACCAGCGGCGCGGCGACCCAGATGGAGCTGAAGGTGCCGACGACGATGCCGAAGGTGAGGATCAGCGCGAAGGGGCGGATGACGTCGCCGCCGAGGAAGATCATCGCCAGCAGGGCGCCGAGCGTCGTGGTGCCGGTCATCACCGTACGCGGCAGCGTCTCGTTGACCGAGGCGTTGATCGTGTCGCGGAGCGGCTTCTTGCGGTTGAGGCGCAGGTTCTCGCGGATGCGGTCGAAGACGACGACGGTGTCGTTCATCGAGTAGCCGATGACCGTGAGGATGCCGCCGACGACGAAGAGCGAGATCTCGATGTTCATATACTTGATGAACACCATCGTCGCGAGCGTGTCGTGCAGGGTGCCGAGGATGGCGGCCACCGCGAAGCGCCACTCGAAGCGCCACGAGATGTACACCAGGGTGAGGCTGAAGGCGATGAGCGTGGCGATGATCGCGTTGCGGCGCAGTTCCTCGCCGACGCGGGGGCCGATGGCCTCCGAGCCCGCGCGGGTGAATCCGTCGGCGCCGAAGCGGTCGCGCAGCGCGGCCTCGATCTGGTCGGCGACGGTGGCGGCGCCGGCGGCCTGCAACTCGACCTGCGACTTGTCCTGCGCGCGGATGCGGATCTCGTTCGGCGAGCCGAAGGTCGTGATCTCGGCCTCGCCGAGCCCGGCGCCGGCGATCGCCGCGCGCACGTCGGCGACGTCAGGCGCCTGCGGGAAGTTGAGGCGCAGCTCCGTGCCGCCGGTGAACTCGATGCTGTAGTTGAAGCCGGAGATCGGGATGAGCACGATGGCCGGCACGACGAAGACGACGACCGTGATGAGCGCGAGGCGCCACTGGCGGACGAAGTCGAAGTTGGTGTTATGGAGGATGCGGAACATCAGATGCTCAGGGTCGTGGGCGCCTGCTTCTTCTGCGAGAGCCAGACGTAGTAGAGCGTGCGGACGAAGAAGATCGCCGAGGCGAGCGACGCGAAGATGCCGGCGAGCAGCGTGACGGCGAAGCCGCGCACGGGACCGTCACCGAACTGGTAGAGGATCGCCGCGGTGAGCGCCGTGGTCACGTGCGTGTCCACGATGGCGCTCCAGGCGTGGTCGAAGCCCTCGTCGATGGCCAGGCGCACGGACTTGCCGCCGTCCAGCTCCTCGCGGATGCGCTCGAAGACCAGGAAGTTCGCGTCCACGGCCATACCGATCGAGAGCACGAAGCCGGCGATGCCCGGCAGGGTCAGCGTGGCCTCGAAGGTCGCGAGGATGGCCAGCGTGATCATCGTGTAGAAGAACAGGCCGACCACCGCGAGGAAGCCCGAGAAGCGGTAGTAGCCGACCATAATGACGATGACGATCAGCACCGCGGCGACGCCCGAGTAGATGCCCTGCTGGATGGCGTCGGCGCCGAGCGAGGCGCCGATGGTGCGCGTCTCGACGACCGTCAGCGGCACCGGCAGCGCGCCGGCGCGCAGCACCAGCGCGAGGTCCTGCGCCGGCTGGAGGTCGCGGCCGCCCATCGTGATCTGGCCGCGCGTACCGATCGCGCCCTGGATGACCGGCGCGCTCATCACCTTGTCGTCGAGGACGATGGCCATATTGTTGCCGATGTTGCGACCCGTCTCGTTGCGGAAGCGGCGGCCACCCTCGTTGTTCAGCTGGAAGGTCACCTTGGCGCCCTCCATCGGGTCCTGCTCCGGCTTCGCATCCACGAGGTACTCGCCCGTGATGATGTCACGGTTGTCGAGCACGTAGAGCGGACGGTACCACACCGTCGAGAGGCTCACCGAATCGGAACCCCAGCGCACGACCTTGCCGGGCGGCAACGCGCTCTGGATGGCGCTGTCGGCGAGCAGGCGGTCGATGGTGCGCACGTCGGAGGCGGCCACGTAGTACTGGCCCGGCAGGCTACCCGGCGCGATGAGGCGGCGGAACGGCCCGTCGGTGGGCGTCGCGGCCGTGTCGCCCGCGGCGCTGTCGGTCGGCGTCTGGAAGATGCCGCCGAGCGCCGACGGCCGTGCCGTGTCACCCGTCGCCGTCACCGTCGGGCCGTCGAGGCCGCGCGCCTTGGCGATCTGGTCGAGCCGCGGCGCCACGCGCTCGAGCGCCTGCGTGCGGTCGGTGATCTTGAAGCTCAGGAAGGCCGAGCGCTGGACGACGGCGATCGCGCGCTCGCGATCGTCGATGCCCGGCAGCTCGACCTCGATGCGGGTCTCGCCGACGCGCTGCACGATCGGCTCGGCCACGCCGAACTCGTCGATGCGCGAGCGCACGACGCGCAGCGCACGCTCGAGCGCGTCATTGACGTCGCTGACCTGCTGCTGCGATTCGTCGATCTCGAGGGCGAGATGCATCCCGCCGCGCAGGTCGAGGCCGTACTTGAGGGGGATGCGCGTGTAGGTGGTATCCACCATCACGCCATCGCGCTGGAAGCGGTCCTCGATGGTCCGCGGAAAGAGCGCCCAGGCCGACGCGACCACCATCGCGGCGATCACGAGCAGGCGTGCCTTCAGGCTGTTCATCTGGAG
>CAZYQM010000069.1:5643-8546 GCA_964649965.1 uncultured Gemmatimonas sp.
AGGTAAGGAAGTGAAACCCGGGGGAAACCAGAACCTTGAAGAGTACCCGTCGGGAAAGGCCAAGTCAATCAGAAACAACAAGTTGCGGCATCGCTACGGCAGCCCCGCGCTCCCTGCGCGGGCGAGCAGCTCGCGCGCCGCCGCTTCGTCTTTCGCCAACTGCGCACGCAAGGCGTCGGCATCGGCGAACTTCTGCGTCTCGCGCAGGCGGGCCAGCAGGTCCACCCGCACGCGCACGCCGTAGAGCTCGCCGCTCATCTCAAAGCAGTGTACCTCGAGCGCCGTATGCGCGTCCCCGAAGGTCGGGCGCGGGCCGAGGTTCAACATCCCACCGAAGGTGCCGCGCGGCGTCTGCACCCGCACGGCATACACGCCTTCCGGCGGCAGCAGCTTGCGCGGCGACGGCGCGCCGAGGTTCAGCGTCGGGAAGCCCAGCCTGCGGCCACGCCGGTCCCCGGGCTGCACCACGCCGCCGATGCTGTAGGCGCGGCCCAATCCGTCCGCCGCGCGCGCGAGGTCGCCGCCGGCGATCGCCCGGCGGATGGACGTGCTCGAGATCGGCCGCCCGTCCGTCCCCTGCACCGCCTCGACCACCGACACCGCGAAGCCGCGCGACTCGCCTAGGCCACGCAGCACGTCGGCATCGCCGGAGCGTCCGCGACCGAACCCGTGGTCGTAGCCGATCAGCAGCTCGCGCACGCCAAGGCGTTCGACCAGCACGTGGTCCACGAAGTCCGCCGCCTCGTAGCGTGCGAGGGTCGGCGTGAACGGCAGGACCACCACGTAGTCCACCGGACTCTCCGCCAACACTTCGCTCTTCTCGTCGCCGAGCGTGAGCAGCGGCGGCGCGGCGGCGGGATTCACGACCTCGAGCGGATGCGGCTCGAAGGTGACGAGCACCGCCGGCAACCCGTGGGCCCGCGCGCGCTCGGCGAGCCGCTGCAGCACCAACTGGTGGCCGCGATGCACGCCGTCGAAGGTGCCGATGGTGCAAACCGTGCCGCGCACTTCCGGCGGCAGCCCGAAGGCGGGGTCAGGCCTCACGCATCACCACCCGCGGCTGCCAACGTTCGCCGCCGTGATCGTCGGCGGCGCCGCGGCGCTCGGCCAGTGCCACGAGGGCACGGTTGTCGTCGCGGACCAAGGCACCCCAGGCGCCCGGCACGGCGGCCGCGATGTCGATGCCACGCACGATCCTCGCGATCTCGTCGTCCGAGAGCGGTTGGACGGGAAATCCCGGCAGCGCCTCGAGCGCGCGGCGCAGCGCGGCGTCGCCGGCACGCAGGCGCTCGAGCGAGACCGCATCCTCCACGCGAAAGGGCCCCGTGGCGAGCCGCCGCAGCGCGACGAGATGCGCGGCGCTGCCCGCCGCCCGCGCCCAGTCGCGCGCGAGAGAGCGCACGTAGGTCCCACCGCCGCAGACAACGCGCATTGTCGCCTCGGCGACGCGGCCCTCGGCGTCGAGCTGCACGTCCGGCACCTCGAGGCGGAAGACCTCGATCGTCACCGGGTCGAGCGCGACCTCCTCGCCGGCGCGGGCGCGTTCGTAGGCGCGCTTCCCGCCGATGCGCTTGGCCGAATAGGCCGGCGGCGTCTGCTGGATGCGCCCCTGGAACGCGGACAGCTGCGCGAGCAGCGTCTCGCGGTCCGGCCTCGGGGCCTCGCGCACGACGGTGCCGGTGAGGTCCTCGGTGTCCATCTCGGCGCCGAAGCGCACGCGCGCCTCGTACAGCTTGGGCTCGTCGGGAATGTGCGGCAGCAGCCGCGTGGCGCGGCCGGCGAGCAGGACGAGCAGGCCGGTGGCGAAGGGATCGAGCGTGCCGGCGTGGCCGATGCGGCGCTCGCCGAGGGCGCGCCGGGCGGCGTTCACCACGTCGTGCGAGGAGACGCCAGCCGGCTTGTCCACCAACAGCAGGCCGTCAGACGTCGCCGTCGCGGTCGCCATCGCCTGCCCCGTCGGCGTTGTCCGCGTCCTGCGGCGCCTCGTCGCGCTTGAGTTGCGCGAGCAGCGTCTCAATGCGCGCGGCGCGCTGCACCGACTGGTCCAGCCGGAACGTGAGTTCCGGCGCGAACTGCAGGCGCAGGGCGCGGCCGACGCGGCCGCGCAAGTGGGGCGCCATTCCGGTCAGCGCCTCGAGGGTGCTCGCCTTGGCGGCGTCGTCACCCATTACGCTGACGAAGACCGTGGCGTGGCGCAGGTCGCGGGCCATCTCGACCGCCGTCACCGTCACGAGGCCGCTGATGCGCGGATCCTTCGCGTCGCGTGCGAGGAACGCCGCGACCTCCTCGCGCACCGCCTCGCCGACGCGGTCGGCGCGGCGTGGATCACGTGGTGGCATCGTCCCTCCGCGGACGGCCGCCGCTCAGCCGGCCGAAGCCGGCTGGAGCGTACGGGCGACTTCTTCCGTGCGGTAGACCTCGATGACATCGCCGACCTTGAGGTCGTTGAAGTTCTCGATGCCGATGCCGCACTCGTAGCCTTCCTTCACCTCGCGCACGTCGTCCTTGAAGCGACGCAGCGAGCCGATGGTGCCTTCGTAGACCTCGATGCCGTCGCGGATGATGCGGGCGCGGCCCTGGCGGTTGATGACGCCCGAGCGCACGAAGCAGCCGGCGATGACGCCGATCTTCGGCACCTTGAACGTCTCGCGCACCTCGGCTTCGCCGACGACGACTTCCTTCTCCTCCGGCCGCAGCAGGCCTTCGAGCGCGGCCTTCACGTCGGCCACCGCCTCGTAGATGATGCGGTAGAGCTTGATCTCGACGCCCTCGCGGTCCGCGGCGGCGCGCGCCTTGGTGTCCGGACGCACGTGGAAGCCGATGATGATGGCGCCCGACGCCTTGGCGAGGAGGATGTCGCTCTCGGTGACGGCGCCGACCGCGCGCGCGACCACCTCGACCTG